>JAGWRZ010000052.1 GCA_028876365.1 Acidobacteriota bacterium | reverse complement strand
GGCGTCGAACTCGGCTGCCCGCCGGCGAGCCATCAGTGCGGCGAGCGCCTCGTCGATCAGCGCCGAATCGGTGAGCCCGGAACGCGCCCGGCGCGCGCTCTCGAGCAACTCGGCATCGACGGTCGTGCTGATTCGAGTCCGTGCCATGCCACTATCATGCCATAAACGTGGCACCGATCGACGGGGACTGACTCCGCGTTCGTTGCCCACTCGGTCGGCGACGCTCTCGTCTGGCCATGTCTGAACCGGTCAGGCGACGCCGAGCGGCGATCCGGCTACGAGAACCTCGCGGTTCGCACAACGCTCGGTTCGGCCCATCGCCGTTCATGCCTCTGCGCGCCGATTTCGCACGGACGCAGGCCTACGCGGCACTGCACGAACCGGCCCGTGTCTGCGGATGTGATCAGGCAGGGACTTCGACGAGCGTGGTCCCCGCCGCGGTCGGCTGCGGGATCGGCTCGCCTGCATCGCGAATGCCTTCGACGTGGACGGTAATCGCCTCTCGGATCAGGCGTTCCACCTCCTCTTGCGTGTCGCCGACCACGCCGACGCCCGGGAGGTCGGGGCAATACGCGCCCCAATGACGCCCCTTCGTGCTCGATCACCACCGGGTACTCGCTCATCGGTTCGGCCTTCGAAGACGTGCCTGCCGACGGATATTCGCAGCTGTGCCTTTCGGCACGTCGGCGCCGAACTCGGCTGGGCCATGTCGCAAAGAGTCATGCGAGCGGGAGCCGCGACCACGATGTCGTGGGGGACTCCTTCTCTTGGACGGGCGTTCCGGGCCTGTGCGAACCGGTCTAAAGGCCGAGAACGAGCATGAGCGCCTCATTCGACTGCGCGCAGCCTGTGCGCCTCGAGTCAGCCGGCGGATCGGCCAAGCCTCTCCCGGTCGACAACGGTCGTGTGTTCCGCAAGCACGCGCGTCTCCTGGCCCGGGAGCGTGATCGTCGGCCGGCCGCTCGCGCTCGTCGAGGCGGGAGAGACGAGAAGCGTGCACTGCCTCGACGTTCGCCGGGGGTGTTCCTCACCTGGTCGGAGCCTTGGAGAGTGCGGTCGTGTCGAGGCGTCCGCGGTCGCAGACCGTGGCGCGAAACGGGACGAGGAGATGGGTGCGTGCGCCCGGAGGCATGACTTCCAGCCACGCCGAGGGCGGCTCGCACGCTCCGGAATGCGGCTCGTCCGGTCCGGCGATCTCCGTCCAGGCGAGGTCGGCGACGGCGCGGGCGCCCCGGTCTAGGACGATCTCGCGCGGGCCGGCGTCGCGCTCGAAGTAGGTGCTGCCCCTGACGACTCTCGAGGGCTGGACGCGACGCTGTGCCGTCTCGAGCCGGAAACCGAGGTATCCCTCGAGAGTGCACGGCCGGCTGCCCGCGTTGCGGAGGTAGACGTGCGCGTGCGCGTGTCCCGTCCCGACGCCGGCGCCGACGAGCGACGCGACGAGTGCCGACTCGCTGCAGCGAGGGGCGCCCGCGAGCGCGGGCGAGGGGCGAAGTGCGGCTGTTGCCACGACCCCGGCTACGAGAAGTGTCAACCAGATCCGCACCGTCCCGCCTCACCTACGGAAGATCGCGATGCCGTTGAGCAGTCCTCCGCCGGTGCCGCCGGATCTCATCTTGAGAGTATGGGTGCTGCAGGTGTAGTCCTCGCTGTAGTCCCAGACCGGGTCGTGCGTCCGGTAGGGCGCCGTGCCGACGATGGCGTTGGCCTCCGTCAGGCGCACGTGCTCCGACTTGACGGAGATCGCCGGCGGCTTCCCAGGAGAGGTGGCGATCGCGACAGTGCTGTGACCGCGGAAGGTTGTGTCCATTCCGCCCTCCACGATCGGCCGTGCGTGCGTGTAGTCGAGCGTGGCCACGCCGCCGGCGGCGATCGTCATCTTCACGCCCACCAACGCGCCCTCCGTGGCGCCCGTCGAGCTCGTGAGTGTCCACGTTCCGACCAGGCAGGGGACGACCGCAGTCGGGGCGGCCGGCACCGGTGCCGCGGTCGCAGCAACGATGCACAGTGGCGTGATGAAAGCGAGAATGCGATGTCTCATCGTGTCCTCCTGGAAGCGTCCGAGGTAGCCGGTCGGGCCAGCTGTTGGCGCGGTCGGCCGAGCAGCGTGCGGTGCAGGCCCGCCCGACGAGCTCACTGACTCGTGTAGTTGGTGCAGGTGAACCGGCCTGCGATCGTCTCGGTCACCGGCGGCGCGCCGGGGGCAGTCTTCAGGGTCATGTTCAGGTGAGCCGAGGTGCCGCCTGCACCGATCGAGATCGTCCCGGTGTCGTGCGCGACGAGGTAGTGCCCTCCGGCCATGAGCAGCGCGCTGAAGGGGCGATAGCTCTTCGGGCCCGTATAGCCGTCGACCTTGCCGGTGAAGAGGAACGTCCCGCCGGCTGCGGTGCCTCCGATGTCGAAGAAGAAGTGGTGCTTCGCGGAGGCGACGTGGGAGTCGCACACGACCCTCATCGCGTTGACCGCTCCATGCACGGAACCCGTCAGCCTGAGGCTGCTGCTCGCGGGAGCGGCGCCCGCGGGCTCCGCGAGGATCGCGGTCGCCGCCACGGCTGCCGCGAGCGTCGAGAGACGGCTTTTCCTACTGGCGCTCATCGCGCACCTCCTTGGTGGGTCGGAGTCGAGTGCATGCGGTGAATCTTCCGAGCGCTCTGCAAAGGCGGCGCAAAGGCGTGCTCGGGCGCGCCTTTTGCGGGGGCTTTGCGATGTGGGCGGATGCTGCCGGGGCGTGTTCCCTGTGGTGGGTGATTCGCTCGACCTCAGCGCCTGCGGCCGCGGGCACGTCGTCGTCGGGCCTCGTGACCGGGAGAGACCGGTTCGCGCGGAGGCGCTCAGCACCGGCAGGACGAGTGCGGGTGATGCGTACTCGTTGCTGTCACGGCATCGGCTCGGCGCCGGATCGCCCTCGACGACGAGCGGCTCGCTCGCGTTGAGGCTCGGCGCGGGCGACGGCGTCGAGGCCGAGTTCGCCGGAACGATCGTTCTCGCCGCCGCGGGCGTCGTTCGCTATGCGGCGGCCGGCCACGTCGTCGGCGGCATCGGACGCCTGACGGGCGTCGGCGGCCAGCTCGCGATCGCCGGTGAGCTCGACTTCGCGACCGGGCGCTGCCGCGAGTCGCTGGCGCTGACGCTCTCGCTCGCTCAGAGATAGCCGTATCGCTCGGCGAGCGGCGTCACGGCCGCCAGCGCCACGTCGCCCGCGAGTGCGGACTCCACCGCCCGACGGAGCTCGGACGGCAGGGGCTGGTGGGGCGGTTGGAGGAGCCCGCGGGCCCGGTCGAGCGCGCGCGAGGTGCGGCCCGCGTCGAGGTCGACGCCGAGGAGCGGCCAGCCCACGATCCATTCATAGGGGGCGTACACGGCCGGGCAGTGGCGGCGCCAGAGTGCGGCGCCGGCCCTGGCCTCGCGCTGCGCCGTTCGGCCCTCGCCGGCCCGGCGGGCGGCCCAGGCGATGCTGCCGTGCGCCTGCGCGGCGTACTCGTGCATCTGCAGGCGCTCCGACAGCTCGAGCGTGCGCCGGGCGCGGGCGTGCCCTTCGTCACCCAGTCCACGCCGGCGTGCGACCAGGGTCGAGTAGGCGAGGCAGCGGCACATGCCGGTCGCGTCGGCGAGCCGTTCGTGGAGCGCCGTCGCGCGCCCCAGGAATGCCTCGGCCTCGTCGAGATGCCAGGTGAACAGGAGGCACATCCCGACCAAGAGGCAGGATGCGGCAACCTGCGCGTCATCGCCCGTTCGCTCGGCGAGATGCAGTCCGGAGCGAGCGGCTTCGAGCGTCTTCGTGCTCGGAAGGCCGTGCTCGAGCCTCAGCCCGATCCGGGCCGACCAGCTCGAAAGCCGCTGCTGCTGGGCTACGGATCCATGACGGCCGACCACGTCGGATGCCGCTTCGAGGGCGCCGCGAAGCTCGTGCTCCGGCGAGAAGAAGTACCTCACGCCGAGCCCGATGAGCTCGGTCTCGGCGAGCTCCTCGCCGCGCCCATCCACGTTCGCTGCCGAGCTCCGTGAGAGCAACTGTCGCGCGCGCGCGAGCCCTGCGAGCGCTTCCGCCGGACGACGCCGGACACGGTTGCACTCCGCGAGCTTCCGCTCGAGCCGCGCTTTCGTGATGGGACGCGGCTTCGCAGCCGCAAGGGCGCGCTCGAACGCTCGTGCCGCCTCGTCGTGCTTTCCCGCCGGCATGAGCGCATCGCCGAGTCGCTCGTCGATCGACTCGCGGTCGATCCCGGCGTCGCTCGCCTCGGCGGCTGCACGCGCGCGCTCGTAGTAGTCGACCGCGCTCGTGACGAGAAACGCGCCGGCGGCTTTCTCGCCCGCGAGGAAGAGATACCGGGCGGCGAGACCGCGGTCGGAGCCGCGCTCGGCGTGGTGGGCGATCTGCTCGCATCGCTCGTCGAGGCGGTCGGAGTACAGCCGAAGGAGAGACGTCACGACCGCATCGTGCAGCGACCGTCGCCTGGCCGTCGACAGGCCGGCGTAGACGGCTTCCTGCGTGAGCACGTGCTTGAAGCAGTACTGCTCCTCCGGCACGACCCTGTCTTCGCGTACGAGCCCGAGCTGCTCGAGATCGAAGAGCGTTCGCTCGAGATCTTCCTCTCCGGCCACGTCGCCCAGCAGCCTGACCGGAAACAGCCTGCCGATCACCGATGCGGCCGCCAGCACGTCACGCTGACGCTCGAGGAGCGCGTCGACGCGGCTCAGAATGACGGTCTGGACGCTTGCCGGGAGCTCGGGCGGCGCATCGTCTCTCGGCATCGTCTGCGCGAGCTCCTCCAGAAAGAACGGATTGCCCTGACACGCGTCGACGAGCCGCCGTTCGATGTCGGGCGTGAGCTGCGCGGCCGGGACGAGATCGCGCGCGAGCGAGCGCATGTCCTTCGCGGAGAGCCCGGTGAGCTCGATCGTTCGGCAGGCGCGCCCGCGCGAATGGGAGCCGAGCGTGACGAGCCGCCGCCAACGATGCGCCGGCTGGGTGCGTGCGATGCAGACGAGGAGCGCGCCGGCCTCGCCCAACGTCGACATGAGCGAGCCCGTGAGGTCGAGAGACAGCGCGTCCGCCCAGTGCAGGTCGTCGAGCACGAGCGTCAGCGGTTGCTCCGACGCGAGCGCGAGCAAGAAGTCGCGTACGGCTGCGAAGGTCCCGTTGCGAACGCGCTCCGGATCGAGGTTGCCGGGCGCGTCGGTGCGCGGGCGTGTCGGGACGAGCAGTCTGGTCAGGAAGCGGACGGTTTCCTCGACGCGCTCGCTCGGCAGGAGCTCGAGGCGCGAGAGCTCGAGGACCGATGCTGCAATCGAGTGCTCCCGCCCATCCGCATCGTCCTCGGGCACCCAGCCGAAGTGCTCCGAGAGCAATTCGACGTATGGCAGGTAGGGGGTGCCCATACCCGAGGCGAGGCAGCGCCCTTCCAGCCAGCGCATGTCGGTGCGTGCCGTCCGTCGCAACTCGGTGAGCAGGCGCGACTTGCCGATGCCGGCCTCCCCGCCGACGAGGACGAGCTGCCCCGTGCCGCTGCCAGCTGCCGCAAGCGCCTCGCGGAGCGTCGACAGCTCGGCGCTCCTGCCCCGCAGTCTGCTCGATCGTCCGCCCGGGCGCCGAACGCCCGACCGGGCCGCGACCCGGTCGAGCAGCTCGAAGGCAAGCAGCGGCTCTGCCGCCGATCCGTCGAGATGGAGGCGCGTCGGCGTCCAGTCGAAGCCGGCTCGCACGAGGCGATGGGTGGCGGCGCTGACGAGGATCCCGCCGGCCGGCGCGACCTGCCGCAGGCGCTCGGCGAGGGCGGAGGCGTTCGCCGCCGTTCCCGTCGCCACGCCGATCTGCACGGTCAGCGCGTGTCGGCGTGCGCGCGCACCGAGCTCCAGCGCCAACGACGCGGCCCGCTCCGGATCGTCCTCGCGCACGGCCGGCCGCCCGAAGCAACAGACGAGCCCGGCCTCCTGGAAGGTCTCGATGCGTCCCCCGAGCTCGAAGACCGCGTCCAGCAGCGGACGCACGACCTCGCCGGATTCCCCGTCGGCATGCGGCGGCCGGGGCCCGGCCACGCTCGCCGCCACGAAGGTCACCGGCCTCTGCGCACCCTCGAAGGCGTCGTCTCGCTCGGGCAGGCGGGGCGCAGGCGATCCGAGCGTGGACTCCTGCCGAAGGATCGCCCGTTCGAGTCGGCGCAGCTCGGGCGCCGGCTCGAGCCCGAGCTCCGCTGCGAAGAGGTGGCGCGCCTCGCGATAGGTCTCGAGCGCCTCGGCCTGTCGGCCGGAGCGATAGAGCGCGAGCATCAGCTGCTCACGGAAACGCTCGTGGAGCGGATTCTCGGCCACGAGCGAGTCGAGCTCGGGGAGGAGCTCGGCGTCGGCGCCGAGCTCCAGGTCGCACTCGATCCGGCCGCTGATGCAGCCGAGCTTCGACTCCTCCAGCCGCAGACATACGAGTGGGGCGAACGGCGCATCTGCGAGCTCGGCGAGCGGCGGCCCGTGCCAGAGCGCAAGCGCAGCACGAAAGGATTCCACCGCCCGTGACGGCTCGCCGGCGGCGAGCGCCCGGTTTCCCTCGGAGTGGAGCCGCTCGAACCGGTGGACGTCCACGAGGTCGCGGTCCACTTCGAGGACGTAGCCGGGGGAACGCGTCGCGAGCGAGACGGCCACACTCCGGGGAAGGATCTTCCGCAGCTTCGCCACGTGAACCCGCAACGCCGAGGCGGCCGTCGCCGGAGGCTCCGCACCCCACAGCCCGTCGATCAGCCGGTCGACGGACAGGACCTCGTTCGGATGAAGCAGCAGGAGCGCCAGCAGCGCACGCTGCTTCGCTCCGGCGGGCGTGACGGCGACGCCGCCGGCCTCCACCGTGACCCGACCGAAGAGCCGAAAGAACAGCTCGTGCTCCGTACCCGGCGACGCTAGCAGGCTCCGGGCCTCCCCATGACGACGGCTGCGCGCCGCGGCCGCGCCCTATTCCGGCCCGCGGCGCCGCTTGCCGATGCGCAGCCCGAGCGGCACGGCGGGGTGATCCGGGTGATAGTGGCACGGCTCGTCCGCGTTGAACATGGTGACGACGCCGTTCGTCTCGAGGATCGCGGTATCGACCGAGCCGAGGTCGGGGAACCCCTGACGGCGGGCGATGCCGCGCAGCTCGGGCAACGAGATGCATTCACGGCGCAGCACCTTGAGGTTGGGCCTTCCGTCCTCGATCAGAAGGCTCGGCTCACCCTCGAGCAGCGCGGAGAGCCACGGGAAGCGGAAGACGCCGCGCGCGAACAGGCTGTTCAGCCCGAAGAGAACGACGGCGCCGACGATCGCACCCGTGACCGAGACGTCGTTGCCGATGATCCCGTTCTGAACGGCGTTCGCGACGAGGAGCAGGACCACGAGATCCAGGGTGTTCGCCTGGCCGAGCTCGCGCTTGCCAAAGAACCGCAGCGCGACGAGGAGGAAGAGGTAGATCAGGACCGTGCGCACGACCTTCTCGGCAACGCTGACCTGCAGATGGAAGACGGCATGCCACATTGCGGCTCCTTCGACGGACGCGCCTGCGCAGCGGAGATGTAGCCCACCGACCGGATGGACGGCCGAGAACTCGTCTCGCCGCCGTCAGCCGCAGCTGAGGTAGCGGCAGAGAAAGGCGGCGGCCCGCGCGATGCCGATCGTTCCCTGCCGACCGGGCCAGTCGTGCGAGCCGTGCGCGTAGACGTAGAGAGCGGCGGGAACGTGCGCGCGCTGCAGGGCACGGTAGAGCGGCAGCGTCTGCGCGAGCGGGATCGCATCCGTGCGGCCGCCGGAGAGCAGGATCGTCGGCGGGAGATCGCGCGCGAACGCCGCCGCGTGGCGGGCTCCGGTCGAGAACCCGGCGACGGCCCCGAACGCGCGCGCGGACGGCGGCGTTGCCGCGCTCGCGAGCGCGACCCCGCCCCCGAGCGACCATCCGACGATCCCGATGTGCCGGTAGCCGAGTCTCCGGAGAGACCGCGCGGCGTCCCGCGCTTCGGCGACCCAGGTGGCGAATGCCCCGGAGACGCGGCCGTGGGCGTTGCAGAATCCGCGCGTTCCCGGCGGCGGCGTCGGCTGGAAATAGTCGACGTCGAGCGTCGAGATCCCGAACCGCGGCAGCGTCGCGACGATCCGGTGATCGAAGGTGGAGAAGCCGCCGCAGCCGTGCAGGACGACGACCGCGGCCGACTTCCTCGACGCGGCGCAGAGCTCCGCGCGAACCTCGGCGGTGCCGCTCGGGAAGTCCGCGCGGCGACAGCCTGCGCCGAACGCCGGAAACCCGGCTGACGCGCTGCCCGCGCCCGCGAGGGCGACGAGGAGCACGAGAAGGGCGCGGCCGGCCACCTCGCATGGAGGGTAGGCCCGCCCGTCTGCCGTCTTCGTTAAGCGTTTCCGGCCCGCGTGTTAAGAGCCGGTTGACCAGCACGCAGAAGCCTTGTTCGCGCACGGCCGACCCCGTATCGTCGCCTCGCGATGAGGCCGCGGCGAGCGACGCAGTGAGCGCCGGGGAGCTCGCCATCCGCGATCCGGACCTCCGGTCGGCGCGCCTGCCACGGTGGGCGAGGCAGGCGTTCTGGCTGACGCTCTTCGCCGTCCTCCCGACCTTCCTCATGGGCCGGCTGATCGCCCAGCACGGGCTCGGCTGGGACTTCCGGGCCTTCTACGACGGAGCGCGCGCCTACCTCCACGGCGCGTCGCCGTATCCGCGCGACTCGCTCGCCGCTCTCGCCGACAAGCAGGAGTTCGTCTACCCGGCTCCGACCGCGCTCTTGCTCGCACCGTTCGCGCTGCTCCCCTACACGGTCGCCCTCCTGCTGTGGCTCGTCCTCTCGATCGCGTCCATCGCACTCGCCCTGCGCGTCGTCGGCGTGCGCGACTGGCGCTGTTTCGGCGCGCTCATGCTGACGCTGCCGGCCGAGCACAGCGTTCGCCTCGGAACCCTCGGGCCGCCCATGCTCCTCCTTCTCGCGCTCCTGTGGCGGTACCGGGACCGCGTCGTGCTCGCGGCCGTGCTCGCCGCCGTGCTCGCGCTCTCGAAGGTGTTCCTCGCGCCCCTCCTCTTCTGGCTCGCGTTCACGCGGCGCCTCCGCTCGGCGGTGCTCGCGGCGGTGCTCGCCGGGCTTCTGTGCGTGCTCGCGTGGCTGCCGCTCGGCGAGTCGACGATCCTGTCCTATCCCTCGCTTCTCCATGCGCTCGCCGCGTACGAGCAGACGTTCAGCTACTCGTTCACCTCGCTGCTCGTCGGCCTGGGCGCCGAGCCGACCGTTGCGACCGTGCTCGCCGCCCTCGCCGGCGTCGCGCTCCTCTGCCTCGCCTACACGAGACGCTCGGACGACGAGCTCGTCTTCCGCCTCGCGCTCGCGGCGTGCTTCGTGCTCAGCCCGATCGTCTGGGGTCACTACCTCCTCCTGCTCGCGGTCCCGGTGGCGCTGCGGTGGCCCCGGCTCGGCCCCGCGTGGGTGCTCGCGCTCTGGGTCAGATCGGACACGCTCGGTCTCCACTACGCCTCGGTGTGGATCGTGTGCGCCATGCTCGTCATGGCCGTCCAGCTCGGGCTGCTCGTCCCCCGAGGCGACTGGGCGCGGTTCGGCCCCGCGCGGGTGCGGCTCGCGTTCGTCGTCGCGGCCGTCGCCGGGCTGCAGCTCGTCAGCCTCTCCTCGGCCGAAGCCGGCTACACCCGGAGCGCGGCGTTGTCGGCTCTGTCCGGAGGTCGCGGTGCGAGCGGCGCGGCGTCGCTTCGGATCGTGCGGCCCGCGCACCGGCTCTGCTGGAGGATCTGGACGCAGGCGCTTCCGTCACGGGCGGCCGTGATCGCCGTCGAACCGCGAGTCGTCGGGCAAGCGGTCGTCCTCGCGACACGCATCACCGACGCGCAGGCTCAGGGCTGCGCGGTTCTCCCCACCTGGGACCGGACGCTCCTCCGCGGGCTGATCGGCACGCCGCGCCGGTACCGCGTCCTCGTCGCCGTTCCGGGTCGTCCCGTGATCGGGGGTCCGCTCAGCGGAGAGTGAGCGGGCCAGCTGGATGACGGCGGCCGTGTCACCGCGCGCAGGTGTGGTAACAATCCGATCCGTGGTGGGGGGTCTCAGCGGGCGAGTGACAGGGCCGGCGCGGCCCCGCCGGCGGAAGCCGATGCGGCAGCTCGGCGTGTGGCAGTGCGCCGGTCACGCCCACGGCGAGGGCCCGGAACGGCTCCACGCGCGCGCGGGCTCGTCGCGCCCGGCGGCGACGCGCAGGGTATTCGTCGTCGACGACGACCCGGCCATCCGCATGGTGTGCCGCTTCAACCTGGTCGCGTCCGGGATCGAGGTCGTCGAGGCCGCGAACGGAGAAGAGGCGCTCGAGCTCCTCCGCCGTGAGCAGGTCGACCTCGTCCTGCTCGACGCGATGATGCCCGTCGTCGACGGATGGCAGGTCGCACGCGACCTCGGCGGCTCCGTGCCGATCGTCTTCCTCACCGCGCGCGCCGAGGACGCCGACCGCGAGGCGGCGGTTGCGCTCGGCGCGGTCGGCTACATCGCAAAGCCGTTCGACCCGGTGGCGCTGGCCGCGCAGCTCGAGACGATCCTGGAGCGACTGGAGCGCGGAGAACGCGAACAGCTGCAACACGAGATGCTTCATGGAACCACGTGAAGGCCGCGACGCCTCGAACGTCGAGGAAGCGCTCGCACTAGCCCACCGCCTCCAGAGCGTCTCCGAACGGCTCGCGGAGGCGCGAAGCCCGGATCAAGTCCTCGACGCCGTGCTGAGCACGGGGCTCGAAGCGGCCGGAGCGTCACGCGGCCTCATCGCCCTGATCGCTCCGTCCGGCGAGGCGCTCGAGATCGCCGCCTCCCACGGCTACGACGACGAGAGCTTGCGCGAATGGCTGAGCTTCCCGCTCAGCGACGACTTCCCGCTCTCGCGCGCCGTCGTGCGCGGCGAGCCCGTGTTCCTCCGGTCGCGGCAGGAGCGCGACGAGCAGTTCCCCGCGCTCGCCGACCACGTGGACGAGGGGCACGCCCTCACGTGCCTGCCGCTGATCGTCGAGGGCCGTCCCATCGGGGGACTCGCGCTCTCGTTCGTGCAGAACGAGCCGTTCAGCGACGAGCGTCGTCGCTTCAAGACCACGCTCGCCCATCAGGTCGCGCAGGCGCTCGAGCGAACGCGCCTCTTCGAGCGCGAGCACGAGCACCGGCGGCGCATGGCGTTCCTGGCAGGCGCCAGCTATCTCCTCTCCTCGTCGCTCGACTACCGCGAGACGCTCGCCCGCGTCGCGCGTCTCGCGGTTCCCGACTTCGCCGACTGGTGCAGCGTCGACGTGCTCTCGGAGGACGGCGGGCGGATCGAGCGGCTCGCGGTGGCGCACGTCGACCCGGAGATGGTGCGCTGGGCGCAGGAGCTCGGCGATCGGTATCCCCCGGATCCGGATTCGCCCTACGGCGTTCCGGCCGTCCTGCGGACGCACGAGCCGCAGCTCACGGCGACGATCGACGACGAGTTGCTCGTCGCGGCGAGCAACGGCGACGAGGAGCTGCTCGACATCCTCCGCCGGCTCGAGCTCCGCTCTGCGATCACGGTGCCGCTCATCGCGCGCGAGCGCGCGCTCGGCGCGTTGTCGCTCATTCGCACCGGCCGCTCGCCGGAGTACACGAAGACCGATGTCGATCTCGCCGTCCAGCTCGGCGCGCACGGAGGGCAGGCGATCGACAATGCGCTCCTGCTGCGCGAGGTCCGGCGCCAGGCGGACGCCGCGCGCGCGCTCGAGTACGTCGCCGACGGCGTCGTGCTCGTCGACGAGGACGAGGTCGTCCGCTACTGGAACCCGGCGGCGAGCAGGATGACCGGCATCGCCCCCGCGGACGCCGTCGGTCGGCCGGCGGCCACGATTCCCGGATGGGCGGATCTCGCGGCCGGCGTCGCGACGGTCGAGGGCGCCCCCGTCGCCGTGCTGCCGTTCGCCGACGGCGCGGTCGAGCGCTGGCTCGCCGTGCGCGCGGTGGCGTTCGGGCAAGGCCTCGTCTACGCGCTACGGGACGTCACCGCGGACCGCGAGCTCGAGCGTCTCCGCTCGGAGTTCGTCGCGACCGCCTCGCACGAGCTGCGCACGCCTCTCGCGGCGGTCTACGGGGCGATCCGGTCCCTCCGTCGAACCGACGTGAAGATGCCGGCCGAGCAGCAGGAGCTCTTTCTCGAGATGATCGAGAACGAGTCGGAGCGGCTGCGCACGCTCGTCGATCAGCTGTTGATCGCCGGACGGCTCGATGCGGGGGTCATCGAGGTGTCCATTCGCGCGGTCGAGCTCGGTCCCGTCATCGACGATGCCGTGCGGGCCGCGCGGATGACCGCGCCCGAGTCGATCGCCTTCGAGGTCGGGGGCGAGAGCGACGTGGCGGCGCCCGCGGACCGCGACCTCCTGTTGCAGGTTCTCGGAAACCTCGTCGACAACGCGGTCAAGTACTCGCCCGGAGGCGGCGTCGTCGCCATCGCGACGCGCAACGGCAGGAGAGGAGCAACCCTCGCCGTCAGCGACCAGGGTGTCGGCATCCCGCCCGAGCTGCACGAGCGGATCTTCGAGAAGTTCTTCCGCGTCGATCCGGGCCAGCGGAGCGGCGTCGGCGGGACCGGCCTCGGCCTCTACATCGCAGCCGAGCTGACGCGGCGCATGGGTGGCCGCCTCACCGTCGACTCGACGCCCGGCGGAGGCTCGACGTTCACCATCGAGTTCCCCTCGGGCTGAGCTACTGGATGTCGTCGCCCGGCCACGTGTCCGAGAGCAGATAGCCCTCGGGGAAGGGATCGGACGGATCGACGACGACCTGCGTGATGCCGGTGATCCATGCGCTGCCGGAGATCGCGGGGACGATCGCCGGCCGGCCGCCGACCGTCGTCTCCGAGACGATGCGACCGTCGAACGTCGAGCCGATGACGGACGCATGCGTCATCGTGTCCCCTGCGCGCATGAGGCCGCGGGCATGGAGCGCCGCCATGCGCGCCGACAGCCCCGTGCCCGTCGCCGAGCGGTCGAGCCGGCCGGGCGAGACGACGACCGCGTTCTTCGTGACGGCGCCGCGGCCGCGCCACGGCTCGGCGATCTCGACGATGCTGACGCCGGCGATCTCCGGGTTCTCCGGATGCGCGCACGGGAGCTGCTCGCGCGATGCGATCCGGATGAGCTCCCCGACGCGCGAGAGCTCGCGTGCCTCGTCCGGCGCGAGCGTGAAGCCGAGCGCGGACGCGTCGGCGATCGCGTACCACATGCCGCCGAAGGCGACGTCGACGGCGATCGTGCCGAGACCCTCCACTTCGAGCGGCGCGTCGAGCCGGTCGGCGAAACTCGGGACGTTCGTCAACTCGACGCTCTCGCATCTGCCGTCCGTGCACCGGGCGGTCACCTCGACGACGCCGGCGGGCGCCTCGAGCCGAAGCCGCGTCTCGGGCTCCTCCATCGCGACCATGCCCGTCTCGAGCAGCACGGTCGCGACGCAGATCGTGTTCGACCCCGACATCGCCGGATACTCGGTCGGCTCCATGATGATGAAGCCGGCCGCGCAGTCGTCGCGCGCCGTCGGAACGATGAGGTTCGCGTGAACGGCGACGCTGCCGCGCGGTTCGCGCAGCAGCAAGCGCCTCAAGCGATCGTCGGCGCGAAGGGCGAGCATCCGCTCGAACACCGTCGCGCCGGACGGCGGGATCACGCCGCCAACGACGACGTTTCCGACCTCTCCGCCGGCGTGGCAGCCGACGACGGTAATGACGCGATCGACGCGGATGCGCGGCGACGATACCCCGTCGCGACGACGATCGCGAGGGCAGCCGCCAGCATGCCGGCGCCGACGGTCAGCGACGTCGAGAACGCGTGGGCCAGCCCGTCCGTCTTCGGCGACGCCGACGCGAAGACGGTGACGAGGACGCCGAGCCCCAGGGACCCGCCGAGCTGGTGCGCGACGTTGACGAGCCCGGAGGCCGCGCCGGCGTCCTCGGGCGCCACTCCCGCGACGCCCGCGGACGTCAGCGGCGTGAAGGCGCATGCCGCGCCGGCGCCGAGCACGAGCATCGGGATGGCGAGCCCGGTGAGGTAGGAGGTGCCCGCGCCGATCCGGCTGAGCCACGCGAGCCCGGCGAGCGCGGTCGCGATCCCGAGTGCGAGCACGCGCGTGTTGCCGAAGCGTGCGACGAGACCGGGGACGAACTGCGTCGTCGCGAAGAGCGTCAGCGTGAGCGGGAGGAACGCGACGCCGGCCTCGACCGGGCTGAAGCCGAGCACGCTCTGCAGATACTGCGTGACGAAGAAGAACACGCCGAACATGGCTCCGACGAAGAAGATGCGCGCGGCGTAGGCTCCCACGCGCTCGCGGCTCGCGAACAGGCGCAGCGGCGTGATCGGCTGCGCCGCGCGCCGCTCGTTCGCGACGAAGAGCGCGACGAGGAGAGCGCCTGCGGCGAGGGAGGCGAGGGTGACGGCGTCGCTCCAGCCGGCACTGCCCGCGCGGACGATCCCGTAGACGATGGCCGACATTCCCGCCGTCGACGTGAGCGCGCCCGCGAGATCGAAGTGGCCGGTGCGCCGTTCGCTCTCCTGCAGCACGCGCGGCGCGGCGAAGACGAGCAGGGCGCCGACCGGCACGTTGACGAAGAGGCCGAAGCGCCACGAGGCAAAGCTCGTGAGGACGCCGCCGAGGACGAGGCCGACGCTGCCGCCGCCGCTCGCGACCGCCGCGTAGTACGCGATCGCGCGGTTCCGCGCACGCCCCTCGGGGAAGCTCGTCATCAGGAGCGAGAGCGTCGACGGCGCGGCGATCGCGGCGCCGACGCCCTGCACTGCGCGCGCGGTGAGAAGCCAGGCGGCCGACTGCGCGAGCCCGCCGGCGAGCGAGGCGGCGCTGAAGATCGCGATGCCGAGGACGAACATGCGGCGGCGGCCGAGGATGTCGCCGGCGCGCGCGCCGAGCAGGAGCAGGCCGCCGAAGGTGAGGGTGTACGCGTTCTGGACCCACGACAGCCCGGTCGCGGAGAAGCCCAGGGCCGAATGGATGCGGGGGAGGGCGTTGATGACGATCGAGACGTCGAGCACGATCATCAGGTAGCTGCCGAGGATCACTGCGAGCAGGCGACTCGTGGGGCCGGTCATCGGCCTCCTTTCGATGCGCTAAAATGGAGGGCGCCTCCACAACATCCGGAGGCAACCTCCGGTAATATACGGAGGAACCCTCCGCTTGTCAAATCCGATGACCGAGATCGCACAGCGCCCGATGCGGGCAGATGCCCGCCGCAACTACGCAAAGCTCGTCGCCGCCGCGCGGGCGGCGTTCACCGAGACGGGGAACGAGACCGCGCTCGAGAGCGTCGCCGAGCGCGCCGGCGTCGGCATCGGCACGCTCTACCGCCACTTCCCGACGCGGCAGGCGCTGCTCGAGGCCGTCTACGCGGACGAGGTGGACGCGATGGCGCGCGCCGCGGACGAGCTCTCCGACCGCGATCCGTGGGACGCGCTCTCGGAGTGGTTCCACCAGTACGTCGGCTTTGCGGCGACCAAGCGCGCGCTCATGGACGCGCTCCTCGAGGCCGCCCCGGACTCGGACGTGCTCGTGCGCTGCCGCACCGCGCTCGCACGGGCGGGCGCCGAGCTCATCTCACGCGCGCAGGCAGCCGGCGTCGTCCGCGACGACGTCGAGTTCTTGGACGTGGGCAGGATGGTGAGCCAGATCGCGGTCGCGCCGAACGCAGACGCGGAGCAGAAGCAGAAGATGCTCCAGCTCGTCCTCGACGGCCTGCGCTACCGCGGCGCCTGACGCTCGAGCGCCTCGACGACCTCGTCGAGGGTGCCCTCGACCTCCGCCCAGTGCCATTGCTCGAGGTAGGCGTCGCTGCCGGCGAGCCCCTGCTCCATCGCGCGGCGGTCGATCTCCTGCTGGAACCAGTCCGGGAGCTGCCGCTTCGCGCCGTCGGGCGCCTTCACCATCGACGGGACGTCCTGCCAGTAGAGGATCTGGACCGTCGCCATACGCCGGAAACGTACATGTCTTGACTTTTGCTGCGAAATAAATTTAGACTCTGAACGATGTCGAGTTCAGCGGGGGACGCGGGCCGGGGCGCAGCCTTTCGGACCGGTTCGGCGGGGCTCTCGCGAGATCTGAACCGGATCGCCGTGCTCCGCCTCATCGGCGCATCCGGGCCGATCGCCCGAACGCACATCGCGCAGGCGCTCGGTCTCAGCCCTGCGACCGTGACGTCGCTCACGCGCGAGCTGCTCGAGCGCGGCGTCGTCCGCGTCGCCGACCACGCGCCGTCGAGAGGCGGCAGACCCGCCGTTCTCCTCGAGCTCGTCGGTGGCGCGGCAACGGCGTTCGGCGTGAAGATCGCGCCCGATCATCTCGTAGGCGTCCTCGTCGACCTCGATGCCGACATCCTCGAACGCTTCGAGGTCAGGTTCGACGCGACGAAGGAAGACTCGGTCGAACGGCTCGCCGACGTGCTCGAATCCTGGATTGGTTCAGCCGCGTCTCACGGGCAGCTGCTCGGCGTCGGCCTCGGCATGCCCGGCGTCGTCGACGTAGGGCGCGGCACGGTGAGCTCGCCGCTGCTCGGATGGCAGGAGGTGCCGCTCAGCAATCTACTCCAGGCGCGGCTCGGCGTCCCGGTTGTCATGGACAACGACGTGAATACGCTCGCCGTTTCGGAGCGGCTCTACGGGCGCTGTCGCGAGGTCGAGAACTTCATCACCGTCACGATCGGCCTCGGCGTCGGCCTTGGAATCGTCGTTGGCGGCGATATCTACCACGGATACGGAGGCGGTGCAGGCGAGTTCGGCCACGTTTCCGCCGTCGACGACGGCCCCCGTTGCTCGTGCGGCAAGCATGGATGTCTCGAAGCTGTCGTCGCCGACCCGGCGCTCGTCGCACAGGCTCGCACGCTCGGGCTCATCACGCAGCGGCAGGGAATCCGGAAACTCCGTGCTCTCGCGGACTCGGGCGACCCGAAGGCGAGGGAGATCTTCGCGCGCTCCGGCGCTGTCCTCGGCCGAGCCGTGGGCGGGCTCGTGAACATCCTCAGTCCCGAGCTCGTGCTGATCAGCGGCGAGGGGATCCAGGGATGGATGCACATCGCCGAGGACTTCGACCGAACGCTCCGCGACCACATCTTCCCTCCGTTGAACGCGGTCGCCGTCGAGGTCGACCCGTGGGACGACCTGAAGTGGGCCGTCGGAGCAGCGGCGCTCGTCCTCCGGGCGACATTCACGCCGCACGACGAGCGGCAGGCAGACAACTCGATACGCGCCTTGCTTCTCGCTGAGCCGGGCGGGGTGGGGGTGGTCGCCTGAGTCGTCGAACGGCTTGCCCGCGGGCTGGCGCGGGCGTGTGTCTTCGTTCTTCGCGCCAAGGAGGGAGCAACACCATGCGTGTCCGTCGGGTCATAGCCTTCGCGTGTGTCGGCGCCGCAGTGGCGGTAACGGCAGCGACGGCGTCAGCGCACGTCGACCGTGCGCACACAACCACCGTCACGTTCTGGGACGCTTACAGCGCTGGTGGCGGTGAGGTGAAGACGCTCGAGAGCGTCGTCATCCCGGGCTTCGAGAAGACGCATCCCGGGATCGTCGTCAAAGACGTCACCATTCCCTACAACGATCTCCATCAGAAGCTCATCACCGGCGTCGCCGGCGGACAGCTTCCGGATCTCGTTCGCTCCGACATCATCTGGGTCCCGGAGCTTGCGAACCTCGGTGTGCTCGCGCCGCTCGACAAGGCGATGCCGGACTTCAAGAAGTACGCGTCGCGCGTCTTCCCCGGCCCGCTCGCGACGAACTACTGGAGGGGCCATTACTACGGGCTTCCCCTCGACACGAACACTCGCATCTTCAACTACAACCCGGCGGCTCTCAGCGCGATCGGGGCGAGCGGGCCTCCGAGGACGTTCGCGCAACTCGTGTCCCTCTCGGCCCAGGCAAAGGCGAAGGGTTACGACCTGTACGCGGAGAGCGGGACCAGTTGCTGGAATGTCTGCCCGTGGATCTGGTCGAACGGGGGCACCATCACCAATTCGACCTACACGAAGGCGACCGGCTATCTCAACGGCCCGAAAAGCGTCGCCGCGATCCAAATGCTCGTCGACCTCTATAAGGCCGGCGAGATGCCGGGGATCATCATCAATTCGAACGCGGGACTCGGGACCTACGACGGCATCAACCAGAACAAGTACGTCGGCACTCTGGACGGTCCGTGGATGGACGCGATCTTCAGCGCGGCCTATCCGAAGACTCAGATCACGGGGAGCCTCGTTCCGGCGGGGCCCGGCGGGTCGGTCAGCGTTGTCGGCGGCGAGGACATCGTGATGACGAGCGCCTCGAAGAACAAGTCGGCTGCGCTGACGTTCCTGCGGTACATGCTCGGCTATGGGACGCAGGCGCAGATGGCGCTGGCAGGACAAATGCCCGTGCTCAAGTCGTCCGCGAAGTGGCTCACCCGCGTACATCCGTACTACGCGACGTACGTGAAGCAACTGGCGACGGCGCGGCCGAGGACGCCCACCCCGAAGTGGACGCAGATCGACCAGGTCATCACGACGGACGTCGCGAAGGCTTTCCAGGGATCCGAGTCCGCCCAGCAGGCGCTGACCGACGCAGCGCAGCAGATTGACGGTCTCCTCAAATAGCTCGACGACGGATACTCTCGGGCGCAGCGTGAGTGCGCTGCGCCCGAGGTTCCGCACGACGAACGTTCGGCGCCGCAAGGAGGTCACCGCGGCCTATCTCTTCCTGGCCCCGGGGTTCCTCCTCTTTGCGCTCGTCATCCTGTATCCGATCGCGAGGGCATTCCAGATCAGTCTGTACAACTGGTCGCTCGTGCCCGGCCAGGCCAGTCGGTTCCTCGGCTTGCACAACTACAACCGGGCGATCCACGATCCAATCTTCTGGCGCGCCCTCGAGAACACGGGCTTCTACATGGCCGTGACGGTGCCCGGACAGATCATCCTCGGCCTTGCCGCGGCGGTCCTGCTCGACGCATGGCTGCCGGGTCGCGGACTGTTCCGCACGCTCTTCTACATCCCGGTGGTTACGAGCTGGGTCGTCGTCTCGTTGCTCTTCCAGTACCTGTTCATCACCGACGGGGGCCTGATCAACTGGATCATCCACGACAACCTGCACGTGGTCGGCCACAACATCGACTGGCTCGGTTCGCGCTGGACGGCGATGCTCGCCCTCAGCATCCTCGGCATCTGGAAAGGCGTCGGCTGGGCGATGGTGATCTTTCTCGCCGCGCTGCAAGGAGTTCCGGTCGAGCTGAAAGAGGCTGCGGCCGTCGACGGGGCGAAGGCCTGGGCCCGGTTTCGCGCCGTTTCTCTCTCCGCGATCAGACCCGTGATCGCCTTCGTGACGGTCATGCTCGTGATCGGCAGCTTCAACGTCTTCATCTCGGTTTTCCTGATGACGCAGGGCGGCCCGCTCGACGAGACCCAAGTGATTCTCACCTACATGTATCGCTGGGCCTTCTCGTATCTCGACTTCGGATACGGCTCGGCACTCAGTTTCATCCTCACCCTGATCGTGTTCGTCTTCGCGGTCGGCCAGCTCCGGCTCTTTCGGCGACCTTCGGAGGCCCGCTCGTGATGGTCGTCGGCAGTCGCCGCCGCACCCGCCTGGTGCTCGGCGGGCGACTCACGGTGCTGAGTTTCGGAGCCGTCGTGATGATGCTGCCCTTCGTGTACATGCTCGCGACGTCGTTCAAGCCGAACGCGCTCGTCCTCGAGATCCCGCCGCAGTTCTTCCCACACCACCCGACCACGACGAACTACACCGACGCGTGGACGTCGAACCAGTTCGGTCACTACTTCTTCAACTCGCTCTGGGTCGCAGTGGTCACTACGGTTGCGGCCGTGTTGCTCTCCGCGATGATGGCCTATGCGCTTGCGCGCTTCCGCTTCCCCGGCCGCACGGTCGCCTTCGGGCTGATTCTCATCGGGCTGATGGTGCCCGGAATGATGATGCTCATCCCGCAGTTTCTCCTCGCGAAGAAGCTGCTCCTCCTCAACTCGCTCTGGGGTCTCGTCGTCTTCTACACCGGCGGGAACCTCGCGTTGAACACCTTTCTCCTTCGAAGCTTCTTCCAGGATCTCCCGCACGAGCTCGACGAGGCGATGGTCGTCGACGGCGGCGGCCCGTGGACGCGGTTCTGGCGTCTCGTTCTTCCCCTCTCGCGGCCGGCGCTGGCTGTCGTCGCGATCTTCACGTTCCTCGCCAGCTGGGACGAGTTCACGTGGGCCTTGACGATCATCAACGATCCGAGCAAGTACACGCTTCCGATCGGGATCGCGCTCTTCCAGGGCCAGCACTCGACGAGTTGGGGGCTCGTCTTCGCCGCGTCCGCAATTGCAATCGGCCCCGTCATCGCGATCTTCGCCGTCTTCCAGCGGCAGTTCGTCTCCGGTATCGCCACTGGGGCGGTGAAAGCCTGATGGCGATCGCGACCGACGACATCCTCGTTCCGCGCAGCCTCGAGGTGCTGAAGCAGGGGCAGGCGGCGAGCGGCGCGTTCGTCGCCAGCCCCAACTTCCCTACGTACCGCTACGCCTGGCTGCGCGACGGAGCGTTCTGCGCGCACGCCCTCGACCTCTGCGGCGAGACGGAAGCCGGCACTGCGTTCCATGCATGGGTAGGGCGCAGCATCGAGGAGCACCGTCCGATGATCGAGCACGCAATCGCCAGGATCGGGGACGGCGATCCTCCGCCTCCTGAGGAGATGCCTCCTGCGCGCTACACACTCGACGGCGCGCTCGAACAGCCGGACGACGAGCCTTGGCCGAACTTCCAGGTCGACGGCTACGGCATGTGGCTCTGGGCGCTCGCCGAGCACATCGGCGGCCCGGCGGCAGTCGCGAGTCGCCCGACGATCGAGCTCGTCGCGGAGTATGTCCGTGCAACCGCGCCGCTGATGTCGTTCAGCTGCTGGGAGGAGTTCGACGGCGGGGAGCACGCCTCGACACTGGGCGCCGCCATTGCCGGTCTCGAGGCTGCTGCACGCCTTCTCGACGAGCCACGATGGGTGAACGAGGCCGATGCCGTCCGCGCGCGCCTCCTCGGCCGGTTCGTCCGCGAGGGTCGCTTCATGCGGGGGGCAGCCGACGAGCGCGTCGACGGAAGCCTCCTCTGGTTGGGCGTTCCATTCGCCGTGCTTCCGCTCGACGACTCCCGTCTCGAGGCGACGGTCGAGGCAGTTCGCCACCACCTCTACCGGCCCGGCGGCGGGGTCTACCGGTATTGCGGCGACACCTACTACGGCGGCGGGGAATGGATCCTGCTCGCCTGCTCGCTCGGGTGGTACGAAGCGGTGCGCGGCAACGACGACGCAGTGGGGCCGATTCGGGACTGGGTGCGTTCGCAGGCGCACACCAATGGCGACCTGCCGGAGCAGGTGTCCGACCACGTGCAAGCGCCAGAGATGGTCGCCCCGTGGGTCGCTCAGTGGGGGGCGGTCGCCACCCCGCTCCTCTGGTCGCACGCGATGTACCTGATCATGGAATCGGCGGCTTCCGAGTGACCGAGCTGATCCCGGCGAAGGCAACCTTCGCTCCCGGCGAGCCGATCGAGATCGAGGTCCGCGGTGCGCCCGGCGCGGGGCGCGTGTCGCTGTGGCATCTCGACGAGTGCGTCGCGACATCGGACGTCGCGGTGGACGCACGCGTCGCACAGTTCCCTCCCCAGCCGGAGGGCGGTTATGGCGTCGAGGGCCTGGGTGTCCACACGGCCCTCGACGTCCTCGCCGATCCGCTCTCGCGCGCTCGATACGGGTTCGTGTCGGATTTCGCCGCCGGGCGTGATGTGGTCGGAGTCGTCGACAACATTCGCCGGCTTCATCTGAACGCGGTCCAGTTCTACGACTGGATGTACCGACACGCAGATCTGCTTCCGCCGGCGGACGACTTCGTCGACGCGCTCGGGCGGACGCTGTCGCTCGCGACGGTACGCCGCCTCGTCGCGGGGCTGCATGCGGCGGGCTCGCTTGCTCTGGGCTACGCCGCCGTGTATGCGGCCGGCCGCGACGAATGGCCGTCATGGCGGAGCGACGGCCTGTTCCGGAGCACCGGCGAGCCGTGGACGCTCGGCGACGACTTTCTCTGGAACGTCGACCCGACGAGCGAGCGCTGGCAGGCGCACTTCGCGGCCGACCTGCGAGCCGCAGTGGCGGAGGTGGGGTTCGCGGGTTTCCACCTCGACCAGTACGGCGCGCCGAAAGACGCGCTTCGCGCCGATCGGACGAGAGTCGATCTCGCGGAGGCGTTCCCGGCGCTCATCGACCGGCTGGCGGGCGAGCTCCCTCGATCACGTCTCATCTTCAACAACGTCAACGACTTCCCCACCTGGTCCACTGCGGCGGCAAACCAGGCTGCGGTCTACATCGAGGTGTGGTCGCCGCACGACCGGCTCGCGCACATCTCGGGTCTGGTGACGAAGGCGAGGTCGCTCGCCCCGACCAAGAGCGTCATTCTCGCCGCGTACCTGTCGGTTTTCGCGAACGGGAGCCGCGTCGGTGCCGCAGAGGCGCAGCGGCTGCTCCTCGCGACGGTCTTCTCGCATGGCGGCACCGCGCTCCTTCACGGCGAGGAACGCGGCGTGCTGACCGAGGCGTACTACGTGAAGCACTCGGAGCTCGATCCTGTCGACCAGAGCTCGACCCGTCGCTATTACGACTTCGCGGTGCGATACGGCGATCTTCTCTTCGATCGTACGTCGGTCGACGTGACGGGGACGCGCCTCGGCGGTGTGAACGAAGAGATGCGTATCCGCGCCTCAGTTCCGGTGAGCGTCGATCCCGTCGCGGGCGCGCTCTGGACCCGAGTCCTACGGCTCCCGCAGGGTCTCCTCGTCAGCTTGATCGATCTTTCGCGTCAGAGCGACGATCGGTGGGACGCGCCCAAGCAGCCTGCTCGGCAGCTCGAGGACGTTCGCGTCTCCGTCGAGCGCAGCGGCAGGACGACAGCGGTGAGGTTTCTGTTCGCCGACCCGGATGGAAACCCTGAGATGAAGGCGCTCGTTCCTGAGAGCGACGGTCGGTACGACACGGTCTCGTTGCCGGCTTTTTCGACATGGGCCATCCTCTGGTTACCCGATTCGGACGACGCGTGATCCGGCACCGTCCAATCGGCCGTGGGCACCCATATCTCGTGGAGCCCGACCAGCGCGTGCCCGTTCGGCCCATCGCCGGCGCGGATGTCGAGCTGCGTGCAACGACTCCGCGTGACGCCAAGAGGGTGCGCGTCGAGCTCGAGAGCGAGGGTCACCGGAGGATCGTCGACGCTGTCGCCGCGGGAGGCACGATCCCGGACGTCGTCGCCGACTACGGCGTCCCGGCCGAGCGCATCGGCGAGGGGCACCTGTCGGAGGCGGCGGCCCGCCGTGGCGAGCAGCGCGGACGCACGTCCTGGAGGGCGGTCGTCCCGATGGGCGAACATCTGCGCTACCGCTTTCTCGACGGACGCTCGCGGACGCGTTGGTTCGAGGTCGAGGGCTGCACGTGGACGGCAGGCGGCGGTCGTCTGCGTCTCGAGGGCGACGCGCGTCTCTCGCGGCTCGTCCCGGGAAGCGTCGAATGGCTCGTGGGAGACGCGACGTACCGCCTGCGTTTCGCTCTCCGGCTCGAGCACGGTGAACGAGTAATCGGATTCGGCGAACGGTTCGACGCGCTCGATCAGTGTGGCCGCCTCGTCGATGCCGCCGTTTTCGATCAGTACAAGGGGCAGGGAGCGCGGACATACCTGCCGATGCCCTTCGCGATCGTGGTCGGCGGTGGGTTCGGCTTCCACGTCGACACCGGCAGGCGGGTGCGCTTCGACGTCGGTTCCACCGTTCGGGATCGGATCCTCGTCGAGGTCGATCTCGATCCGGGCCTGCGCGATCCGGAGCTCACCGTACGGCTGTTCGCCGGCCCACCGGCCGACGTGCTGAGCTCGTTCCTCGCGGCGACGGGCCGAGCCGAGGCGCCTCCCGACTGGATCTACCGGCTGTGGATGAGCGGGAACGAGTGGAACTCGCAAGCGCGCGTGCTGGCCGAGGTCGACCGCAGCCGGCGCGAGGGTATCCCGGTCGGCGCCGTCGTCATCGAAGCCTGGTCGGACGAGGCGACGTTCGTGGCGTTCAACGGCGCGGAATACGAGATGCACACGGACGGCGCTCCACACCGCCTGTCGGACTTCCGCTTTCCGCCGGACGGCCCGTGGCCGGATCCGAAGGGAATGGTCGACCAGCTGCACGGAGCAGGTGTCAAGGTGCTGCTCTGGCAGATTCCGCTCGTCCAGTCGCATGAGGGCCAGGCCCGGTTCGATCGCGAGACGATGATCGAGCGGGCCTACTGCGTGCGCCGTGACGACGGGAGCCCGTATCGCAACCGCGGGTGGTGGTTTCCCCGTGCACTCCTTCCCGATTTCACCAATCCCGACGCGCGGGCGTGGTGGACGGAGAAGCGCCGCTATCTCGTCGAGGACGTCGGGGTCGACGGATTCAAGACCGACGGGGGCGAGCATGCGTGGGGAACCGATCTCCGGTATGCCGACGGAAGCGACGGCGGGGAGACGAACAACCGCTACCCGGTGCTCTACGGCGCCGCATATCACGAGCTCCTCCGCTCCGCGGGACGCAGCCCCGTCACGTTCAGCCGGGCCGGCTTCACGGGCTCGGGTGCGGTCCCATGCCACTGGGCCGGTGACGAGGACTCGACATGGGAGGCGTTCCGTGCCTCGATCACCGCGGGCCTGAGCGCAGGCGCATCGGGCGTCTTCTTCTGGGGCTGGGACCTCGCCGGGTTCTCGGGACCGGTCCCGGCTGCGGAGCTGTACCTTCGCTCGGCAGCCGCAGCCTGCTTCTGCCCGATCATGCAGTACCACTCGGAGTTCAACCATCACCGCACGCCGAGCCGGGACCGCACCCCGTGGAACGTCGCCGAGAGCACGGCCGACACGCGGGTCATCCCCGTCTTCCGACGCTTCGTGGAGTTGCGCGAGCGTCTCGTCCCGTATCTCGCCGAGCAGGCAGAGCGCTCGCTCGCGACCGGAAAGCCGCTCATGCGCGCGCTCTGCTTCGAGGTGGAGGACGATGAACGCATCTGGGCGTTTCCGCACCAGTGGTTCCTCGGCGACGACCTGCTCGTAGCTCCGGTGACGGTCGAAGGTGCGCGCAGCTGGCGCCTCTATCTGCCGGATGGCGAGTGGGTGGATCCCTGGGTGGGCGAGACGCTCTACGGCCCCGATGTCGTCGAGCGCGACGCCCCGATCGACGAGATACCGGTATTCGTGTCGGCGGCGCGGGCGTCGGCGATGGTACCCCTCTTCGCCGAGCGCAATCTCATGGAGGTGGCCTGATGGCATCGGTCGACTTCGCGCACGTGAGCAAGCGCTTCGGCGAGGACGTTGTTGCGGTCGACGATTTCACGTTGACGGTTCGCGATGGCGAATTCCTCATCCTCGTCGGTCCTTCGGGCTGCGGTAAGACGACGCTGCTCCGGATGGTCGCGGGACTAGAGGAGGTTTCCGAAGGAGAGATCCACATCGGAGACACGCGGGTCAACGATCTGCCTCCGACCGATCGCGACATCGCGATGGTCTTCCAAAACTACGCGCTCTATCCGCACATGACCGTCTACGACAATCTGGTCTTCCCGCTCCGGCAAAAGCGGATGCACAAAGACGACGCGCGGGCCCGCGTTCGCGAGGTGGCGCGTCTGCTCGGGATCGATGAGCTCCTCGGGCGTAAGCCACGCGCATTGTCGGGAGGGCAGAGGCAGCGTGTGGCCATCGGGCGAGCGCTCGTCCGCGAGCCGCAAGTCTTCCTCATGGACGAGCCACTCTCGAACCTGGACGCCAAGCTGCGGGTGCAGATGCGCGCGGAACTTATCAGCCTGCACAAGCGGCTGGGCATCACGACGATCTACGTCACGCACGACCAGACGGAGGCGATGACACTCGGAGACCGCGTGGTCGTCCTTCGCTCAGGCGTCGTCCAACAGACGGACGTGCCGGAGCGTCTCTACCGCCATCCCGCGAACATGTTCGTCGGAGGCTTCATCGGCAGCCCGGCGATGAACTTCTTGGAAGGGCGGATCGAGCAAGACGGGCTCGCGCTTGGCGAGGCCCGCGTCGAGCTTCCGGAAAGCGTCCGCCGCCGACTTGCGCGCCGCGCCGGCGACGTCGTCGTCGGTGTGCGTCCCGAGGACTTCGTCCTGAGCGCGAACGGGGCGGCCATTCAGGCGGCCGTCGAGATCACGGAGGCTCTCGGGCCGGAGACGCTCGCCCACCTGCGCGCCCAGGGGCTCCGCATCGCGCATCTCGGTGAGCGAGCCGGAAAGAGCGAGGACGAACAATCGAGCGAGCTGAGCGACACCGTGGTCGTCCGGTTCGACTCGAACACCGCAATCCGGACGGGAGAGCAGATTCGCCTCATGGTGAACGGCGAGCGAGTGCAGCTCTTCGATCCCGCCTCCGGCGACTCGCTGCTCGCGCGTTAGCGGTTCTGGGCGTAGCGGTAGCCGAAGCGGCCCTTGATGCACAGGTTGCCGCGCGTGACGTCGTGGTCGTCGGGCGAGGTCACCTTGACGATCGCGTCGTCCTGGACGTGCAGCGTCAGAGTGCAGCCGACGCCGCAGTACGGGCACACGGTGTCGACCTGGGCCTGCTCCTCCTCGCGCCAGTTCCCGGCCTCGCGCAGGTCGAACTCCGTCTTGCCCATGAGGGCGCCGGTCGGGCAGACCGCGACGCAGTTGCCGCAGTAGACGCACGCCGAGTCGGGCAGCGCGACGTCGAGCTCGGTGGAGATGCGCGCGTCGAAGCCGCGGCCCGCGACCGCGATCGCGAACGTGTTCTGGTGGTCGACGCCGCAGGCCTCGACGCACTTGTAACAGAGGATGCACTTCGAGTAGTCGCGCACGTACAGGTCGTTGTCGATCCTCGGTGCGGGCGCGGGTGGCGTCCCCAGTCGCGCCGGTTCGGCGCCGTAGCGGTCGACGTAGGCGAGCGCGTCCGGCGCCGTCGAGAGGTCGACGGACGAGCCGAGCAGCTCGAGCACCATGCGCCTGCTCGTGCGGACGCGCTCGGAGTCGGTGTGCACGACCATGCCGTCCTCGACCCTGCGCGAGCACGCGGGCACGAGGGTGCGCGCGCCTTCGAGCTCGACGACGCAGACGCGGCACGCGTTCACAGGGGTGAGCGTGTCGCCGTAGCAGAGCGTCGGCGTGTCGATGCCCATCTGCCGCGCCGCATCGAGGATCGTGCCGCCGTCGACCTCGGTCGTGACGCCGTCGATCGTGATCCTCATGCGAGCACCCCGAGGTTCTCGATCGCCGATGCGACCGCGTTCGCCGCCGTCTGCCCGAGCCCGCAGATCGAGGCGTCGCGCATCACCTGCGTCAGGTCGGCGAGCACGGCGCGCTCGTCGCCGTTCGCCGCGCCGGATGCGAGCCGGTGCAGCGCCTCCTCTTGCCGCACGGTGCCGACGCGGCACGGGACGCACTGGCCGCACGACTCTTCGCGGAAGAACGCGGCGATGCGGAGAACGGCGGACACCAGGTCGGCATCCTCGCCGAAGACGATGACGACACCCGAGCCGAGCGTGACGCCCGCCGCGCGCGCGGCCTCGAAGGAGAGCTCGAGGTCGAGCTGGTCGGGTCGCAGGAACGATCCGGCGGCGCCGCCGAGCAGGACCGCCTTCGCCGGCTCGGCGCCGGCCGTGTCGAGCAGCTGCGACAGCGGCGTCCCGAGCTCGAGCTCGTACAGCCCCGGCCGGGCGACGTCGCCGGAGACGCAGAACAGGCGCGTGTCGCGACCGTCCTCGCCGAGCAGGATGTGCGGGATGTTCACGAGCGTCTCGACGTTGTTCACGACGGTCGGCTTGCCGAAGAGGCCGGCCTCGACGGGAAACGGAGGCTTGTTGCGCGGCTCGCCGCGATGGCCCTCGATCGACTGGAAGAGCGCGGTCTCCTCGCCGCAGACGTACGCGCCCGCGCCGATCCGCAGCTCGACATCGATGCCGACCGCGTCGATCGCGTCCTGGACCCGTCGCTGCGCGAGCGGGTACTCCGCGCGGATGTAGACATAGCCCTTCTCGCATCCGGTCGCGAACATCGCGATCGCCATCGCCTCGACGAGCGCGAACGGGTCCTGCTCCATGATCACGCGGTCCTTGAACGTCCCCGGCTCAGACTCGTCCGCGTTGCAGACGAGGAAGTGCGGCTTCACCGGCTGCCGCGCGACCGCCTCCCACTTCAGCCCCGTCGGGAACGCGGCCCCCCCGCGGCCGAGAAGCGGGGACGCCTTGACCGCGGCGATGACCGCCTCCGGCCCCAGTTCACGCGCGCGCGCGAGGGCGCGGAGCTCGCCGTACGGCTCGCCGGTCGCGATGCGCCGCAGAAGCTTGTCGCCGTGGACGGGGAGCCGCTCCTCCGGTATCTGGATCTCGCGCGGCCGCTCGCCGGCGATCGTACGCAGCGAGGCAGGCGCGAGCTCGCACAGGCCGAGGCACGGCGACGGCACGGCGCCCTCCGGAACGACCGCGCCTTTGAGCGCGCACGAGAGGTCGGTGCATACGTGCAGCACCTCCGCAGGCCGCTCCTCCAGCGAGATGAGCGCGTAGAAGGTCGCGACGCCGTATGCGTCCGCGGGCGGTATCTCGAGCCGTCGGGAGGCGTAGCCGAGCGCGCCCGCCGTCACCCAGCCGACGCGCCGCTGGGCCGCGCGCAGCGCCGGGAGCAGCAGGTGCCTGCGCGGCCGCGAGCGCACGACGCGGTCGCTGCCCGCCGGCTCCGCGCCGACGACGGCGTCGATCGCTTCGCGCTCGGCCTCGGTCGGCTCCGCGTCGAGCAGCTTGAGGTCAGGCAACGGGCTCCAGACGGATGGCCGTCGCCTTGAACTCGGCCGTCCCCGACTTCGGATCGGTCGCGTCGATCGTGAGCACGTTCGTCGCCACCTCGTCGGGGAAGTGGAGATTCATGAACGCGAGCCCGGCCCGCAGCGTCGGGTCGTAGCGGGCAGAGGTCTCCACCGAGCCGCGCCGGGACACGATGCGCACACGCGCGCCGTCGGCGACGCCGTAGCGTGCGCCGTCCTCGGGCGCCAGCAGGATGTCGGCGCCGCCGCGGTGGAGCGGGGAGGAGTAGCCGCCGCTCTGCACGCCGGTGTTGTACGACTCGAGGCGGCGGCCGGTCGTGAGACGAAGCGGGAAGGCGTCGTCGAGCAGGTCGACGGGCGGATCGTGTTCCACCACCTGGAACGGCGCCCGGTCGGCGACGACCTCGTCCCAGAGCCGGCCGTGCAGGAAGAGCGCGCCCGGGTCGTTCTCGTCCCAGCACGGCCACTGGATGCCGCCGAGCTCCTCCAGCCGCGCATAGCTCATGCCCGCGTGCATCGGCGAGAGTGAGCGCACCTCGTTCCAGACGTCCTCCGCCCTGGGCGAGCCGAGGTCGTGGCCCAGTCGGCGCGCGAGCGCGTACACGATCTCGATGTCGTCGCGCGCCTCGCCCGGCGCGTCGTACGCCTTGCGTACGCGCTGGACGCGGCGCTCGCTCGAGGTGACCGTGCCCTCCGCCTCGCCGAGCGTCGCCGCTGCCGGCAGCACCACGTCGGCGAGCTGCGCCGTGCGCGTCAGGAAGATGTCCTGCACGACGAGATGGTCGAGCCCGGTGAGGAGCCGCTCGGCGCGCGTCTGGTCGGCCTCGCCCTGCGCCGGGTTCTCGCCGACGACGTAGACCGCGCGCAGGTCGCCGTGCTCCATCGCCTCGAACATCCCGCTCAGATGCAACCCGTGCGTCGGGGGGACGGTCGAGCCCCAGGCGGCGTCGAACTTCGCGCGCACCGCGTCGTCGAGGATCTCCTGGAAGCCGGGAAGGCGATTCGGGATCGCGCCCATGTCGCCGCCGCCCTGCACGTTGTTCTGACCCCGCAGCGGCTGGAGCCCGCATCCCCACTTGCCGACCTTGCCGGTCAGCAGCGCGAGATCGATGAGCGCGAAGACGTTGTCGACCGCGTTGTGGTGCTCGGTGATGCCGAGCGTCCAGCAGAGCTGCGCGTTCGCCGCCTCGCCGTAGGCGTGCGCGAGCTCGCGGATCGCCCCGGCCGGCACGCCGGTGACGCGCTCCGCCTCGTCGAGCGTCCACGGCTGCACCGACTCGCGAAACGCCTCGAAGCCCGAGGTCGCGCGTGCGATGAACTCCTCGTCGGTGAGGCCCGCCTCGATGATCTCGCGCGCGACCGCGCTCGCGAGCGGGATGTCGGTGCCGACGTCGAGCCCCAGCCACAGGTCGGCCCACTGCGCCGACGGAGTCCGGCGCGGGTCGACGACGATGAGCTTCGCCCCGCGGTTCACGGCCTTCAGCACGTGGTGGAAGAAGATCGGATGCGCCTCGCGCGCGTTCGACCCCCACAGCACGATCAGGTCCGCGGCGCGGGTCTCCTCGTAGGAGCTCGTCCCTCCGCCCGCACCGAACACCGTCGCCAGACCGACGACGCTGGGCGCGTGTCAGGTTCGGTTGCAGCTGTCGACGTTGTTCGATCCGAGCACGACCCGGCTGAACTTCTGCGTCGCGAAGTTCAGCTCGTTCGTCGCCTTGGAGCAGCTGAAGACGCCGGTCTGCGCGCCTTCGTCGAGCGCCGTGCGAAAGCCGGCGGCGGCGCGGTCGAGCGCCTCCTCCCAGCTCGCAGGCCGCAGCTCTGCACCGTCCCGGACGAGCGGCGTCGTCAGCCGCGAATACTTCATGGTCATGCCCGGAATCTAGACCGGCGGACGCGTCTCGGCCAGCCGAGAGACCGGTAGCAGGTACGCATACGAGAGTGTGACGTCAGGCGAACGGCCCCAGTGACCTCGCGGCTGTTCTCGTGACGAAGCCGTTCGCGTACCTGGTACCGGCCTGCCGCGGCCCGGATCAGGGCCGTGTCTCAGACGGGCTGGGGGGTTCCGGCCAGCCAGCCCGTCGTGCGGCGGCGGAGGACGTCCTCGTCCGTGCGCGCCCACTCGTGGGCGCGCGCGTAGAGCGCCTGGGCGCGCAGGTCGGGGCGGCCGGGGACGAGCGGCTCGAGGAGAGAGGGGTCGTCGGCAGCGGGGGCGAGCACGTCGGGGGCGAGCGAGCCGTACAGATGGATGAGGTGCGCCCGCGTGACCGCGTCGAGCTCGACCGGCCACGCGATGCGGTCGAGCCCGACAGCACCGGGCAGCGGCCGCGGCTTGCGCGAGAGACCGCGAACGCCGAGGTGGTCGAGCGCGTCGAGCGCGATGCGCCGATACGTCGTCAGCTTGCCGCCGGCGACGCTGACCATCCCCGACGGCCCGGTGGAGAACACCGTCTCCCGCCGTGCGTTCGCCGTCGCCTCGTCCCCGCCCGGAAGCACGCGCAGCCCGCAGAACGTCGCGCGGACCGGGCCGGCGCCCGCGAATGCGACCGCCGCCTCGCGCAAGATCTGGTCGACGTCCTCGTCGGTCACGGCGACCGTCTCGGGCTCGCCGTCGAAGAGGGTGTCCGTCGTCCCGAGCAGGAGCATCCCCTCCCACGGGACGACGAAGCTGACGCGGATCTTGTCGTGCGGGATCGTCAGCGCCGCGCTCCAGTCCCCGCCCCCGTCGACGAGAGCGTGCGCGCCCTTGCTCAGTCGCATCGACGGCTTCGCGCGCTCGTCCTCGAGCCGTCTCACGCGGTCGACCCACGGGCCGGCGGCGTTGACGACGCGTGCCGCGTCGACGGCGATCGCGCGGCCGTCCGCGCGCACCTCGAGCGGCCGGACCGACGTGAGCTCGGCGTAGTTGAGGACGACGGCGCCGCGCTCCTCCGCCGCGCGCAGGTTGGCGAGCGTCAGCCGCGCGTCGTTCGTCCACGCGTCCTCGTACAGCGCGCACGAGCGCAGGCCGTCGCCGCGGAGCGTCGGCACCATCCGCCGGGCGCGGTCGAGGTCGACGAGACCGTTGAGCTTCGCTCGCGCGAGGGTGGAGTAGACGACGATGCCGGTCTGCACGAACCAGGGGCGATAGGGCCCGTCGTCGTACAAGGGGAAGAGGAACGGGAGCCGGCGCACGAGGTGCGGCGCGACGATGCGCATCAGCAGCCGTCGCTCGTGGTGTGCCTCCCGCACGAGGCCGATGTCGCCGAGGCGGAGATAGCGGAGACCGCCGTGGACGAGCTTCGACGACGCGCTCGAGGTCGATCCCGCGAAGTCGCCCTTGTCCACGAGCGCGACCGACATCCCATGGGCGCTCGCCGCCTCGGCGATGCCCGCGCCGACGATCCCGCCCCCGACCACGAGCAGGTCGAAGCGGCGTGACGCGAGCGCCTCTAGCCGGCGGTCGCGGTCCACAGGGGATTCGTCCATGCGCGCCTGCCGCGCTCGTCGGCGACCTCGATCCGGCCGTACGGCACCGCATACGGCCGCTCGAGCGCGACGGCGGTGATGAGGCCGCGATCGTCACGCGCGAGGATGCGGGAGTCCTTCGGATAGCCGAGACGCCCGGCGTTCGCGCGCGCGCCGCGCGCGCGGCTCGCCACGAGCGTCACGCTCGCGGCCGGGCTGCACTCGACGACGACGGCCGCGTCGTCGACCTCGACGGAGCGGATCTCGGGCCCCGTCGAGCCGTAGAAGCTCCCCTCGCGCAGCGCGGCCAGCACCGCCTCCTGACTTTTCTCCGGCGCCCGCACCATCGTCCACGCGAAGCCCGAGTCGTAGCCCGGATGGTGCGAGTCGTCCGTCGCGAGCGCGAAGAAGCCGCGGCCGCGCTCGAGCGCCTCGTCCCAGTGCACCGTCGAGTCGCCGCGGCCGATCTCGAGCTCGCAGCCCGCGTTCCACACCTCGATCCCGAGGAGCCCCGGGCACGACTCCCATTGTTCGGTGCGCAGGCCGCTCCAGTACGTGTGCGCGAGATAGGGGACGCCGCCGTTCTCGAGGATCCAGGCGACGACCTCCTCGAGCGGGGCGAATGCGTCCTCGGGGGCGACCGGGTCGGTCGCGACCCCGAGCGCGAGCACATGTGCATCGTGTTCCGGCCCACCGCACTGGGCGTTCAGCTCGACCGAGGGGATGACGAGCGTCTCGCGCGTCGAGCGCTCCGCCGTTCGCACCCAGTGATCGGTGATCGCCAGGACGTCGTACCCGGCCCATGCATAGTGGCGGACGAGCTTGTCAGGAGGCAGATCGCCGTCGGAATTGGTCGTGTGCGCATGCAGCGCGCAGCGCAGCCAGACGCCGTCGGCATCGAACCCGGTCACAGGGCCGAGCCTATCCCGTTACGGAGTGGCATCAGGGATTGAATACCTCCGTCCGTACGTGTTAGCTACCGGTCATTCACAATTCCATCCCGGGAGGGCAGATGGAGGATCACGAAGCGCAAGAGCTCGAGTTCTGGCGCAAGCTGTACGAGGAAGGGATGAGCCGGTCGTCGATGCTGAAGCGCAGCGTCGCCGCCGCCGCCGGCCTGACCGTTCTCTCGAGCCCAGGCCTCGCGTGGGCCCGCGAGCGCGGCATTCGCGTGGCGCCGCCCCTGAAGGGCCGCGGCTTCAACATGAAGGAGATGATCGCGCAGGCCAAGAAGGAGGGCCATCTCAACACGATCGCGCTTCCGCCGGACTGGGCGAACTACGGCGAGATGCTCTCGACGTTCACGAAGAAGTACGGCATCTCCATCAACAACGCGAACCCCGACGACAGCTCGGCGCAGGAGAACCAGGCGGTCGCCTCCCTCAAGGGCGACCCGCGGGCGCCGGACGCTGTCGACGACGGCCCGGCCTTCGCGATCGCCGGCACCGCCCAGGGGCTGTTCGCGAAGTACTTCGTCAGCGAGTTCAGCACGATCCCGCGCTTCATGAAGGACACGCGCGGCTACTGGACGGGCGACTACTACGGGGCCGTGTCGATCGGCTACAACGCGAGCCTCGTCAAGACGCCGCCGAAGACGTTCCAGGATCTGTTGAAGCCGGACTACAAGGGCCAGGTCGCGATGAACGGAAGCCCGCTCACCGCCGGCTCCGCCGTTGCGGGGGTGTTCGCGGCGGCGCTCGCGAACGGAGGCTCGCTGAACGACGTCGGTCCGGGCATCGACTTCTTCGCGAAGCTCAAGAGCGCCGGCAACTGGCTTCCCGTCGACTCGTCGCCGCAGACGGTCGCGTCGGGCCAGACGCCGATCTCGATCGACTGGGACTACCTGAACCTCGGCTACGTCAAGGAGTTCCCCGCGGCGAACTGGAAGGTGACGATCCCGGCGGACGGCGTCTACGGCGCCTACTACTGCCAGGCGATCAACGCCACCGCGCCGCACCCGTGGGCGGCGCGCCTGTGGGAGGAGTTCCTCTACTCCGACCAGGGCCAGATCATCTGGCTGAAGGGATACTCGCATCCTGCGCGCTTCCAGGATCTGTCCACGCGCAAGGTGATCCCGCAGTCGCTGCTCGCGGCGCTGCCGGCGGCGAGCCTGTACGCGAAGATCAAGTTCGCGAGCAACGGCCAGCAGACGGCCGCGAAGGCGAAGATCGCCACCGACTGGCCGGCGAAAATGGGGGCGTAGCCCATCACGTCGGAAGCTGTACCCGGGGCCCTCCGGCCGGACGTCGCGTCCGGCCGGAGGCGCTTCTCGCTCGCGTGGATCGGGACGCTCCCCTTCTTCGCGTACACGCTCCTGTTCCTCTTCCTGCCGGCGGGCGAGGTGCTCATCGGCGCGTTCAAAGGCGCGAACGGCGGGTGGACGACCTCGAACGTCTCGCAGCTCGTCCACCAGCCGTACATCCAGGCGTACCGCGAAAGCATCGAGATCAGCGGAGTGACGGCGCTCCTCGGGGGGGCGATCGGGCTGGCGCTCGCCTACGCGGCGATCCGCGACGGGACGCCGCGCTGGATCCGCTCGCTGCTCACGACCTTCTCGGGCGTCGCCGCGAACTTCGGCGGCATCCCGCTCGCGTTCGCGTTCATCGCGACGATCGGGACGATCGGGATCGCAACGCAGTTCATGCACAACCAGCTCCACCTCAACGTCTGGCAGGGCGCCGATCTCTTCACGAAGACGGGCGTCGAGATCGTCTACCTCTACTTCCAGATTCCCCTCATGGTGCTCGTCATCGCCCCGGCGATCGACGGGCTGAGACGCGAATGGCGCGAGGCGGCGTCCAACCTGGGCGCGAACGCGTGGCAGTTCTGGCGTCACATCGGGCTGCCGGTGCTGATGCCGTCCGTGCTCGGCGCCCTCATCCTGCTCTTCGGCAACGCCTTCGCCGCGTACGCGACTGCCTACTCGCTCACGAACGGGAACGTCTACATCGTCCCGGTGGTGATCGGCGCCTACTACACCGGCAACGTCTTCAACAACCCACATCTCGGACAGGCGCTCGCGCTCGGGATGTTCGTCGTCCTCGTGGCGATGATGCTCCTGTACATCCCGCTGCAGCGGCGGGCGGCCAGGTGGGCGAAGTGAGAACGCGCCGCCGCATCGCTCCGTCGGCGGCCGTGTGGCTGCTGCTCGGCGCCGCCTACTTCCTGCTCCCGCTGCTCGCGACGTTCCTCTTCAGCCTGCGTCAGCTGCAGACGGGGCATTGCTGCACGGTCGCGTCGTACACGTGGGTCATCCACAACAGTGAGTTCTGGCAGACGCTGAAGCTCTCGGTCGAGCTCGCCCTCGAGACGATCGCCGTCAGCCTCGTGATCTTCGTGCCGACGGTCTACTGGGTGCACCTGAAGGTGCCGAAGCTGCGCGCGGTGCTCGCGTTCATGGCTCTGATCCCGTTCGTCGTGCCGCCGATCGTCCTCGTCGTCGGCCTCCTCAACTTCTACAAGGGCTCGCCCACGTGGTTCTACGGGCAGCCGTGGGGCTTTCTCGTCGCGGCGTACGTCATCCTCGCGTTCCCGTACATGTTCTTCTCCCTCGATTCGGGCTTCCGCGCCATCGACGTGCACACGCTGACCGAGGCGTCGCAGAGCCTCGGCGCGAGCTGGCCGCGGACGCTTCTGACCGTGATCCTCCCGAACATCCGGGCGGCAGCGCTCGCAGGCTCGTTCCTCACGCTGGCGATCGTGCTCGGCGAGTTCACGATCGCGAACCTGTCTCTTTTCCACACCTTCCCGATCTACCTTCAATACGTGAACGAGACGCAGGCGTACGCGGCGGGCGCGACGACGCTCGTGAGCTTCGGCATCACCTGGGCGGCGATGCTGTCGCTGCTCTTCATCGGACGCAAACGCGGCCAGCGCGCCGCATTCATCGGAGGAGCCCGCTGATGCCGTACCTGGAGCTGCAGGGTCTCGAGCGCGACTTCGGGACGGTGAAGGCGCTCGACGGGATCGACATCAGCCTCGGCGAGGGGGAGTTCCTCTCCCTCCTCGGCCCGTCCGGGTGCGGCAAGACGACGGCCCTGAGGCTCGTCGCCGGCTTCGACCGGCCCGACGCGGGGACCATCGTCGTCGACGGGAAGGACGTGACGCGCGTCGCGCCCAACAAGCGGGACATGGGAATGGTCTTCCAGGCGTACTCGCTCTTCCCGAACATGACGGCGCGACAGAACGTCGAGTTCGGCCTCCGCGTCCGAGGACAAGACAAACCGGACCGGCGGAAGCGGGTCGACGACCTGCTCGAGCTCGTCGGGCTCGCCCACGCGGGCGACCGCTATCCGCACCAGCTGTCGGGCGGCATGCAGCAGCGCGTCGCGCTCGCCCGCGCGCTCGCGATCGAACCGCGCGTCCTCCTCCTCGACGAGCCGCTCTCGGCGCTCGATGCGAAGGTGCGCGTGCAGCTGCGCGAGGAGATCCGCCGCATCCAGCTCGAGCTCGGGATCACGACCCTGTACGTGACGCACGACCAGGAGGAGGCGCTGTCGGTCTCGGACCACGTGGCCGTCATGTACCGCGGGCGCATCGAGCAGATGGGCGCGCCGGCGGAGATGTACAGCGCGCCTGCGACGCCCTTCGTCGCAGAGTTCATCGGCACGATGAACCGGCTCGAGGGCACCGTCGTCGACCCGGGCGCGGGCACCGTCGACACGGGTGGAAGGACGATCACGGTCGAGGCGGCGCGCGGCAAGCCGCGCGGAGCGCGCGTGCTCGTGCTCGTGCGGCCGGAGACGGTTCAGGTCGCGGCCGCGAACGGCGCCGGCGGGAACACGCTCACCGGTGAGGTGCTGACGCACACGTTCCTCGGACCGGTCACCCGCCTGCGCATCCTGAGCGGCGAAGCGAGCCTGATCGCCGACATGCCGACCGCGCGTGCGGCCGCGCTCCCGCCCGGATCGAAGGTGGACGCGTCGCTTCCCTCGGACGAGGCGCGCCTGCTCGATCTCACCGAGGAGGCGCTACCGGAAATAGGCGAAGAGCCAGGTCCGGCCGATCGGTGAAGATGCCGCCAGCGCCGAGCGTGTCGAGGGCGCGCATCCGCGCCGGCTCGTTCACCGTGTAGACGAGGGGAACGAGGCCGAGCCTTCGGGCGGCGGCGAGGCCGCGGCCGGTGGCGCGGCTCTCGGCGAAGCCGGCGGCCCACGCTTCCCGCGCGGCGCGGATGGAGGTGCCGAAACCGACATGCTGCACCGTCCGCACGCCGGGCCGAAGCGCGCGTGCCTCCTCGAGCGCGGGTCGCTGAAACGAGACGATCGCATCGTCCGGCCCGAGCAGGCGGACGGTGCGCGCGACCACCGCGTGCTGGCGGTAGCGCACCGGCGACTTCAGCTCCACCATCGCGCCGGCGCGGCCGCGCATGAGCTCGAGCGCTTCCTCCAGCATCGGGTAGGCGCGGTTCGAGACCGGCTTGTCGTGGGTGACGACCAGGCGTCCCCCGGCATCGGCATGCACGTCGAACTCGATCCACTCGACCCCGAGCTCGATTGCGCGCTCGAAGGCGGCGAGCGTGTTCTCGGGCCGCTCCGACGACGCGCCGCGGTGCGCTATGACAAGCATCGGCGGATGAGATCGGCGTCGATGCGGTCGATCAGCTCGTCCGCGCCGGCGAGCCGGTGCGGCTCGAGCGTGCCGCGCAGCGCGAGCACCCGTCCGGCGCCGGCGTCCCGGGCCGACGCGATGCCCGCCTCGGTGTCCTCGAAGACGAGAGCGTCCGCGGGATGGACCCCGAGGACGGCGAGCGTCTTCACGTAGCCCTCCGGGTGCGGCTTCCCCTGGATGACGTCGTCGGAGCTGACGATCGTGCGGAAGGAGGAGAGGAGGCCGGCGGCCTCGACGACGGGCTCGATCTCGGCGCGTGCCGCGCCCGAGCAGATCGCGAGCGGGACGCGCTCGGCCGCATGCCGGACCGCCTCGCGCGTGTGCTCGTGCACCGTCGAGCCGCCGGCGACCGCCGCGCGATAGCGATCCACCCGCTCGTCGATGACCGCCTGCACGTCGGGATGGTCGTTCCCCAGCCACGTGCGAACAATCTCGGGGTCGGAGAGCCCGGCCAGCCGGTCGAAGTACTCCTGGGCTGACATCGGCTTGCCGTGCTCGGCGAAGAGGTGCATGAAGATCTCGCAGAGCACCGGCTCGTCGTCGGAGAGCGTGCCGTTGAAGTCGAAGACGACCGCACCGATCGGCATGGTTGCACTGTATGCCGACCTCGGCCCTGGGCCTCGCGCTTGCAGCCGCGTGCATCCACGCGCTCTGGAACATCCTCCTGGCGCGGGCGAAGGACATCGAAGCGGCGACCGCGGTCGCGGTCGTCGTGGCCGAGGTCGTCTTCCTGCCGGTCGCCGTCGTCCTCTGGCACGTGCACCGGGCCGTCGTCCCGTTCGTCGTCGGGAGCGCCGCGCTCCAGCTTCTCTACTTCGCGCTGCTCCCGACCGCCTACCGGTTGGCGGAGCTCTCGGTCGTCTATCCGATCGCCCGCGGGACGGCGCCGGTGCTCGTCCTCGTCGTCGGCGTCGTCGCGCTTGGGCGGGCGACCTCGGTGGGCCAGGTGGCGGGCGTGTGCCTCGTCGGCGCCGGCGTCCTCCTCGTTCGCGGGCTCGGGAAGCCGGGCGGGCGGGGCGTACCCCTCGGCCTCGTGATCGCGTGCGTCATCGCCGCGTACACGCTCGTCGACAAGGACGGGGTGAGGCACGCGGGCGCGGTCCCGTACCTGGAGCTGACGATGATCGGGCCGTCGGTGGTCTACACCGCCGCGGTCGCGCGCGCGAAGGGCGTGCGCGCGCTGCGCGATGCGTGGGGGCCGGCGACGTTCGTCGCCGGCGTCGCGACCTTCGGGGCGTACGCGCTCGTCCTGCTCGCGCTGCAGCGGGCCGCGGCCGCCCCCGTGGCCGCGGTGCGCGAGACGAGCGTCGTCGTCGCGGCGCTCCTCGCCCGGCGCGTCCTGAAGGAGCCGGTCGGCGCGCCTCGCATTGCGGGGGCGGCCGCCGTCGCCGGCGGCATCGCCCTCTTGTCCCTGACCTGAAGGGACCCACGAGGGACAGTCCCCGTCACGAGAGCGTGCGGGCCCCGTGACACTTGCGTATGACGGTCGCGCCTCAGCGCTTCTGCGTTGCGTGTCGCGGAAGCGTGCCGCCCTCCATACGGTCTCGTTGCAGGGACTGTCCCCGATAGGAGCCTCTCGGTAGGAAAAGAGGCTATTGACACGAAACCCTGCGCCGTGGGTCAATCGCGGCACCACTAACGGGAGGGCTAACCCCATGACGGAACTGTCCCGCGACGAGCAGGATCTCGCGCGGTTCGGCTACAAGCAGGAGCTCAAGCGCAGCCTGGGCGTCTTCAGCTCCTTCGCCGTCGCGTTCAGCTACATCTCGCCGTCGACCGGCATCTTCACGCTGTTCGCGCTCGGCCTCACCACCATCGGGGGCGTCTTCATCTGGAGCTGGCCGATCGTCGCGATCGGGCAGTTCATCGTGGCACTCGGGTTCGCGGAGCTCTCGAGCCACTACCCGGTCGCGGGTTCCGTCTTCCAGTGGACGAAGTACCTCGCGGGGAAGACCTATTCATGGTTCGCGGGCTGGATCTATCTGTTCGCCGGCATCCTCACGGTGACATCGGTCTGCGTGACTCTGCCCCTCGCCCTGATCCCCGCCTTCGAGCTCATGGGCTGGAACGTCGCGAACACGCATTCGAATCAACGGCTGATCGCGATCATCACGCTGGCGGCCATCACCGTGATGAACATCTTCGGCGTGCGTCTCGTCGCGCTCGTGAACAACACCGGCGTGTTCTTCGAGATCCTCGGCATGGTGGTGTTCGCGTTCGTCCTCGCGATCTTCCACCACCACCAGAACGTCGCCGTCATCTTCCATACCGGCGGCACGAGCCTCACGACGGGGACGTTCCTCATCGCGATGTTCATGTCCCTGTACGTGATCTACGGCTTCGACACCGCCGGAACGCTGGCGGAGGAGACGAGGAGCCCTCGCACGGAAGCGCCCAAGGCGATCCTCGGCTCGGTGGCCGGCGCATTCATCATCGGCGGCATCTTCCTGTTCTGCATGCTCCTCGGGATCCACAACCTGCCGGCTGCGATCAAGGGCGGCTTCGGCCCGGCGAACATCATCGAGTCGAACTTCGGCTCGGCGATGTCGGCGGCGTTCCTGATGGTCGTCTCGGCCGCGATCTTCGTGTGCTGCCTGTCGATCCAGACGTCGACCATCCGCCTCTGCTTCGGGATGGCCCGCGACAACGCGCTTCCGGGCTCGAAGTGGCTCGCGGAGGTCAACCGCGACCTGCACACGCCGATCGTGTCCTGCATCGCGATCGGCGTTCTCGCCTTCATCCCGATGCTCCAGTTCGCGGGCGCCGGCATCGTCGCGATCGCGGCAACGGGGATGATCTACCTCAGCTACATCATCGGGAACGTCGCGCTCCTGCGGGCACGCCTGCGCGGCTGGCCGAAGCAGAAGGCGCCGTTCTCGCTCGGCCGCTGGGGCCTTCCGCTCAACATCGTCGCGCTCGCCTGGGGCGGTGGCATGCTGGTCAACTTCGCCTGGCCGCGCATCCAGTCGAACCCGACGCCGTACCAGGTCGTCGACCCGAAGGGGAAGCTGCAGCTGAACTTCGGCTGGCACTGGCTGAACGAGCGTCCGGTGCTCTGGACGGTGTTCGTCGTCGTCGCGATCGTCGGCGCCGTGTACTTCACGCTCGTCCAGCGGCACAAGCCGGCGCACATGGAGGCACCCGAAGGGGAGGCGGTCCCGACCGCCTAGTCGTCGCGCTGCACGTCTTCCAGTAGCTGCTCGAACTGCGGGCCGTCGAGTTCATCGACGGCCCGCTCGTACTTCTCCATCGCCCAGCCCCAGAAGTCGAAGTCGAGGTCGGAGATGCCGACCTGGATCGACCCCCACAGCGTCCAGCCGTACTTCGACATGAGGCCCCAGAGCCGCGCGCGCGCGACCTTGCTGCGCAGCGACCGCCCCCAGTACGCGGCGACGAGCTCCTCCAGCTGATCGAGCGAGAGATTCGACTCGCTCCACACGTTGCCGAGCTCGAACGACGGCTCGTTGTTGCCGGAGTACTCGTAGTCGATCAGCCGCATCTCGCCGCCCACGTGGATGAAGTTCTCCGCGAGCAGGTCGTTGTTGCACGGCACCGTCGGCTCCGGCCGGACGCGCATCGCGCGCTCGAGCTCGCGGATGCGCGGCGCGAAGCTCTCGTACCGGTCCGGCAGCGGGAAGCCGCGCTCGCGGACGATCTCGAGGTAGCGCGCCTGGATCGCGAACATATCGAAGTCGTGGAGGAAACGCCGGCCCCCGTGCAGCCGCCGGCACGCGGCTGCGACGGCGGTGAGGCGGTCGCCCCGGCGGAGCGTCGCGGCATCCATCACCTCGCCTTCGAGGTAGCCGAGGACCAGAGCGTCGTGCTCGGGCAGCGCCGCGACGAACGGCGCGCCGACGCCGGTGTCGGCGGCGGCCTTCGTGTTGTGCACCTCGTTCTCGCGGTCGATGGCGAGCAGGCTCGTGTCCTTGCCGGAGATACGGACGACGAAGCAGCCGGCGTCGCTCGTCACCTTGTAGTTCGTGTTCGTGAGGCCGCCGGTGAGCGGCTCGACCGACTGCGCATCGCGCAGCTCCGGAACGGCCTGCAGGACGTCGTCCAACGCCATAAGGTCGCATCATGCTCCCAGATCGCGCACGTGCCGTCGTCGTCGGCGGCGGCGTCATCGGCTGCTCCTGCCTCTACCACCTCGCGAAGGAGGGGTGGACCGACTCCGTCCTCGTCGAGCAGTTCCAGCTGACGCACGGGTCCACGTGGCATTCGGCCGGGCTCGTCGGGCAGCTGCGCTCGTCGATCTCGCTGACCCGGATGATGCAGTACTCGGTCGGCCTGTACGCCGAGCTGAAGGAGCTGACGGGCAAAGATCCCGGCTGGCACCAGCTCGGCGGCCTGCGGCTCGCGTCGTCGCAGCCGCGCCTGGAGGAGATCCGACGCCAGGCGTCCTGGGCGAAGACGTTCGGGCTGCCGATGGAGATCGTCTCCGCCGAGGAGGCGCAGCGGCTCTTCCCGCCGATGTCGACCGACGGCGTGCTCGCGGCCGCGTTCATCCCCGACGACGGCTACCTCGACCCGTCGCAACTGACATACGCGCTCGCCGACGGCGCGCGCCGCCTCGGTGCGCAGATCGAGGTGCGCACCCGCGTGCTCGGCATCGAGACCCGCGACGGCCGGGTCACCGCGGTCGAGACCGACAAGGGGCGAATCGAGTGCGAGGTGGTCGTCGACGCCGCCGGCATGTACGCGCGGCAGGTCGGCGCGCTCGCCGGCGTCGACGTTCCCATGATCCCCTTCGGCCACCAGTACCTCATCACCGAGCCGCTCGACCCGCCGCTCGAGCCGCTGCCGACGCTCCGCGACCCCGACAACCTCGTCTACTTCCGCACCGAGGTGGGAGGCCTCGTCATGGGCGGCTACGAGCGGACGCCGGCGCCCTGGGCGATCGACGGCATCCCCGAAGAGTTCGAGGCGAAGCTGCTGCCGCAGGAGTGGGAGCGGATGGAGGAGCTGTTCGCTAACGCGATCGCGCGCGTGCCTGCGATGGAGAGCGCCGAGGTGAAGGCGTTCTTCAACGGCCCGGAGGCATTCACGCCGGACGCGGACTTCCTCCTCGGCGAGACCGACGTCCCCGGATTCTGGATCGCCGCCGGCGGTTGCGCGCACGGGCTCGCCGGAGCCGGCGGGATCGGGAAGATCATGAGCGAGTGGATCGTCGACGGCCGTCCCGAGTGGGACGTGTGGCCGCTCGACTGGCGCCGGTTCGGGCGGCAGTACGGAAGCCGCGCGTACACGCTCGCGCGCACGTACGAGGCGCTGTCGAAGTACTACGACATCAAGTACCCCGGCGAGGAGCGGCAGGCGGGGAGGCCGCTTCGCATCGCGCCCGCCTACCAGCGCCATGTCGCGCTCGACGCCTCCTTCGGGGAGAAGGGAGGCTGGGAGCGCGTCAACTGGTACACATCGAACGCGGCGCGCGGCGACGAGTCCCTTCGGCCGCGCGGGTGGGCGGGCGAGAACTGGTCGCCGGCGATCGAGGTCGAGGCGCGCGCGGCGCGCGAGGCGGTCGCGCTCTTCGACCAGTCGTCCTTCTCGAAGCTCGAGGTGCTCGGCCCAGGCGCGCTGGCGTTCCTCGAGCGTCTGTGCGGAAACAGGATCGACCGTCCGGTCGGCACCGTCGTCTACACGCAGCTCCTCAACCACCGCGGCGGCATCGAGGCGGATCTCTCGGTCATGCGCCGCGCCGAGGATCGCTTCCTCCTCGTCACCGGCACCGCGTTCGGCACCCACGACCGCGCCTGGCTCGAGCGGAACATGCCGCGCGACGGCTCCGTCCACGTCAACGACGTCACCTCGGCACTCGCGTGCCTGTGCCTGTGGGGGCCGAAGGCGCGCGAGGTCGTCAGCTTCGACCACGGCTACATGCAGGCGCGCGACGTGACGGTCGGGAACGTCCCCTGCATCGCATCGCGCGTCACCTACGTCGGAGAGCTCGGCTGGGAGCTGTACTGCCCAGCCGAGTACGGCGCGACGCTGTGGGACGCGCTGTGCGTCGACGGCGTCACGCCGGGCGGCTACCGCGCGATCGAGTCGCTGCGACTGGAGAAGGGCTACCGCGCATGGGCGAGCGACCTCACCGCCGAGACGACGCCGTTCGATGCCGGCCTCGGCTTCGCGGTGAAGCTGGACAAGGGCGATTTCATCGGCCGCGAGGCGCTGCTGGCGGCGCAGCCGCGGCAGAGGCTCGTGTGCATCGTGCTCGAGGATCCGCGCGCCGTCGCGCTCGGCTCCGAGCCGGTGCGGATCGGCGGCGAGGTCGCCGGCCGCGTGACGAGCGGTGGGTACGGTTACGCAGTCGGGGCGAGCATCGCCTACGCCTATGTCCCCGTGGGGCATGCCGAGCCGGGGACGAAGGTCGCGATCGACATCTTCGGCGACTGGGTCGCGGGCGAGATCCGCGCCGACCCGCTGTACGACCCGAAGGGCGAACGCATTCGCGCGTGACGGAGGTGGTCGTCATCGGCGGTGGCATCGCCGGCGTCAGCTGCGCCTATCACCTGGCGAGTGCCGGCGTCCGCGACGTCGTCCTCGTCGAGAAAGGGGAGCTGACGAGCGGCTCGACGCATCACGCGGCGGGTCTCGTCACGCAGTTCAGCCCGTCGCCGACGATGATGCGGTTTCGCCGCTACAGCGTGCAGCTGTACGAGGAGCTCGGCGTCTTCGACCGTGTCGGGTCGCTTCGCATCGCGTCGAGCGAGGAAAGCCTGCTCGAGCTGCGCCGCGGCGTCTCGCGTGCACATGCGATCGGCCTCGACGCGGAGCTCGTCGGCCCCGAGGAGGCGCGTGCGCACCTCCCGGCGATCACCGATCAGGCGCTCTACGGAGCGGTCTGGATGCCGGGCGACGGCGCCGTCGACCCGCACATCGCGACGTATGCGGTCGCGAGCGCGGCGCGTGAGCTCGGCGTCGAGATCCGCACGCGCACGCGCGTCACCGGCATCGACGTGCGAGACGGCCGGATTGTCGGCGTGCAGACCGAGCACGGGCCGATCGCGTGCGGGGCCGTCGTGAACGCGGCCGGCATGTGGGCGCCGCGCATCGCGGAGATGGCCGGCGCGTTCGCCTGCTCCATCCCGGTCGACCACCAGCACGTCGCGCTCCGGGCGGTCGAGGGGCACGCGCTGCCGCGCGACACGCCGTGCTTCCGCGACACCGACAACCTCGTGTACGGGAAGGCGGAGAGCGGCGGCATCCTCTTCGGCGGCTACGAGCCGAATCCGGTGTCGCGCTGGGAGGACGGCGTCCCCTGGGAGCACGGCGCGCGGGCGCTTCCGCCCGACCACGAGCGCTTCGCGCAGCTGATGGCGGGCGCGGTGCGGCGGTTCCCGTTCCTCGCCGACGCGGGGATGGTCGCGCTCGTCTGCCATCCCGACGCGATGACGCCGGACGGGAACCCTCTCCTCGGCCCGATGCCGGGCGTGCGCGGCTTCTGGACGGCGGCGGGGCTGTCGCTCAACGGCTTCGGCGGCGCGGGCGGGCTCGGGAAGGCGCTCGCCGAGCTGTACACGGAGGGCGGGGCCGAGGTGGACGTCCAGCCGTACCGGCCGTGGCGGTTCGGAGGGCCGTACCGGGACACATCCTTCGCGGCTGCGGCCGGGCGGGAGGTCTACCGCTACTACTACCGGTTGAGGTACCCGTACGACGTGTCCGAGGCGGGCAGACCGAAGCGGCGCTCTCCGCTGCACGGACGGACGCAGGCGCTCGGCGCCGTCTACGGGGCGAAGAACGGGTGGGAGCGGCCCGACTGGTTCCGGCCCGGCGAGCCGGCGCGGCGCGCCGGAGAGGATCAGCGGCTCGTCGGCTGGGCGAAGCCGATCTGGTTCGACCGCGTCGCCGTCGAGCACGCGGCCGTGCGCGAGCGGGCGGGGATGATCGACCTGACGTCGTTCGGCAAGCTCGAGCTGTCCGAGCTGGAGGTGCTCGAACGCGTGTGCGGCGCGCGCATCGACCGGCCGGTCGGGTCGATCGCGTACACGCAGCTCCTCGACGAGCGCGGGCGGATCGTCGGCGATGTCACCGTGACGCGCCTCGCGGAGGATCGCTTCCGCGTCGTCACCGGCGCGGGCGCCGTCGACTCCGATCGCGGCTTTCTCGAGCTGCACGGCGCGCGCGTGACCGACGTCACCGACGAGTGGGCGGTGATCGGGCTGTGCGGGCCGGCGGTGCGCGGCGCGCTCGAGGACTTCCCCTTCCGGACGGCGAGGGAGATCGACGTCGGCGGCGTCCGCGTCCTCGCGCAGCGGATGACCTACGTCGGCGAGTACGGCTACGAGCTGTACGTCCGGCCGGACGACGCGGGCCGCGCGTGGGACTTTCTCGTCGAGACGCTCGCGCCCGAGCCGGTCGGCTACCAGGCGCTCGACTCGCTGCGGATCGAGAAGGGCTACCGCTCCTTCGGGACGGATCTGACGGCGTCGGACACGCCGTTCGACTCCGGGCTCGGCTTCGCGGTGGCGGAGGACAAGTGGCTCGAGCTCGACCGCGACCCGGCGACGATGCTGCGCATGCTCCTCGTCGGCGGCGAGGACTACCTGACGATCTACGGCGGCGAGGCCGTCCATTGCGCCGGCGAGGTGATCGGCCGCGTGCGCAGCGCCGCCTACGGCTTCACGGTGAGGGGCAACGTCGCGCTCGCGAAGCTCCCGTCCGGGGTGGAGGAGGGAAGCGAGGTCGAGGTGGACGTGATGGGCGAGCTCGTCCGAAGCGTCGTTCACTCCACCCGATGACGCGCGCCAACCGAGACTTCATCGCGCTCCTCGCCTTCGCGGCGCTCGACGCGGCGTCGTACAGCGTCATCGCCCCGGCCCTGCCGGCGATCTCGAAGCACCTCCACGCCGCTCCGGCGCGGATCGGCGTTCTCGCCGCGGCCTTCTCGGCGGCCTCGATCCTCGGCTTCGCGCTCGCGGGCCGGCTCGTCCGGCGCACGACGACGACG
>JAGWRZ010000051.1 GCA_028876365.1 Acidobacteriota bacterium | reverse complement strand
CCCGACGCGCTCGCCGGGCTCCTCGTCGGCACCGCCACGCCGCTCGGCGGCGATCCCGTCGCCGCTCAGGGAGCGGGCGAGATCGACGCCGGCGCGGCCTCCGCCGGCGAGATCGCCGCCTCGCCGCCGACGCTCGCGCTCGGATGGTCGACGGCTCCCGGGCGCGACGTGCACGCCGGGTTCACGCTGACGAACGTCTCCTCGCGCACGCTCAGCGCGGATCTCGCGATCCGCGCACAGCACGAGGGGACGGCGACCGTCCACTTCACCCTTCGGCCGCGGCGTGTCTCGCTCGCCCCGGGGGGAAGCGTGCTCGTGCACATGGACGCGGTGACGGCGTCGGAGGCGGTCGGCACCGGTACCGCGGACGGCGCCGTCGTCGCATCCGTCGCCGGAGGCGGATCGCTTCGCGTTCCGTGGGCGCTCGCCTTCGCGCCCGCCCCGGTCGACCCGATCGCCGGCGCGTCGTTCGCACGGGGCTCGCTCACGCTCACGGTCGACGCGGGACGGGTCGCGACCGCCGGCGGGCTCGATCGAATCGAGCCGGTCGCGCGCTTGGACGTGCTCCTCTCGACCGCCTCGGGCAGGCCGCTCGGCGTGCTCGACCGGATCCGGGACGTGCTCCCCGGCACGTATGCATTCCGGTTCACCGGCGCGGGCCCCGCGGGCAAGCCCCTGACCCGCGGACGCTATGTCGCGACCGTCACCGCGTATCCGGTCGACGGGGGTCCCGCCGGCAGTCGCAGCTTCGCGTTCGTCGTTCGATGACCGGTCATATACTCGGATCCATGACAGCAGTCGAGGCGGGGGCAACCCACCTTCGCGAGAACCCGTTCGAGATCGCACGCAACCAGCTGCGCCGCGTCGCGGACGCATTCGACATCGACCCGAATCTCGTCGCGGTGCTCGGCGAGTGCAAGAAGTCCGTCGAGGTCTCCGTCCCTGTCGGGATGGACGACGGCAGCACGCGGGTGTTCAAGGGGTATCGCGTCACGCACAACATCGCGCGCGGACCGTCGAAGGGAGGAATCCGGTATCACCCGGACGTCACGGTCGACGAGGTCAAGGCGCTCGCGATGTGGATGACGTGGAAGTGCGCGCTGATGGGCATTCCCTTCGGCGGCGCGAAGGGCGGGGTCGTGTGCGATCCGAAGCGCCTCTCGCGGAGCGAGCTCGAGCGCATGACGCGCCGCTACACGACGGAGATCATCAACGAGATCGGCCCGGAGAAGGACATTCCTGCGCCGGACGTCGGCACGGACGGCTCCGTGATGGCGTGGATCTTCGACACCTACTCGATGAACAAGGGCCACTCGGTGCTCGGCGTCGTCACCGGGAAGCCGCTGACGATCGGCGGGTCGCTCGGCCGCGAGGAGGCGACCGCCCGAGGTGCGCTGTACTGTATCCGCGACGCGGTCGCGAAGCGGGACGGCTCGCTCGCCGGCATGCGCGTAGCGGTGCAGGGATTCGGCAACGTCGGCAGCTTCCTCGCGAAGTTCCTGCACGAAGAGGGCGCTCTCGTGGTCGCGATCTCGGACTCGACGGTCGCCCTTCACAACCCGAAAGGCATCGACATCCCCGCGGCGTTCGCGCACAAGCGCGAGAACCACACACTTGCGGGCCTGCGCGACGCGGAGTCGATCACGAACGAGGAACTGCTCCTCCTCGACGTCGACATTCTCGCGCCATGCGCACTCGAGCAGGTCATCACCGAGAGCAACGCCGCGCACGTCCAGGCGTCGATCGTCTGCGAGGGCGCGAACGGCCCGGTCACCCCGGGCGCAGACGCGATTCTCGAGGACAAGGGAGTCCTCATCCTCCCCGACGTCCTCGCGAACGCAGGCGGAGTCGTCGTCTCGTACTTCGAATGGGTGCAGGGGCTCCAGGAGTACTTCTGGAAGGAGGTCGAGGTGAACGCGAAGCTGAACGACATCGTCAGCCGCGCGTTCGACGAGACGTGGGAGACCGCGCAGCGGCGCCACATGCCGATGCGCGTCGCCGCGTACGGCCTCGCCGTCCAGCGGGTCGCCGAGGCCACGGTCACGCGGGGCATCTATCCCTGACGCCCCGAGAGTCACCGTCTTCCATGCGGACGGTTGCCACCTGTGCGAGAAAGCGCTCGGACAGGTGCGCTCCCTGCGGGACGAGCTCGGCTTCGAGCTGCGCGAGGTGGACATCACGGGCGATGCCGCGCTCGAGGCCGAGTACCGGGAGTGGCTGCCCGTGGTCGAGATCGACGGCAGGCGGCGGTTCACCTTCCACGTCCAGCCGGACGCGCTCCGCCGGGCGCTCGGAGCGGTTGCACAAGCAGCCTCCTAGTCCGGCCTGGTAGAACACCTCCGGCTGTTACAAGCTCCGGCGAGGAGGTTCTGTGGCGGATCGCCTGACGGTCGGCGTCGCCGCTCGCCTGTCTCGGTACCTCCAGGTGCTGACGCAGGCGAGGAAAATGGGAAAGATGCGGATCTCCTCACAGGAGATCGCCGAGTACACGAACATCAACGCGACCCAGATCCGGCGCGATCTCTCGGCGTTCGGGAAGTTCGGGAAGCGGGGCGTGGGCTACAACATCGACTCGCTCCTCGGCGAGATCCGCAAGATCCTGCGCACCCAGGGCCAGCACAACATCGCGCTCGTCGGGGCGGGACGCCTCGGCCAGGCGATCGCGAGCTCCGCGATCTTCGCCGAGCACGGAATCAACATCGCAGCCGTGTTCGACACCGACCCCGAGAAGGTCGGCCAGCCGATCGGTCACGTCACGGTGAGCGACTACGGCACGCTCCACGATGCCGTTCACGACAAGAACATCATCGTCGGCGTCCTCGCCGTCCCGGCGTCCGGTGCGCAGCGCGCGGCCGACGACCTCGTCGGCGCGGGGGTGAAGATCATCTTCAACTACTCCGAGGCGCTGCTCGAGACACCGTCCGACGTGACCGTGCACACGTCGAACCCCGCGGTGGAGCTGCTCTATGCGCTCTACTTCCACCTGACCTGAGCTTGCTCGCGTTCCTGGGGCGGCGTCCGGCAAGCCGAGCGCGATGGATCGCGTACGCCGGCGTCGTCGGCCCTTCGCGGAGCCCGGCTTCGCCGGGCGGGAGCGAACGGCGGCCAGGGACGTGAGAATCCTTCTCTGGCACGGGTACCTCCTCGGAGGTACGGGCTCGAACGTGTACACGCGCGCGCTGGCGCGTGAGTGGAGCAACGCCGGCCACGACGTCACGATCGTCTGCCAGGAGCGCCATCACGAGCGCTACGACATCGGCAGCGCCCGCGTCGTCGTGCCTGAGCTTCCGAACGGCGTGCTCCCGGTCTTCGTGCTCGACCGGTACGAGGGCCTCGATGCGCAGCTGCTGCAGGACGTCGACCCGTTCGACCGCGAACGCTACGTCGAGGCGAACGCCGCTGCGTTGCGGGCGCTCGCGCCGGCGGACCTCGTGTTCGCGAACCACGTGTTGCTCGGGGGCGCGGTCGGGCGGGAGAGCGGGCTTCGCTACGTCGTCAAGGCGCACGGGTCCGAGCTCGAGTATTCGATGCGCGGCCGTCTGGATCTCGAGCGCTGGGGGGCGGAGTCGCTCGCCGGCGCGGGGGCCGTCTTCGTCGGCTCGGCGCACATCCGCGCCGTCCTCGAAGAGGTCGTCGGCCACGTCGACCGCGTGCACGAGGTCCCGCCGGGCGTCGACGTCGACGAGTTCACCCCGGAGGACCGGCTGCGCGCGTTCGCCGGGCTCGTCGCCGCAGCAGAGGACGACCCGCAGGACGGAGACGAGCGCCATCCCGACCCGGGCAACGCCGCCCGCTTCGAGGAACGGTTCGCACGCGACGTCCCGACCGTCGTCTACGTCGGCAAGCTCATCGAGAACAAGGGCGTGCAGGTGCTGTTCGAGGCTCTGCGCGGCCTCGACGTGCGCGCCGTCGTCGTCGGCTTCGGCGACTACCGCGCGCACCTCGAGTCGATCGCGCCGCCGGGGACACTGTTCACCGGCGCGCTCGAGCATCGCCATCTCGTGCACCTGCTCCCGCTCTGCGACGTCGCGGTCGTGCCCTCGATCTTCCCGGAGGCGTTCGGGATGGTGGCGGCCGAGGCTGCGGCGGCCGGGCTGCCGCCGGTGGTCGCGGACCACTCCGGGCTCGCGGAGATCGCCGCGGGCGTCGCCGCCGAGTATCCGCCCGGGCTCGCGCACCTGGCCTCCTTCCCGACCGGCGACGCGGACGCGCTTCGCGACTGCCTGCGGCAGCTCTTCGCCCTTCCCGCGGCGGAGCGGCGGGCCCTCGGCCTGGCGGCCCGTCGGGCGGTGGACGAGCGCTGGAGCTGGAAACGCGTCGCCACTCGACTCCTCGAGGTCGCGGTCCACTAACCTTTTTGTAGTGGGCGAAGAGCAGAAGGTGGGCTACGAGGAGCTCCTCGCGGCGTCTCGCGCCGCGTTCGAGACCGTTCCCGACTTCACGGTCGCCGTGGAGGAGGAGTTCGCGCTCCTCGACCCGTCGACGCTCGACCTCGTCAACCGCTTCGAGGATGTCCAGGCTGCGGGGCGGGGAACCGAGCTCGAGCCGCATCTCGTCGGCGAGCTGATCGCCTCCGAAGTCGAAGTCCGCACAGGTCGCTGCGACACGTTCGCCGAGGCGATGGACAAGCTCGGCGAGCGGCGTGCACAACTGCGGACGCTGGCGGACGGGCTCGGCATCGGCCTCTCGTCCGTCGGCACGCACCCCTGGAGCCCGTG
>JAGWRZ010000050.1 GCA_028876365.1 Acidobacteriota bacterium | reverse complement strand
TCGGGCTCGCCATCACGTAGACGGTCTCGACGTCGGGAGCCAGGTGACGGTTCAGCTGGTTCATCTGGAACTCCCACTCGAAGTCGGAGAGGACGCGGAGACCCTTGACGATCGCCTTCGCGTCCCAGCGGTGCGCGAACTCGACGACGAGCTCGCGGAAGACGTCGACCTCGACGTTGCCGAGATGCGCGAGCGCGCCGCGGAGGAACTCGACCCGCTCCTCGACGGCGAAGAGCGGCTCCTTGTGATGCGGGTTGCCGACGACGCCGACGACGACCCGGTCGAAGATCCCGGCCGCGCGCGCGATCACGTCGAGGTGACCGTTCGTCACCGGGTCGTAGGAGCCGGGGCAGATCGCAGTGATCAACGGTCGTACACCGTCACGCGCGTCTGCCCGTACTTCCTGCTCGTCCGCTCCGTCAGCGGCAGCTCCGGCTGCGTGCGCGCGTCCGTCTCGAGGACGACCACGCCGTCGTCGGCGAGCACGGCCGGCAGGTAGCGCGCGAGCTGGGGTTCGATGTCGGGGTACACGGCGTACGGGGGGTCGACGAGGACGAGATCGTACTTCCTCCTCTCCGAGGCGAGAACGCCGATCGCGTCGCGGCAGAGGACCGCGGCGCGCAGGCGCAGCTTGTCGAGGTTGCGCTCGATCGCGCGCACGGCGTCGCGGTCGTCGTCGACGAACACGGCCAGCTCGGCGCCGCGCGAGAGCGCCTCGAGCCCCATCGCCCCCGAGCCCGCGTACAGGTCGAGGACGGCGGCGCCGTCGACCGGGCCGAGGATGTTGAACACGTTCTCGCGGACGCGGTCGGAGGTGGGCCGGGTGTCCTGCCCCTTCGGCGCCTGGATGACGTGCCCCTTGCGGGAGCCGGCGATGATCCGCACCGGGCTAGCTTAGGGTTGCGTCCGTGCAGGCGGTCCCTCTCCGGAAGAACCGCGACTTCGTGCTGCTCCAGAGCGGGCAGCTGCTGTCGAACGTCGGGACGCAGGTGACCCAGATCGCGTACCCGCTGCTCGTGCTCGCGCTCACGCACTCGCCCGCGAAAGCGGGGGTCGTCGCATTCGCGCGCGCCCTCCCGCTCTGGCTCTTCGCGCTTCCGGCCGGGCTCGCCGCCGACCGCTTCAGCCGGAAGCGGCTGATGATCGCATCCGACGTCGCCCGCACCGCGACCGTGACGGCGCTCGGCGTCGCCGTCCTCCTCCATCACGCCGTCTTCTGGGAGATCCCGGTCGTCGCGTTCGTCGAGGGCGCCGGCGCGGCGCTGTTCGGCGGCGCGCAGATGGGAGCGATGCGCTCCGTCGTCCCGAGGCCGCAGCTGCCGGCGGCGACGAACGTCCTCACCGCGCGCACCGCGATCGTGCGGCTCGCGGGACCGCCGCTCGGCGGCGTCCTCTTCGGCATCGGCCGCGCGCTTCCGTTCCTCGCCGACGCCGGCTCGTATGCGGCGTCGACCGGGTCGCTCCTCGCGATGCGCACGCGGTTCGAGGAGGAGCGCGAGCGGGAGTCGGCGCCGATGCTGCACAGCCTGCTCGAGGGGATCCGCTTCCTCTGGTCGAGCCCGTTCCTGCGCACGATCGTCGGCATCTTCACGCTCGCGCAGATCGTCTTCCCCGGGGTCTCGCTCGCGCTCGTCGTCATCGCCAGGCGGCAGGGGCTGTCGGGCGGGGAGATCGGCGCGCTCGTCGCCGTCTTCGGCGCGTCTCTCCTCGTCGGCTCGGCGATCGCGCCCTTCATGCGCACGCTCCTGCCGACCCGCGCGCTCATCGTCCTCGAGTTCTGGACGTGGGCCGGATGCGCGCTCTTCCTCGTCTTTCCGAGCGTGTACGTGCTGACGGCGAGCCTCGTCCCGACGGCGCTCGCGATCCCGACGACGGACTCGATCGTATGGCCCTACCAGCTCTCGCTCACGCCGGACCGGCTGGTCGGCCGCGCGACGGCGGCGGTCGGCTCTCTCACCGGGGCCACCGCGGCGCTCGGGCCGCTCGTCGCCGGCCTCCTCCTCGCAAACGTGTCCGCGCGCGCGACGATCGGCGTCTTCGCCGCCTTCGGGCTGACGATGGCGGTCTGGGGGACGCTCAGCCCGGCAATTCGAGCGGCGCCGACGCTCGACGAGCTGTAGCGCGGGCGCGCTCGAGCAGGGCCCGGTCGCGCCGGAAGTCCGCGAAGCGGAGATCGGACGCGCCGGACTGGCGCGTCCCGAGAAGGTGCCCCGTGCTGCGCAGGTCGAGGTCGACCTCCGCGAGCTCGAAGCCGTCGGTCGTCGCGACGAGCGCGTCGAGCCGCCGGCGCGCCGACTCGGTCAGCTCGGCCTCCGGACGGGAGACGAGCACGCAATACGCCTGCTCGGCGCCGCGGCCGACGCGTCCGCGCAGCTGATGCAGCTGCGCGAGGCCGAAGCGGTCCGCCTCCTGCACGATCATCACGGTGGCGTTCGGCACGTCGACGCCGACCTCGATCACGGTCGTCGCGACGAGGACGTCGAGCTCGCCCGCCTTGAAGCGCGCCATCGTGTCGCGCCGCTCGGCCGCCTTCATCCGGCCGTGGACGCAGCCGACGCTGAACTCGCGCAGCTCCGCGCGCCGGAGCCGCTCCGCCTCCGCCTCGGCGGCGCGCGCGCGCGAGGTCTCCGACTCCTCGATCAGCGGGCAGACGACGTACGCCTGCCTGCCTTCGCGGAGCAGCCGCGCCAGCCGCGTGTACGCCTCCGACGCGCGCTCCTCGCCGATGCGCGAGGTCACGACAGGCTTTCGCGACGCGGGCGGCTTCGCGATCTCGGACACGGCGAGGTCGCCGTAGACGGTCAACGCGAGCGTTCGCGGGATGGGCGTCGCCGTCATGTGCAGGACGTGCGGCCCTCGTCCCTGCGCGAGCGCCTCCCGCTGCTCGACCCCGAAGCGATGCTGCTCGTCGACGACGGCGACCGCGAGGTCGCGGAGCTCCACGCCCTCCTGGATGAGGGCGTGGGTGCCGACGACGACGTCGGCGCCGAGCGCGGAGACGCGATCGCGGGCGCGCGTCGAATGCGTGACGAGGCCGCACGAGACGCCGAGGCCCGCGCACAGGTCGGCGATCGTGAGGTAGTGCTGCTCCGCGAGCGTCTCCGTCGGCGCCATGAGCGCGCCCTGGCGCCCGTTCTCGACCGCGCGCAGGAGCGCGTACAGGGCGACGACCGTCTTGCCGGACCCGACGTCGCCCTGGAGCAGCCGCTGCATCGGCACCGTGCGCTCGAGGTCGGCGTCGATCTCGCGGATCGCCCGCTCCTGGTAGGGCGTGAGCGCGAACGGCAGCGCCCTGCGGTACCGGAGGATGAGGTCGCCCGCAGCTCCGAGCGACGGCGCGAGCGTCTTCTCGCGCTCGGCGGCGCGGCGCGCGATGCCGATCTGGAGCACGAGCAGCTCGTCGAACGCGAGGCGCTGCCGCCCGCGCTCGGCCTCCTCCTCGGACCGCGGGCGGTGGAGCACCGCGAGCGCGTCGCGCTTGAGCGGCATCGCCTCCCGCTCGCGCAGCTCGGCCGGAAGCGGGTCGGGGAAATCGGAGACGAACGGCAGGGCCGCCTCGACCGCGCGGCGGACGGTCTTCGCCGGGATCTCCTCCGCCGCCGGGTAGACGGGCGCGAAGTCGGCGGTGGCGCGCGGCTCCCCCACGTCCCACGACCTGACGTCGAAGCCGTAGCGTCCCTGCTTGCCGCGCAGGCGGACGCACATCCCGGGCTTCAGCTCTTCGGCGATCCACGGCTGGTTGAACCACGTCGCCGAGGTCGCCGCGGTGCCGTCGGTGACGCGCGCGGTGACGAGCACGCGACGGCCGCGCAGGGGCCGCTTCGTCACGTCGAGGACGTCGCCGACGATGACGACCTCGTCGCCGCCGTGCAGCTCGGCGATCGGCGTCTCGTCCGCCGCCGCCTCGTACCGCCGCGGAGCGTGCTCGAGCAGATCGCGGACGGTGGCGAGGCCGAGCGTCGCGAGCCGCCGCCGGAGCGTCGCGCCCACGCCGTCGAGCGTGTCGAGCGCCGCCTCGAGCCGTTCGGGGCGGCAGCGCCCGCGCGTCGGCGGCCAGGCCTGCGGTTGGTCCAGGCCTGCAAACACCGTCTGTCGACGGATCGCTGTCATCGTGCTCGGCGCCAGAGCGAGGTGGACGTTAGAAGACGGACCGGACGTCACTCGCCGGCGAACCAGAACAGGCCGACGGTGCCGGGGCCGGCGTGCGTGCCGATGACTGCGCCGAGCGAGGTCTCGATCTCGATCGTCGCCTGCGGGCGCAGGTCGCGGACCATCCTCGCGAGCTCGGCCATCCGCTCGGGCGCGTCCGCGTGCGCGATGCCGACGCGCAGGTCGGGCCCGTCGGCGGTCTGCGACTCGAGTGCGTCGACGAACTCCTGGAATGCCTTCCGGTTTCCGCGGACGCGCTTCACCGGGACGACCTCGCCGTCCCGGATCGAGAGGATGGGCTTGACGTTCAGCAGCTCGCCCGCGAACGCCTTCGCGCGCCCGATGCGGCCGCCGCGCGCGAGGAACTCGAGCGTGTCGACGGTGAAGAGCAGGCCGTGCCCGCGCGTGTACCGCTCGACGAGCGCATCCACCTCCTCGTCGGTCGTGCCGCGGTCGAGCCGGCGCTGGATCGCGAGCGCGAGCATGGCGATCGCCGCCGACGCCGTCTCGGAGTCGATCGTGCGCACGCGCTCGTCGGCGGCGAGGCCGGCGCTCTGGAACGTGCCCGACAGACGGGCCGCGATCGTGATCGCGAGGATGCGGTCATAGCCGCCGAGCCCGGCGTACGCCGCCGCGAAGTCGGCGGGCGTCGGCTGCGAGGTCGTCGGCATGGGGTCGGCCGAAGGCAGCCGGCGGTAGAACTCCTCGGCCGTCATGTCGACGCCGTCGCGGTAGCTCTCGCCGCCGAAGTTGACGTAGAGCGGGACGACGCGCCAGTTCGGGAAGCGCTCCTGGGCATCCGGGAAGTCGGCGGTCGAGTCGAGCACGATCGCGGTGTTCGCGCTCGTCAGGTCCACACGTGCGTCGCGGCGGCGTGCTTGATCGTCGCGACGATCTCCTCGAGCTCCTGGTCCTTGCGCAGGCATGCGGCCGCGCCCGCCTGCCTGAGCGCCTCCATCTCGCGGCCGCCCGCCGACGCGGTGAGACAGACGACCGCGGCCTGCGGGCACGCGGCGCGCACCGCGCGCGTCGCCTGGACGCCGTCGAGCCCGGGCAGCCGGTAGTCCATCAGGACGACGTCCGGCCGGTGCTCGAGGCAGGCCGGCACCGCGGCCGTGCCGTCTCCGACGGACGCAACGACCTCGACGTCGTCCCGAAGCGAGAAGAGCAGCTCGAGGGCTTCGCGGAAGACGGCGTTGTCCTCGACGAGGAGGATCCGGACCGCTGGCACGTCGACGCAGACTACTCGGCGGAGAGAAGCAGGGCGTAATGCGGCTGGCCGCCCTTCTGCACGTCCACGTCCAGATCGGGATGGGCGGCGGAGATGCGGTCGACGAGCGCGTCGAGCGCGGGCGCGTCCCCGCCTTCCAGCAGCGTGAGCAGGTCGTGATGCCCGGCCACGAGCTTCTCGACGACGGCGAAGGCGACGTCGTCGAAGTCGGAGCCGCCGGCGACCGGCGTGCCGTCGGCGAGACCGAGCCACTCGCCGTTGCGGATGTCGACGCCCGCGAGCGCGATGTCGCGGGATGCGACCGTCACCTCGCCGGTCGCGACGGCGGCGACGGCCTCCCGCATCTCGGCCGCGTTCTCGGCGGCCGGACGCGTGCCGTCGTAGGCGACCATCGCGGCGAGCCCGGCGGGGATCGACCCCGAGGCGACGACCTCGACGGGGCGCCCCGCGTTCGCGGCCGCATGCTCGGCGGCGAGGACGACGTTCGTGTTGTTCGGGAGGAGGATCGCCTCGTGCGAGCCGAGCGATTCGACGGCCGCGATCAGATCGGCGGTGGACGGGTTCATCGTCTGGCCGCCCTCGACGATCGCGATCGGCCCCATCCCCTCGGCGAGCTGCTCGAAGAGGCGGCGGTTGCCCGCGCCGGCGACGACGGCGACGACGCCGGTCGTCGCGAGATCGGGGACGGCGGTGAGCAGTCGCTCCGTCCGCTCCTGGGTCTGCTCGTGCATGTTCGCGATCTCGACGCCGTCGATCGTCCCGGCGTCCGTGCCGAGCGAGAGCGCCGCGCCGGGGTCGTCGGTGTGCACGTGCACCTTGAGCGCGTTTCGGTCGCCGACGACGAGCAGCGAGTCGCCGAGCCTCTCCAGCCCGAGCTCGAGCGCGTCGCGGTCGAGGTCTCTCCCCTCGACGAGGAAGACGGTGCAGTACCGGTACGGCGAGAGCTCCCGGTGGATCGACTCGACGCCGAGAGGCTCCTCGCGCGGCGGCGGCGCGGGAAGGGGCTCGCCGGTCACGGTCGCCGCGACGCCGCGGACGAGCTCGAGCAGCCCGGCGCCGCCGGCGTCGACGACCCCGGCGTCGCGCAGCACCTGCAGCTGCTCCGGCGTGCGCGCGACCGCGATCTCGCCGCGCCGGACGAGCTCGAGGAGCAGCTCGCCGAGGGCGGGGCCCTCGAGCGCGCGCTGCTCCGCCTCCTCCGCGAGCTCGCGGATGACGGAGAGCATCGTCCCCTCGACGGGCCTGCGCACCGCGCGGTAGGCGGCGTCGGAGGCGCCGCGCAGCGCGAGCGCGGCTGCACGGGCGTCGATGCGCGGGCCGTCGGTCTCGCCGAGGACGTCGGCCGCGCCGCGGACGATCTGCGAGAAGATGACGCCGCTGTTGCCGCGCGCGCCCATGAGCGCGCCGCGGGCGACGTCCCGCGCGAGCGACTGCCGGCTCGCGGCCGACGTCTGCTCGACGGCGTCCGCGAGGGCGCGCACGGTCAGCGTCAGGTTCGTGCCGGTGTCTCCGTCCGGGACCGGATAGACGTTGAGGTCGTCGATGCGCTGCCGGCTCGCCTCGAGCGAGGCGAGCGCGCCGTCGACGATCTTCTGCAGGACCTCGACGTCGCCGTTGAGGTTCACTTCGGCCCGCGCACGTCGTCGACGTGCACCTCGACGGCGCGGATCGGCAGGCCGGTCATCCGCCCGACCTCGTAGGCGACGCGGTTCCGGACGGTCGAGGCGACCTCGGCCAGGTTCAGGCCGTATTCGACGACGACGTGCAGGTCGATCGTGACCTCGTCGCCGTCGCGGCCGACCTCGATCCCCTTGCGGACGCGCTCCGGCAGCCACTTCGGGCCGGCCATCGCGACGACGCCGTAGCACTCGCGCGCGGTCTCGGCGACGATGCGCTCGATCGCCGCGTTCGCGATCGTGATCCGGCCGAGCTGGGACGAGGAGACGGCGTGCACCAGCGTCTTGGACGCCTCGGCTTCGCCGCGGGTTGCGGGACCCTCAGACCGCCTTCGTGACCTTGCCGGCCTTGAGGCAGCGCGTGCAGACGTACGCCCGCATCGCCTTGCCGTCGATGACGGCGCGGACGCGCTGGAGATTCGGGTCGAAGCGGCGCTTCGTGGCCACCATCGAGTGGCTCCGGTGGTGACCGAAGCTCGGCTTTTTCCCGCAAACGGCGCATACCTTCGACATCGGAGCGCCAGTGTAGCCGCTACCCCGCGGCTTTCGCGGACGCGCGCAGCTGGTTGAAGAGGTCGGCCATCTCGAGCGCGCTGCGCACCGCCTCGGCCCCCTTGCCGGCGCGCGCCATCGCCTGCTCGAGGTTCTCCGTCGTCAGCACCCCGAAGGCGACGGGGACGCCCGTCTCGAGCGCCGCCAGCTGCAGACCGGACGCAGCCTCGGCGGCGACGTACTCGAAATGCGCGGTCTCGCCGCGGATGACGCAGCCGAGAGCGACGATCGCGACGTACCGGCGCGTCTTCGCGAGCGCCATCGCCCCGATCGGCAGCTCGAAGGCGCCCGGGACAGGCATGACCGTGACGTGCTCGGAGTCGATGCCGACCCGGGAGAGCTCCGCGAGCGCGGACGCGAGCAGCCGGTTCGTCACGTCGCCGTTGAAGCGCGAGCAGACGATCGCGACGCGCTTGCGCGTTCCCTGCGGCGCCCCCTCGAGGAGGTCGACGCCGTCCGGGACGTCGAGGCCGCCCGGCGCGTGCCCGGCGAGCCGGTCGAGCTCGGGCTCGGCGGCGGGCTCCTCGTCGATGTCGTCCACCACGGCCTCGGCGACGGGCGCCTCGGCCTCGGCCGCGACGACCGGCTCGCCGGGCCAGTGCTCTTGCTCGCTCAATCGTCCTCCTCGAACCGCAACCCGTGGCCGAGCTTATCCCTCTTGGCGGCCAGATAGCGCCGGTTCTCCGGGTGGGGCGCCACCTCGATCGGCACCTGCTCGGTCACCTCCAGGCCGAAGGCGTGCAGGCCGGACACCTTCTTCGGATTGTTCGTCAGCAGCCGGATGGTCGTCAGCCCGAGCTCGCCGAGGATCTGGTTCCCGATCCCCCACTCCCGTTCGTCGGCGCCGAAGCCGAGCGCGAGGTTGGCGTCGACCGTGTCGAGGCCGCCCTCCTGCAGCTCGTAGGCCTTCAGCTTGTTCAGGAGGCCGATGCCGCGCCCCTCCTGCGACATGTACAGGAGCACGCCGCGCGGCTCGTCGGCGATGAGCCTCATCGCCGCGTCGAGCTGCTCGCCGCAGTCGCAGCGGAGCGAATGGAACACGTCGCCGGTGAGGCACTCGGAGTGGACGCGGACGAGCACGTTCTCGGCGCCGTCGACGTCCCCGCGCACGAGCGCGACGTGCTGCTTGCCCGTCAGCGTCTCGGTGAAGAGCACGGCGTCGAACGCGCCGTACGCCGTCGGCAGACGCACCGTCACCTCGCGCTCGACGAGCCGCTCGTGCCGGCGGCGGTGCGCGATCAGGTCGGCGACGGTGACGAGCTTCAGGTCGTGCTTCGCGCAGAACTCCTCCAGATCGGGGACGCGCGCCATCGTCCCGTCGTCCTTCATCACCTCGCAGATCACGCCGGCCGGATTGAGCCCGGCGAGCCGCGCGAGGTCGACCGCCGCCTCGGTCTGGCCCGCGCGCTGGAGGACGCCGCCCTCGCGGGCGCGCAGCGGGAAGACGTGGCCCGGCTGCACGAGGTCGGAGGCGTCCTTCGACGGGTCGATCGCGACCTGGATCGTGCGCGCGCGGTCGTGGGCGGAGATGCCCGTCGAGATTCCCTCCCGCGCCTCGATCGAGACGGTGAACGCGGTGCCGTACGGCGTCTCGTTGCGCTCGGTCATCATCTTCAGCCCGAGCTCGTCGCAGCGCTCGCCGGTGAGGCAGAGGCAGACGAGGCCGCGGCCCTCCTTCGCCATGAACGCGATCGCCTCGGGCGTCGCGAACTGCGCCGCGATCGTGAGGTCCCCCTCGTTCTCCCGGTCGGCGGCGTCGACCACGACCACCATCCGGCCAGCGCGGATCTCCTCGATCGCGTCGTCGACGGTGGCGAAGCTCATGCGCTAAGCGTAAGCCGCTCGACGTACTTCGCGATCACGTCCACCTCGAGGTTGACGCCGTCGCCGGGGCGCAGGGCGCCGAGCGTCGTCGCCTCGAGCGTGTGCGGAACGAGCGCGACCGCGAAGCCGGTGTCGTCGAGCGCGGCGAGGGTGAGCGACGTCCCATCCACGGCGATCGATCCCTTGACGGCGCAGTAGCGCAGCAGCGATGCGGGAGCGTCGAACCAGCTCAGCCCGCCGGCCGTCCCGCGGAAGGCGCCGACGCCGTCGACGTGGCCCTGCACGATGTGGCCGCCGAGCGGCTCGCCGGCGCGGAGGGCGGGCTCGACGTTCACCTCGTCGCCGGCGGACTTGCGTCCGAGGGTCGTCCGCTCGAGCGTCTCGCCGACGACGTCGAACGCAAGGCCGCCGCCGTCGCGCCCGACGACGGTGAGGCAGACGCCGGCGATCGCGACCGAGTCGCCGATTCCCGCGTCCGTCGCGGCGGCGACGAGGAGGCGCCCGTCGTCGAACGAGACGACGCGGCCGCGCTCGCGGACGATGCCCGTGAACATGGGGACAGGTTACGGCTCGCGGATGGTCGCCTGGATGAGGACGTCCCCCCCGACGGGGCGGGCGTCCATCGACCGCACGGCGAGCGGCACGTCGCCGAGGAAGCGCCGCCCCTCCCCCGCCACGACCGGCGCGACGAAGAGGACGAGCTTGTCGACGAGCCCCGCGCGGGCGAACGCGGTCGCGATCGTCGGGCCCCCCTCGAGGAGGAGCGACTGGACGCCCTCGGACGCGAGCGCCCGCAGCTCGTCCTCGAGCGGGCCGCTGCGAACCTCGAGGCCGCCGGCGTCGCCGTGCCCGAAGGCGATGCGCCGGGGCTGCCGCGTCGCGCCGACCTCGCGCGCGTCGAGCCGCGGAGCGTCGGCGCGGACCGTTCCCATGCCGACGGCGACGGCGTCGACGGACGCGCGCAGCTCGTGCACCAGGCGGCGCGACTCCTCGTTCGACACCCAGCGACGGCCGGGGACGGCCACGCGCCCGTCGAGCGTCACCGCGATCTTGAGCGTCACGTGCGGACGGCCGAGAGCGACCCGGGTGCGCCATGCCTCGTTCTGCCGGCGGGCCTCGGCGCTGTCGAGGACGTCGACCTCGACGCCCGCCGCGCGCAGGCGCGCGACGCCGCCCGCCGCCTTCGGGTTCGGATCGAGCGCGCCGACGACGACGCGGGAGATCCCCGCCGCCGCGACCGCGTCGGCGCACGGCGGCGTCCGTCCGTGGTGCGCGCACGGCTCGAGCGTGACGTAGATCGTCGCGCCGCGCGCGCGCTCTCCCGCCTGCCGGAGCGCGACCGTCTCCGCGTGCTCGACCGCGTCGTAGGCGTACCAGCCCTCGCCGACGACCTCGCCGCCGGCGACGACGACAGCCCCGACGAGCGGGTGGTCGCGCACCAGCCCCCGGCCTCGCTCGGCGAGCGCCAGCGCCCGCTCCATGAAGTTCATGCCAGTGCTTGTACCAAGCGGCGATACGAGCGCGGGAGATCCTCGCGGTGGAAGATCGCGCTGCCGGCGACGATCAGCGTCGCGCCGGCGTCGTACACGGAGCGCACGTTCTCGTTGTCGATGCCGCCGTCGACCTGTACGTGCACGGAGTCGGGCAGCGCTGCGCGCGTGCGCGCGATCCGCTCGAGCGCGCCCGGCATGAACTCCTGGCCGGAGTAGCCGGGATGGATGCTCATGCACAGGACGACGTCGGCGTCGCCCGCGACGCTCGCGACGTCCTCCGGCTCCGACTCGGGGTTGAACGCGACGCCGACCTGCAGGCCGTGCTCGCGGGCGGCGGCGATCGTCGCGGGCACGTCGTCGACGACCTCGTGGTGGAAGGTGACGCTGTTGCCGCCCGCCTCCGCGATCTGCGGGAAGTGGCGGAGGGGGTTGTCCACCATCAGGTGGCAGTCGACGACGCCGTCCATCGCGTGGATCATCGGCGCGATCGACTGCAGCACGATGGGGCCGATCGTGATCGGCTCGACGAAGTGCCCGTCGCCGACGTCGAAGTGGAAGACGCGCACGCCGGCCCGGAGGAGGATCTCGACCTGCTCCCCGAGGTGCGCGAAGTCGGCTGCATAGAGCGAGGGCTCGATCTCGACCGTCCGCACCCAGTCGCGCCAACTCATTCCCGCGGCACTCTACGCCGTCAGCCGGGCGACGAAGAATCCGCTCGTACCGTTTCCATACGGAGAGGTGAGGAGGAACTCGGGCCGGCCCGGATGAGCGAACTGCGGCCACTCCCCGCCGAGCGGGGCGACGGCGAGGCCGCTCGCGTCGACGATCGCCTCGTTCTCGTCGGCGTTCAGCGTGCAGACGGAGTAGACGATCGTCCCGCCCGGGCGGACGCGCTCGGCGGCCGAGCGGAGGAGCGCGAGCTGGAGGTCGGGCAGCGGGCGGGCGCGCCAGCGCAGGTCGGGACGCTGCGCAAGGACGCCGAGGCCGGAGCAGGGAGCGTCGACGAGGGCGCGGTCGTAGCCGGTGAGCTCCGGCGGGAGCCTCGTTCCGTCCGCCTCCACGACCTCGACGTTCGCGGCGCCGAGGCGGGCCGCGTTCTCGCGGAGCTCGCGCGCGCGGGCGGGGTCGATCTCGACCGCGGTGACCGCGCCGTGCAGCATCGTGGCCTTCCCGCCGGGGGCTGCGCAGAGATCGAGGACGCGCTCGCCGTCCTGCGCGTCGACGACCAGGCCGGCGAGCTGCGAACCGCGGCTCTGCGGCCAGATGCGGCCGCCGGCGACGGCGTCCTCGTCGACGCGGTCGACGCGATACGCGCCCGGCACGTCGGTCGCCTCGCCGGGAGGGTCGCCGCGGACGAGGCGGACGACGGTCTCGAGCGGCTCGTTCTGCACTCGCATGAGCGCGAGGGCGGTGTCGGCGCCGAAGTCGCGCGTCCAGACCTCCGCGATCCAGTCCGGGTACGACTCCTTCAGCGGGCCGTCGGGGAGCGCGTCGAGCAGGCCGCGCATGCCGTCGGCGAGGCGGCGCATGACCGCGTTCGTGAACGGGACGGCGCGCTCGAGGCGCGCGCGACGCACGAGCTCGACCGACTCGTTCGCGGCCGCGTGCGGGGCGACATCGGTGTAGCCGAGCTGGTACGCGCCGAGGCGGAGCGCGGCGCGGACGGGCGGGTCGAGCTTCCGCACCGGCCGCCTGCCGAGGGTCTCGATCGCGTGGTCGAGCGTGCGCACGCGCTGCACCGCGCCGTAGGCGAGGCGCTGCGCGAAGGCGCGGTCGCGCTCGTCGAGCCCCCGCGCAGCGGTGCGGAACACCCGGTCCGCGTACGCGTCCTGCTCGAACACGCGGAGGAGCACCTCGTACGCCGCGCGGCGCGCGCCCGAAACGGTCATCGACCGGTACCAGGTACGCGTACAGATGCGTCACGAGACTCGCACGAACGGCTCGGGCACGCGGCGCTTCTCGTGACACTCACGTGTCCGTACCTGGTACCGGCCGTCATCGGCGGCCGCGGAGGTAGGCCTCGTAGCTCATGCGCCTGCCGCCGGCGGGCTGCACCTCGACCGGCACGAACTCGCCGCCGCCGCCAGCCCCGCCGCCGCCGACCCGCGCGCTCCAGACGGTGAGGTCGCCGAGCTTCGCGCCGATGTGCGGCGAGAGCGCGCGCACGCGGTTCACGAGCTCCTGCGGCGGACGCGACGGATCGAGCACTCGATCCGCCGGCCCGATTTTCTCCGCATAGGTCATGCCCTCCTCCGGCTGCGGCGCGAACGCCGGATCGGCCAGCACCTCGTCGAGCAGCCGCGCCGCCACCTCGGCCGCGCGCGCGTACACCGCGCCGGCATCGTCCTCCGGCGCGACCGTGAACGCCTCCTGCGCCGCGATCGGCCCCGCGTCGAGCTCCTTCGTCGTGCGGTGGATGGTCACGCCCGTCTCCGCATCGCCCGCCATGAGGGCGCGCTCGACCGGCGCGGCGCCGCGCCAGCGCGGCAGCAGCGACGGGTGGACGTTGAGCCACAGCGCGCGCGCGAGCGCCGACTCCGGGATGAGCCGCCCGTACGCCGCCACGACGACCACATCCGCGCCGAGCTCGTCGCGGTCGTACACGACCGGGATGCCGAGCCGCCCTGCAACCTCCTTCGCCGCCGACGGCGCCACCCTGCGTCCGCGGCCGCGCGGCGCATCCGGCCGCGTCAACACCTGCGCGACCTCGCGCCTCGCCGCCAGCCGCTCGAGCACGTCGGCGCCGAACGGCGCGGTCGCCGCGACCGCGAGCCGCACTACGACAAAACGATGCGCGGGCGCAGCAGCGCGAGCGCCTCGCGGCGCGCTTCCGGCGTCGTCCGGTCGATGATCAGCAGGCCCTCGAGATGATCGGCCTCGTGCTGGGCCGCGCGCGCGTAAATGTCCTCGAGCTCGAATCGGACGTCGTCACCGTTCTCGTCCTTGCCCTCGAGGGTGACGCGCAGGGGACGCTCGATCGGGACGAGGACGCCCTGGATCGAGAGGCAGCCCTCCTCGACGATCTCGGTCTCGTCGCTCCGCGCGACGATCTCCGGGTTGGCGATCGCCGCGACGACGTCCTTCGCCGGCGTGAACACGAAGATGCGCCGGAGGACGCCGACCTGCGTGGCGGCGAGGCCGATGCCGTGCGCGTCGCGCATGAGCCGCTTCATCCGCTGGACGAGGTCGCGCAGCTCGTCGTCGAACTCCTCGACGGGCCTCGCGACCATCTTCAGCGCGACATCGGGGTACTGGCGGATCTGCGCGAGAGCGAGGCGACGCCGCGCCTCGTCCTCGGGGTCCAGTTCCTCCTCGACGACTTCGCCTTCGACCCGTGCCATGCAGACGGCACACTAACGGCGTGGATCCGCGCGAGAGGAAGGAGATCATGAGTCAGGGCGCGATCCGCCCGGAGACAGCGCGCGATCGCGAGGAGCGGCGCGTGCTCGAGGCGGACCTCGCGGCGAGCCCGGTCGCGGGAAAGCCGCTCCGCCCGCGCCTCCGGAACTTCAGGCCGGACGCCGAGTCGGCGGTGCGCTCCCTCGGCGGGCCGCTCATGTGGATGCGCCGCCTGCGCGCGATCGAGGACGCGTACGACCAGCATGTGCGACAGCTCGACGAGGCACACCGGGAGACCGACCCGGCCGACTGGCCGCGCGTCGCCGAGGAGTGGGACTTCTCGCAGATCAACCGGCTGATCGAGGCGCACAACAGGAACTTCCCGGCGGAGTCCCGCCTGCCGATGGATCCGCGCACACGCGACTTCGTCCGCCTCAACGGGCGCCGTTACGAGCGCAGGACGCTCGACGCGGACTGGATCCTCAGCCGCTGGCCGGCTGAACGTCCCTAGTACAGAACGCGCAGACGGTGGCGGCGCGCGGGATCTCGCTCAGGCAATGAGGGCAGGGCTTCGTCGCCGGCTCGTCCTTGTGACGGCGCGCCACCAGCGCGTTCATCGGCCTGACGACGAGGAAGAAGACGGCCGACGCGACGACGGCGAACGACAGGAGCGCGTCGATGAAGTCGCCGTATCTGAACCGGCTGTGGTTGATCGTGAAGGCGAGGCCGGAGAAGTCCTGCTTGCCGGCGAGAGCGGCGATGAGCGGCGTGATCAGGTCGCCGACGAGCGCGGTGACGACGGCGCCGAACGCAACACCGATGACCACGGCGACGGCGAGATCGACGAGGTTCCCCCGTAGCAGGAATGCGTTGAAATCCTTCACGGGCGGACCCTAGAGGCTTTGCGGATCCACGTCCACGACCGCGCTCAGCCCCGCCTTCCGCATCGCCGGCGCGGCGGCCGAGAGCAACGCGGCCGCGCGGGCGGCGAGCGCGCGAGGACGGTCGGTCTTGCCGACGAGCTGCGCACGATGGCGCCCGCGCAGGCGCAGCAGCGGCGCCGGGCCGAGCAGCTCGTGGCCCGCGAGCCCGGCCTTCAGCTCGTCGAGCGCTCGCACCGTGTCGGCCTGCTCCGGCCCCGAGACGACGATGCGCACGAGATGCGAGAACGGCGGATAGCCGAGCGCGCGTCGCCGCTCGAGCTCCCCGCCGAGGAAGCCGCCCACGTCGTGACGCGCGGCATGGACGATCGCGCGCGCGTCCGGCTGGAACGTCTGCACGAGCACGCGCCCCGGCGCGTCGCGGCCGCTGCGCCCGGCGAGCTGCGTCAGCAGCTGGAACGTCCGCTCCTCGGCGCGGAAGTCCGGCAGCCCGAGCCCGGTGTCGGCGTCGACGACCGCCGCGAGCCGGACGCCCTCGAAGTGATGGCCCTTCGCGACCATCTGGGTGCCGACGAGCACGGCGCGGCGCGCGGCTGCGAAGCGCGCGAGCGGCGGACGCGGATCGTCGACGTCCGCATCGAGGCGAATCACCTCCAGCTCGGGAACGTGTTTGGCGAGCTCGCGCTCGAGCCGCTGCGTCCCGGCGCCGATGCGCGCGAGATCCGCCGAGCCGCAGGCGGGGCAGACGTCGTCCATCGCCTCGACGCGGCCGCAGTGATGGCAGTGGAGCGCCTCGTCCCCGTGCAGCGTGAGCGCGACGTCGCAGTTCGGGCAGCGGCGCGTCGTGCCGCACGCGCGGCAGTGCACCGCGGGGGCGAGCCCGCGCCGGTTCAGCAGGAGGATCGCCTTTTCGTCGCTCGCTGCGACGGCGCCGAGCTCGGCGAGAAGCGGCGCCGACAGCGGGTACCCCTTCTCCCGGCGCAGGTCGACGATGTGCACGGACGGCATCGGCGCGCCGAGCCGGCCGCCGAGCTCGAGCCGCTCGAGCGCCTGCCATGACTCCGGCCGCGGCGTCGCCGAGCCGAACAGCGCGACCGCGCCTTCGAGCGCCGCGCGCTTCGCGGCCACGGTGCGCGCGTCGTAGCGCGGCTCCGCGTCCTGCTTGTACGACGCGTCGTGCTCCTCGTCGACGCAGACGAGCCCGAGAGACGGGACCGGAGCGAAGACGGCGGAGCGCGCGCCGACGACGACGGGCGCCTCCCCGGCGGCGATGCGCTCGCGCTCGTCGCGCCGTTCCGCATCGGAGAGCCCCGAATGGAGAACGGCGACGCGGTCGCCGAAGCGCGCCCGGAAGCGTCCGAGCGCCTGCGGTGTCAGCGCGATCTCCGGCACGAGCACGATCGCGCCGCGCGAACGCGAGAGCGCCTCCTCGCACGCGCGGATGTACACCTCGGTCTTGCCGCTGCCGGTCGCGCCCGAAAGGAGGACGTTGCCGCCGCCCGCGTCGAGCAGCTCGACGATGCGCCCGAGCGCAGCGTCCTGCGCCGCCGAGAGCGCGGCGGGCGGCGCCTCGCCGGCGATTGCGCTCTCGACGCGCTTGCGCTCGCCGCGGCGCTTCGGATGCGCCGGCGCGACGAGCGCGAGCGCGCGCGCGGGCGTCGAGCCGTAGTAGTCCGCGAGCCAGAGCGCGAGGTCGACGAGCGCGGGCGGGAGCGTCTCGGCGACGCGCTCGATCGCCGATGCATCGACGCCCACCGGCGGATCGATCCCGACCTCGGTGACGACGCCGCGCCGGCGCGCGTTGCCGAAGCGCACCTCGACGACGTCGCCCACGCGCGCGTCGTCCGGGACGGCGTAGGTGAACGGGCGCGCGACCGCACGGCCGGTGACGAGCGGATAGACCGACGCATAGCGCATCACGCGGCCAAGGCTATGGCCACCGCACGACGCCGTCGCTAGACGCCGGCGGCAGTGACGACGAAGTCGGTCGCGAAGCCGGCGGCGATCCCGGCGAGCATGAGCCAGGTGACGAGCAGCGGGTGCCCGTA
>JAGWRZ010000006.1 GCA_028876365.1 Acidobacteriota bacterium | reverse complement strand
CGCGCGGCCGGCGCGTCGAGCAGCTCGCGGACCTCCTCAGGAGCCTCGCGTGAGCGCCGCCGCCGCCGCGCTGCCACGCGTCGTCAGCCGTACGCGTGTCACCGACTTCTTCTTCTTCGCGACGTTCTTCTGCGTCACGTTCGAGAAGGTGCACTGGAACATCGCCGGCACGGTCGGCATCGCGGACGTCCTGACGATCCTCTTCCTGGTCTCGTTCGTGCTGCAGAGCCGCGGGCCCACTCCGAAGACGACGCAGGTCGTCGTCCTCTTCTTCGTCGCGTTCGTGCTCGTCTACCTGCTCGGCTTCTACAACATCGAGACGAAACAGGCGCTCGACCAGTGGGTGAAGGGGATGGTCAAGTTCGGCCTGCACTTCCTCTTTTTGGCATGCGCGATCACGTATCTCGTGCGCCGCGGGCAGCGGTTCTTCTGGCACACGCTCGGCTGGTTCGGCGCCGGGTTCCTCGCGAACGGGGTGTACGGCACCCTCCAGCTGCTGGCGGCCCGCGCAGGCCACAACCTCGACAGCCTCGTCCTCTCCCCGCTGACCGGCGGCGCGAGCTCGATCAACATCTACGGAGTCGTCAACGGCGCCTCCGTGTACCGCCCGAACGCGCTCACGGGCGACCCGAACCATCTCGGGATCATGCTCGACGTCCCGCTGCTCGTCCTCACGCCGGTCTACCTGCGCCTCGAGCGCGGGCACCGGCTGCGCTGGCCGCTCGGCCTCGTGCTCGGCTTCCTCCTCCTCGTGCTGATCGCGACCCTCTCGCGCAGCGGCGCCCTCGGCCTGATCGTCGGTGTGCTCGTCCTCGCGATGCCGTACGGGCGCTTCCTCTGGTCGAAGGCGCTGCTCGCTCCGCTTGCGCTCGTGGCGGTCGTGCTCGCCTACGTCGTCCACTCGCGCAGCCACTTCTTCTCCGTCGTGATCGCGTCGCGCCTGCAGACCGGAGGGAGCTCGACCTCGGCGCACTTCGCCGTGTACGACTTCATCCCGCAGGTGCTGCATACGAACCCGTTGCTCGGGCTGGGGCTGAACACGTTCTCCGTCTATTACGAGTTCGTCACCGGCAAGACGAACTGGGGGCCGCACTCGTACTGGGTCGCGCTCGTCGTCGAGACGGGCCTCGTCGGCGCGCTGCTCTTCATCGTCTTCCTGCGCTACGTCTTCCTGCGCCTTCGCGCCGCGCGGGTGCTCGGCCGGATGCGGGGCGACCGGCGTGTCCTGCCGCTCGGGTGGGGAATGACCGCTGCGCTCGCGGGGACGATCGCCGCGAACTTCTTCTACCTGACGATGCAGTTCTACTATTTCTACGCGTTCATCGCGCTCGCGCTCGCGCTGCCGGTTGTCTTCGCACAACGCACGGAGTGAAGGTCCTCGTCCTCACGACGTCGTACCCGAGAGACGTGAACGATCCCGCCGGGCGATTCGTCGCAGACGCGGTCGAGGCGGCGCGCTCGCGCGGCGTGGAGGTCGAGGTCGTCTCGCCGGCCTCCTTTCGGCACTTCGGCATCGCGTATGGGCACGGGATCGTCGGCAACCTGAGGGTGCGACCGTGGCTCCTCGTGCTCGTGCCGTCGCTCTTCTGGAACTTTCGCCGCGCCGCCCGGCGCGAAGCCGATCTCATCCACGCCCACTGGCTCTTTGCCGGAGCGGTCGCAGCGACGCTCGGCAAGCCGTACGTCGTCCAGGTGTGGGGAACGGACGTCGAGCTGGCGCGGCGCGCGCCCTGGGCGGCGCGCTGGATCCTCCGCCGGGCGCGGCTCGTCCTCGCCGCATCGTCCTTCCTGGCGCAGGAGGCGCGCCGGCTCGGCGCGCGCGAGGTTCGCATCGTCCCGAGCGCGGTCGCGGTCCCCGAGACCGTGGCCGAGCCGGAGGAGCCGCCGCATGTCCTCTACGTCGGGAGGCTCTCGCCGGAGAAGGGGATCGAGGACTTCCTCGCCGCGACCGACGGGCTGCCGCGTGTGATCGTTGGAGCCGGCCCCGTCCAGGTTCCGGAGAGCGTGGGCGCGGTCGCGCCGCGTGAGCTCGGCCGCTACTACGAGCGTGCCGCCGTCGTCTGCGTTCCCTCGCGGCGCGAGGGCTACGGGATGGTGGCGCGCGAGGCGATGGCATACGGGCGCCCGGTCGTGGCGACCCCGGTGGGCGGGCTCGTCGATGCGGTCGAGGACGGGGCGACGGGGCTCCTCGTCGCGCCGCCCGGCCTGCGGGGAGCGATCGAGCGCTTGCTCACCGATCCGGACCTCCGCCGTCGCCTTGGCGCTGCCGCGCGCGAAAAGGCGCGACGTGAATGGTCAAGGGACGCGTCAGCCGACGCGCTCGCCGCCGTCTACGACGCGTCGGTCGCGTAGGCCGATGAAGCTCAAGAAGAAGCTCGTGACGATCGTCTGCGTTCCCAACACGAGCAGTCCGGCGGACGGGATCGCGATTCGCATGACGTGGGAGTAGTCCAGCTGGCCGAACGACCGGCTGCTCCATTCGGCGAGCGTGTACCCCGCTCCGGCGAGGCCGCCCGCGAGAAGGCCGGCTCCGACCGCGAGGCCGACCTCGAGGCGTATGAAGCGGAGCAGTCGTCGCAGTTGTGGATCCTCCGGGAGAAACCCCTGCGTCATGCCGAAGATGCGCGCGAACACGGCGAAGACGACCAGTTGGTAGCCGAGCAGGATTGCGGCCGTCGAGTACAGCAGGGTGTCGACTTCGAAGCGGACTGATCCGATGTCGAGTGGGCCGGGTAGCAACGCAAGCGTCGCGGCGAGACCGAGGGCGCCCAGGAGCAGACCGGGATAGAGGAAGAGCCAACGCGGGCTATAGAGGAGCAGGAGTCGCAGATGACGCCAGCCGTCGCGCCACGGGCGGAGGTGAGGCCGTCGTCCGGCGATGCCGGATGACAAGGTCGTCGGTACCTCGGTGATCCGAAGCCCGGCGAGCGACGCCTTGATCACCATCTCGCTCGCATACTCCATTCCCGGGCTCGCGAGCTCGAGAGCCATGATGCGACTCCGTCGGAAGGCGCGAAGCCCACAATGGAAATCGCTGACCGGGCTGCGGAAGAAGAGCCTCCCGAGCGCCGAGAGGACGGGGTTGCCGAGGTAGCGGTTGAGCGTCGGCATCGCGCCCTTCTCGATGCCACCGGCGAAGCGGTTTCCGAGGACGAGGTCGTCACCGCGCTCCAGGGCGAGGATGAATTGTTCGATTCGGCTGAAGTCATACGTCTCGTCGGCATCGCCCATGATCACGAACTCGCCACGCGCCGCTGTGATGGCCCCATGGAGCGCGCTTCCGTAGCCAGGTGCCTCGACGTGCACGACACGCGCTCCGGCCTCGAGCGCGGCAGCCTGCGATCCGTCAGTGCTCCCGTTGTCGGCGACGAGGACTTCGCCGGATAGACCTGAGCGCTTGAGACCCATCCAGGCTTTCGCCACGCACCGTCCCACCGTTTCGGCCTCGTTGAGGCACGGCATGACGATCGAAACGCGTCGCCCCGTCCCTTCGACTGTCGTGGCGGCTATCGGATCGACGAATGTCTTCTCGGCCAAGGGTTCCCTTACGGCGATGCGGGCACGGGGGAGGAGGCTTCGCGCGGGACCCGCTGCGCGAGCAGTTGACCGATGAGCACCGGCGCGGCGACCACTGAGACGACGACGAGGGATGCCACCGTTCGATTCGTGGGGTTGAGCGATGGGTCGGGCGTGATCGGGAAGCCTTCGGTGACGAACGCCCAGTTCTCCCAAGCCCAGCCGACGAACACGAGTCCGAACACCAGCAGGAAGAATGCCGCGGCCCGGCGGTTCGGCTGGCCGAGGCAGACGAGCGCCGCCACGAGAGCAAGCGGAGACGCGCCGAGCCAGAGGTGGTAGTCGAACGCGAGCTGCGCGACTAGGTGGAAAGCCCTGGGAGCGTCGCTCAGGCTTACGAAGGTCGCGTGGATCAAACCTCCGCTCGGCGTGTCGCCTGGGAGATGTCGCGAGGTCCACCAGATGCGCCACGGGATCGCTGGGAGATATGCGATCACGGCGACGGGAACGAGAGAGAGCCACACCCGCCGGTCGCGGACGCCTGCGGCCAGGATCCCGGCGACCACCAGGCAGGCTGCGAGCAGCTGTCCCTCGCG
>JAGWRZ010000049.1 GCA_028876365.1 Acidobacteriota bacterium | reverse complement strand
CTGGCAGCGGGTGACGGGGGAGATGGAGCGGCTCTGCGCGCTCTACGGCTACCGCCGCATCCAGACGCCCGGTTTCGAGGACACCGAGCTCTTCGACCGCACCTCCGGCGCCGGCTCCGACATCGTGCAGAAGGAGATGTACACGTTCGAGGACCGCGGCGGCCGCTCGCTGACGCTGCGCCCGGAGGGAACGGCACCGATCTGCCGCGCATACGTCGAGCACGGGATGCACCGCCAGCCGCAGCCGGTGAAGCTGTACACGATCGCGCCGATGTACCGGTATGCGGCGCCTCAGCGCGGCCGCTACCGCGAGCACTGGCAGCTCTCGCTCGAGTGCATCGGCTCGGCGGACCCGTCCGTCGACGCCGAGGTGATCCAGTACTACGACGCGCTGCTGCGCGCTCTCGGCGTGACGAGGTTCGAGCTGCAGCTGAACTCGATCGGCGATCGCAGCTGCCGCCCCGCGTACATCGAGCGGCTGAACGAGTGGCTCGACGCGCACGCAGACGTCCTCGACGACGACGCGAGGGAGAAGCGGGCGACGAGCCCACTGCGTGTCTTCGACGTGAAGAGCGAGCAGGTGCGCGCGGCGCTCGAGGACGCGCCGAAGATCGGCGACTCGCTGTGCGAGGCCTGCCGTGAGCATTTCGCGCGCGTGCGCGCATACCTCGACGAGTACGGCGTGCCGTACACGATCGTCCCGACCCTCGTGCGCGGCATCGACTACTACACCCGGACGACCTTCGAGTTCATCGGGCCGGACGAGAGCGCGCAGGCCTCGACGATCTGCGGCGGCGGCCGCTACGACCACCTCGTCGAGGAGATCGGCGGCCCGCCCACGCCCGGCATCGGCTTCGGCGCCGGCCTCGAGCGGCTCGTGCTCTCCCTCGAGCTCGAGGGGATCGCGGCCGCCGAGCCGCTGCTCGACGTCTTCTTCGCCGTGGAGTCGGGGCAGTCGGCCCTCGCCGCCGTCTACGCGCTGCGGCGGGCCGGGAAGAGCGCCGACCGGGACCACGCCGGCCGCTCGCTGAAGGGCCAGGTGAGCTACGGGCAGAAGCACGCGCGTGCGACCGTCATCGTCGGCCCGGATGGATGGACCCTCCGCCGCGCCGGTGAGCTCGACATCGAGGTGCGCGACGTCGACCATCTGCAGGAGCTCCTGTGAGCTGGCGCGACCGCATGTGCGGGCAGCTGCGCGCGACCGACGCGGGGACGCGCGTGACGCTCGCAGGCTGGGCGAACGCACGCCGCGATCACGGCGGCCTCGTCTTCGTCGACCTCCGCGACCACACGGGCGTCGTCCAGCTTGTCGTCCGGCCGGAGACGATCCCGATCGCCCACGAGGTGCGGAACGAGTTCGTCCTCCAGGCGGAGGGGGAGGTCGTCGCGCGCGCGCCCGAGGCGGTGAACCCGAACATCCCGACGGGCGAGGTGGAGATCCAGGTCGACGCACTGCGGATCGTGTCGCGGTCGGAGCCGCTCCCGTTCCAGATCGGGGACGACAGCGTCGACGAGGTCCTGCGTCTCCGCTACCGCTACCTCGACATGCGCGGCGAGCGCATGCAGCGGAACCTGCGCCTCAATCACACCGTCATCACCGCGATCCGCCGCGAGATGGACGCTCTCGGATTCGTCGACGTCTGGACGCCGAGCATGACGAAGGGGACGCCGGAAGGCGCGCGCGACTTCCTCGTTCCCGTTCGCCTGCAGCCGGGGACGTTCTACGCGCTCGCGCAGTCGCCGCAGCTCTTCAAGCAGCTTTGCATGGTCGGCGGCCTCGACCGCTACTACCAGATCGCGACCTGCTGGCGCGACGAGGACCTTCGCGCGGACCGACAGTTCGAGTTTCGGCAGCTCGACCTGGAGATGGCGTTCGTCGAGCGCGAGGAGGTCCTGGACGTGCTCGAGCGCTGCGTCGTCGCGGCGTTCGGGGCGGTGGGACGCGAGGCGCCGCCGCGGCCGTTCCCGCGCATGACGTACGCCGACGCGATCGCACGCTACGGCACCGACAAGCCCGACCTTCGCTTCGGCCTCGAGATCGAGGACGCGACCGAGGTGACGCGCGGCTCCGGGTTCGGCGTGTTCGCCCACGCGCCCTGCGTCCGGTACATCGTCGTGCCGCGCACGTTGTCGCGCGCCGAGCACGCACGGCTCGAGGAGATCGCGAAGGAGTGGGGGGCGAAAGGGCTCGCGCAGCTCGGACAGATCGCGAAGTTCCTCTCGGAGGGCGAACGAGCCGCATTCGCCGTCGACGAGGGCTCGACGGCGCTCTTCGTCGCCGACGAGGAGCCCGTCGTCGCACGTGTCCTCGGCGGCCTCCGCGCGCACCTCGGACGCGAGCTCGGCCTCGCCGAGGGGGGCGCGGAGATCTTCCACTGGGTGGTCGACTTCCCGCTCTTCGAGCGCGACGAGGACACCGGGCAGTGGACGTTCCTCCACCATCCCTTCACGGCGCCGATGCCCGGCGACGAGGACTTCGAGGGCGACCCCGGCGCCGCGCTGAGCCAGCACTACGACCTCATCTGGAACGGGTGGGAGCTCGGCTCCGGCTCGATCCGGATCCACGACTCGTCGCTCCAGCAGGCCGTCTTCCGCGTGATGGGGATCCCTGAGGCCGAGCAGCGCGCGAAGTTCGGGTTCCTCCTCGATGCGCTCCGGCTCGGGGCGCCCCCGCACGGCGGCTTCGCGATGGGCATCGACCGGTTCGTCGCCCGGATGGCGGGCGAGCCCGATCTCCGGCAGGTGATCGCCTTCCCGAAGGTGGCGAGCGGGGCGGACCCGCTGACGGGCGGCCCGACGCCGATGCCCGACCCGGTGCTCCGGGAGCTCGGCATCAAGTCGGTCGTGGAACCGGCCGACAACTAGGTCATACTTGCCGCTATGTCGTCCGAGAGCCCCAATCCGCAGCAGGGCGCTTCGCAGCTGACCGCGCTTCCGAGCGTCGAGGACATCCCTCGCGCCGGCGACGGCCTGGACGCGAACGCCGTGCGCGAGGCATTCGACGCCTTCCGCCGTCACGTCGCACAGCTCCAGGCGCAGCTGCGCGTCCTCCAGGCGGCGGGCACGCGCTCCGGCGGGAGCGAGGCGAGCGGCCATGCGGTGCGCATGGACGCGCTCCATCTCATCCGCGCCGCCGCCGAGTTCGCCGACACGATCGAGCGCGACGCCCAGAACGCTTCGGCCGCCCAGCTCTCGCGGGTCGAGCAGGAGATCACCCGCCGTCACGCGCACGTCGCCGACCGCGAGTCGGCGGTCGAGCGCGCTCAGCAGGAGACGGATCGCCAGCGGGCAGAGACGCTGAACGCCGCACGCAACGAGGCCCGCGAGCTGCTCTCCCGGGCACAGGCCGACGCCGCGCGGGAGCTCCAGGAAGCGGAGGCGCGCGGCGCGCGCCTGCTCGAGCAGTCCCGCCACCAGGCGACCGAGCTGTCGAACTCGGCGCGCGCCGAGGTCGAGCAGACGCTCGAGTGGGCGCGGAACCAGGCACGCACCGTCATCTCGCGCGCGCAGCACGGCGCCGAGCAGCTGCTCGCGGCGGCCGGCCTCGGGCAGGACAAGGTCGCAGAGGTGGCGAGCGCGATCGTGCGCTCCGCCGAGCAGTCGAATGCGCCGCAGGCGCTTCCGCCGACGGCGGCGCTCGCCGGCGCGCCGGAGCGCGAGGACGAGGTCGAAGGCTCGGAGCCGTCCGAGCCGCAACCGTAACCTTCGGGACGTGAGGCCACTCTTCGGGGCCCGGACGGTCGTGGAGGCGGCGTTCCTCGTCGCAGTCCCCGTCGTCGCGCTCGAGGTCGGACTGGGCTGGGCGGCGATCGTCGGCGCGGGCGCGGGCGCCTATCTCCTCGTGCTCGCCGTGGAGGGGGCGATCTGGCGCGACGGGAGGACGCGCCGCGTGCCGGCGGCCTCCGCCGTCGTGGCGGACGAGGCACCGGCCGACGCCGACCACGTGCGCGTCATCCGCCGCGAGCCTGAGCCCGAGCCGGCGCGCGCGCCCGAGGCCGTCGCGACCGCGGACGCGACCGGCACGCGGGGTTTCCTCGCGTCGCG
>JAGWRZ010000048.1 GCA_028876365.1 Acidobacteriota bacterium | reverse complement strand
GTCGTCGATCGCGATCACATAGGCGTTCGGGCTGAGATTGGCGGCGTAGTTCGTCACCGCGCGACTGCCGCGCACGTCCGTCTTGCGCGTGTGCGTTCGCCCGTGCGTGCGCCGGAGGAGTGCCAACATGACGATCGCGAAGTCGGGCAGAACGCGCGGGAGCGCAGTCCACGACGCGGCGAGCGCACGCCACGGCAGCCGTAGATCGATGGCCGCCCGCGTGCGCGCCAGCTCGCCGAGCGTCGCGGCGACGGTCGCGCAGGACGCGGCGCCGATCCATGCGATGCGGTTCCAGTCGCCTGCGAGGAGAAGCCAGAGCCAGAAGAAGGCGAGCCAGCCCGCGAGCCAGGGGACCACGTGCCTCATGCGGTGCTCCTTGCCCCCGTCCGCGGGCGCTGCAACGTGCCTGCCCGGCAGGATGCCCGCGGAACGCACGCGGAGCCGTTTTGTCTCGAGCGGACACGGGAGAAGGGATGGGTGACCCTCGTCGACACGATCGCGTCCTGGCCCGTCCTGCGCCAGCTGCGCGAGGGCGATCCGCTCGGCCGCGGACGCGCCGCGCAGTCGCCGCGATCGAAGGCGCTCCGGCCCCGCATCGACGAGGCCGACCACGTCGTCCAGTCGATCTGCCCGTACTGCGCCGTCGGCTGCGGCCAGCTCGTCTACGTGAGAGACGGCGAGGTCATGCACATCGAGGGGGATCCGGCGAGCCCGATCTCACGCGGCCGGCTCTGCCCCAAGGGACAAGCGTCGAAGAGCTACATCCAGTCGCCGGTCCGCGAGCTGAAGGTGAAGTACCGGCGCCCGTACGGGACCGTGTGGGAGGAGCTCGACCTCGAGACGGCGATGGACATGATCGCCGACCGCGTCGTCGAGACCCGCGCGCGCCACTGGCAGGACGAGACCGAGGACGGGGCCCCGGCGAATCGCACGCTCGCGATCGCGAACCTCGGCGGCGCGACGCTCGACAACGAGGAGAACTACCTCATCAAGAAGCTCTGCGTCGGCCTCGGGATCGTCCAGGTCGAGAACCAGGCCCGCATATGACACAGCTCCACGGTCCCCAGTCTGGGGACCTCGTTCGGGCGGGGCGGAGCGACGACGACCCAGCAGGACCTCGCCAACTCGGACTGCATCGTCGTCATGGGCTCGAACATGGCGGAGAACCATCCCGTCGGGTTCCAGTGGGTGATGGAGGCGCGCGAGCGGGGCGCCGAGGTGATCCACATCGATCCGCGCTTCACGCGAACGAGCGCGATGGCGACCAAGTGGGTCGGCATCCGCGCGGGCAGCGACATCGCGTTCCTCGGCGGGATCGTCAACTACATCCTCCAGAACGATCTCTGGTTCGAGGAGTACGTCCGCCACTACACGAACGCGCCGGTGATCATCGAGGACACGTTCGCGGACACGGAGGAGCTGGACGGTCTCTTCTCCGGCTGGGACCCGGAAGAGTGCACGTACGACACGACGACGTGGAAGTACGAAGGCATGGAGCTCCACGGCGCCGCCGGCAACCGCGAGGAGGGCTTCGGCCCGACGGGCCACCAGGCGGGGCACGGCGGCGCGGGCGGCGGCCTCCGCCACGGCGAGCCGCCGTCCGAAGACCCCGAGCTCTCGCATCCGCGCTGCGTCTTCCAGATCCTCAAGCGCCACTACCAGCGCTACACGCCCGAGCTCGTCGCCGAGACGTGCGGCTGCTCCGTCGACGACTTCGTCTTCGTCTGCGAGGCGCTCGTGCGCAACTCCGGACGTGAGCGCACGAGCGCGTTCTGCTACGCGGTCGGGTGGACACAGCACACGGTCGGCGTCCAGTACATCCGCACGGCCGCGATCATCCAGCAGCTGCTCGGGAACATCGGGCGCCCCGGCGGCGGCATCCTCGCGCTGCGCGGGCACGCGTCGATCCAAGGATCGACAGACATCCCGACGCTCTTCGACATCCTCCCCGGCTACCTGTCGATGCCGCACACGAAGACGTACGGCGACTTCGACCGCTTCATGGAGGCGAACATCTCCCCGACCGGATGGTGGGGCCACTTCAAGGCGTACTGGGTGAGCCTGATGAAGGCCTACTTCGGCGAGCACGCGAACGAGGACAACGACTGGCTGTTCCGCACGTTCCCGAGGATCGACGACGACAACTCGACCTACTGGACGCTCGAGCAGATGCTCGAAGGCACGGTCAAGGGATACATCGTCGCGGGCGAGAACCCCGCTGTCGGCAACGCGAACGGCAAGGCGCACCGCCTCGCGCTCGCCAAGCTCGACTGGCTCGTCGTGCGCGACCTCGTCGAGATCGAGACGGCGTCGTTCTGGTACGACAGCCCCGAGATCGAGAGCGGCGAGCTGAGCACGACCTCGATCCCGACCGAGGTGTTCTTCCTCCCCGCCGCCTCCCACGTCGAGAAGGACGGCTCGTTCACGAACACGCAGCGCCTGCTCCAGTGGCACTGGCAGGCGGTCGAGCCCAGGGAGGACTGCCGTTCCGAGCTCTGGTTCTACTTCCATCGCGGTCGCCGCATCAAGGAGAAGCTCGCCGGCTCGAAGGACGAGCGCGACGCGTTGATCGAGGCACTGCAGTGGTCGTACCCGACGCACTCGCCGATCCAGGAGCCCGATGCCGAGGCGGTGCTGGCCGAGATCAACGGCTCGGTCCTCGAGAGCGGGGCGTTCCTCTCCTCGTACAAGGAGCTGAAGGACGACGGCTCGACGGCCTGCGGCTGCTGGATCTACTGCGGCGTGTACGCGGACGGCGTCAACAACGCTGCGCGCAAGAAGCCGCGCTGGGAGCAGAACGCCACCGCGCCCGAGTGGGCCTGGGCGTGGCCGGCGAACCGGCGGATCATCTACAACCGCGCCTCAGCCGACCCGGACGGGCGACCGTGGTCGGAACGGAAGAAGTACGTGTGGTGGAACGGTCGGCGCTGGACCGGCGACGACGTCCCCGACTTCGACGAGACGAAGGCGCCGGACTACGTCCCGCGGCGCGGCGCAAGAGCGGAAGAGGCGATCGCCGGCAGCCATCCCTTCATCATGCAGCCGGACGGGCGCGCATGGCTCTACGTTCCGCAGGGGCTCGAGGACGCGCCGCTGCCCGCGCACTACGAGCCGCACGAGTCTCCCTTCGACAACATCCTCTACGCCCAGCGTGCGAGCCCGCGCCGGCAGCGGCACGCGGGGGCGGCGTGGGACCCGTACAACCCGGTCGCCGACGAGCCGGGCAGCGATCTCTATCCGCACGTGCTCACGACCTATCGTCTCACGGAGCACCACACCGCCGGCGGGATGACGCGCTCGGTGCCGTACCTGAACGAGCTCCAGCCCGAGCTCTTCTGCGAGGTCTCGCCCGAGCTCGCCCGCGAGGCGCGTCTCGAGCACGGCGGATGGGCGACGATCTACACGTCGCGGAGCGCGATCGAGGCCCGCGTGCTCGTCACGCGTCGCGTGAAGCCGCTCGTCGTCGGCGGGCGCACGACGCACCAGATCGGCGTGCCGTACCACTGGGGCACGCGGCTTCTCTCCACCGGCGACAGCGCGAACGACCTCATGCACGCGGCGCTCGACCCGAACGTCCACATCATGGAGACGAAGGCGGTGACGTGCGGCATCCGGCCCGGCAGGCGGCCGCAGGGGAAGGCGCTCGTCGACTTCGTCGCCGAGATCCGCGACCAGGCGCAATCGCAGCAGGCGCAGGAGCCGCGCACCGAGCCCGGAGAGGTCCGCAGGACGTGACGACCTACGAGCAGGAGCGCGTCGGCTTCTTCACCGACACCTCGGTCTGCATCGGCTGCAAGGCGTGTGAGGTCGCGTGCAAGGAGTGGAACCTCATTCCGCAGGACGGCACGACCTGGACAGGCGAGTCGTACGACAACACGTCGGAGCTGAACGCGAACACATGGCGCCACGTCGCGTTCGTCGAGCAGGAGCGGAACGGGGACGGCCTGCGCTGGCTGATGGAGTCGGACGTGTGCAAGCACTGCACCCATGCCGCGTGCCTCGACGTGTGCCCGACCGGAGCGCTCTTTCGCACCGAGTTCGGCACCGTCGTCGTGCAACAGGACATCTGCAACGGGTGCGGGTACTGCGTGCCGGCGTGCCCGTTCGGCGTGCTCGGCAAGCGCGAGGAGCCGAAGGACGGACGCGTCTGGAAGTGCACGCTCTGCTACGACCGGCTGAAGGGCGGGCACGAGCCCGCGTGCGCGAAGGCGTGCCCGACGAACTCGATCCAGTTCGGGCCGCTGGACGAGCTTCGCGTGAGAGCAGACGCGCGGCTCGCGAAGCTCGAGCGCGACGGAGTGGAAGGCGCGCGCTTGTACGGCCGCGATCCGGACGACGGCGTGGGCGGCTTCGGCGCGTTCTTCCTGCTGCTCGACGAGCCCGAGGTGTACGGCCTGCCGCCGGACCCGGTGGTCTCGACGAGGCACCTGCCGCAGATGTACCGCTCGCTGGCGGCGGCCGCGGCCGGCATCGTCGTCGGAATCGCCGCGGCATTCGTGGGGGGCAGGTCGTGAGCTCGTACTACGGCCGGCCGGTGATCAAGGAACCGGTGTGGACGTGGCAGATCCCGACGTACTTCTTCACCGGCGGCCTCGCCGGCGCGTCGTCCGTCCTCTCACTCGGGGCAAAGCTCGCCGGGAACGAGCGCCTGTCGAAGTCGGCGCTCTACGTGGGGGCGGCCGCCGACGCGGTCTCGCCGATGCTGCTCATCGCCGATCTCGGGCGTCCGGAGCGCTTCCACCACATGCTGCGCGTGGCGAAGGCCACCTCGCCGATGAACGTCGGCGCCTGGATCCTCCTCGTCAGCGGCGGAGCGTCGAGCACGGCCGCCGCGCTCGAGCTGCTCGGACGCCTGAAGCCCGTGAAGCTGCTCGCCGAGACGGTGGCCGCGCTCGCGGGGCCGCCGCTCGCGACGTACACCGGCGTCCTCGTGGCCGACACGGCGATCCCCGTGTGGCACGAGGGGAGGCACGAGCTGCCGTGGATCTTCGGCGCGAGCGCGGCCGCGAGCGCGGGCGCCGCGGCCTGCATGTTCGTCCCCCCGGCCGAGGCGGGCCCTGCTCGGCGGCTCGCCGTCGGCGCCGTCGCGGCCGAGGGTGCGCTCATGCAGGGCATGGAGCTCAGGCTCGGGACGACCGGCGAGGTGTACCGCCGGGGCGCGGCCGGCAAGCTCGCGCTCGCGGCGAAGGCGCTCGCCGGAGGCGGCGCGGCGCTTCTCGCGACTCGGGGCGGGAAGAGCCGGAGGTCGGCCGCGCTCGGCGGCGCGATGGTGTGCGCGGGTGAGCTGTGCCTTCGCTGGTCGGTGTTCAGGGCCGGCTTCCAGTCGGCGCGCGATCCGAAGTACACGATCGGGCCGCAGCGCGCGCGCGTCGAGCGCGCGGGCCGGAGCGCCGGATAGGGCTCCTCGCACGCCGGTGGGTCGTCACGCCGAGCGGAGCTCGTCTCCCGCGCGTTTGCGGACTTGCGCGCAGGAAAGTTCCCCTGTCGTAACCGACAAGGGGGTCCGCATGAAGCTCGACTCGCTGGAGGACGTCTTCGTCCACCAGTTGAACGACCTGTACAGCGCCGAGGACCAGCTCGTCGAAGCGCTGCCCAAGATGGCGAAGGCGGCCTCGACCGAGGAGCTGAAGCAGGCGTTCGAGCACCATCTGCAGGAGACGCGGGACCACCGCGACCGCATCCAGGAGATCTTCGGCCAGCTCGGCCGGCGCCGGAGCGACGAGGAGTGCAAGGCGATGAAGGGCCTCATCGAGGAGGGCGAGGAGATCGTCGAGACGGGCGGGGGCGACCCGGCCGCGAAGGACGCCGCGCTCGTCGCGGCGGCGCAGCGGGTCGAGCACTACGAGATCGCGGCCTACGGAACCGCGCGGACGCTCGCGGGCGAGCTCGGCCACGACGACGCGAAGGACCTGCTCGACCAGACGCTGGACGAGGAGAGCGACGCCGACAAGCTCCTCACGAAGATCGCGACCGGCGGGATGATGAAGTCGGGCCTCAACGAGAAGGCGAAGTAGCCTCCGGAGACGTGCGCGCCGCCAACCCGGCGGCGCGCCGTACCTGACGATGATCGAGAGGTACGCCGAAGCGGCCCGAGAGCTGATGCCACGCCTCTAGACTGGGAGGCGTGGCACAGCTCGAGGTCGGCGATCGCACATACGAGATCCACCCTCTCGATCCCGCCGCCGCCCGCCTGCCGTACACGCTGCGGATCCTGCTCGAGAACGTCCTCAGGAACGGCGGAGACCCCGGGCCGATCCTCGGGTGGAAGCCGGACGCCGATCCGTCCGACGAGATCTCGTTCATGCCGGCGCGCGTGCTCCTCCAGGACTTCACCGGCGTTCCCGCCGTCGTCGACCTCGCGGCGATGCGCGATGCGATGCGCGAGCAGGGCGGAGACCCGGCGAAGATCAACCCGCTGATCCCGGCCGAGCTCGTCATCGACCATTCCGTGCAGGTGGACGAGTTCGCCTCGCGGCTCGCGATCACGCGGAACGTCGAGCTCGAGTTCGAGCGGAACCGCGAGCGCTACGCGTTCCTGCGCTGGGGGCAGCAGGCGTTCGACAGCCTGAAGGTGGTGCCGCCGAACACCGGCATCTGCCACCAGGTGAACCTCGAGTTCCTCGCGCGGGTCGTCGAGACGCGCGACGGGCTCGCGTTCCCCGACACGCTCGTCGGGACGGACTCGCACACGACGATGGTGAACGGGCTCGGCGTGCTCGGCTGGGGCGTCGGCGGCATCGAGGCCGAGGCCGCCATGCTCGGCGAGGCGCTCTCCATGCTCGTGCCGCAGGTCGTCGGCTTGCGGCTCTCCGGCGCGCTGCGCGAGGGAGCGACCGCAACCGACCTCGTGCTGACGGTGACCGAGATCCTCCGGCGCACCGGCGTCGTCGGGAAGTTCGTCGAGTACTTCGGCCCCGGCGTCCCGTCGCTCGCGCTCGCCGACCGCGCGACGCTCGGGAACATGAGCCCCGAGTACGGCGCCACGTGCGGCTTCTTCCCCGTGGACGACGTGACGCTCGAGTACCTGCGCCTCACCGGCCGGCCGGCGGAACGCGTCGCGCTCGTCGAGGCGTACTGCAAGGAGAACATGCTCTGGCACGAGCCGCACGAGCATCCCGAGTATTCGCGGGTGGTCGAGCTCGACCTCGGCGACGTCGAGCCGTCGCTCGCCGGACCGCGGCGACCGCAGGACCGCGTTCCGCTCGACAAGGCCAAGGAGGCGTTCGTCGAGTCGCTCGGGTCGTTCGGCGTGGAATACACGAACGGCTCGTACGACAAGGAGGTCGCGGACTCGTTTCCGGCGAGCGACGCGCCGACCTTCGACGGCGTCGAGGACGCGCAGGCGCCACCCGCGGTGAAGAGCGTTCAGGTGCCGGACACCGGGAAAGACCTCCATCACGGGTCCGTCGTCATCGCCGCGATCACGTCGTGCACGAACACGTCGAACCCGTCGGTCATGATCGCGGCCGGGTTGCTGGCGAAGAAGGCGGTGGAGCGCGGGCTGACCCGCAAGCCGTGGGTGAAGTCCTCGCTCGCGCCCGGCTCGAAGGTCGTCACCGAGTACTACGCGCGTGCGGGCCTCGACAAGTATCTCGACGAGCTCGGCTTCAACACCGTCGGCTATGGCTGCACGACGTGCATCGGCAACTCCGGCCCGCTGCCGGAGGAGATCTCGGCCGAAGTCGGCGAGCACGACCTCGTCGTCTGCTCCGTCCTCTCCGGCAACCGCAACTTCGAGGCGCGCATCCACGGCGAGGTGAAGGCGAACTACCTCGCGTCCCCGCCGCTCGTCGTCGCGTACGCGCTCGCGGGCCGCATGGACGTCGACCTCGTCAACGAGCCCATCCAGGGCGACGTCTACCTGCGCGACCTCTGGCCGACGCGCGAGGAGATCGACGCGACCATCGCCGGCTCCGTCGACGGGGAGATGTTCACGCGCACGTACGCCGACGTGTACACGGGAGACGAGCGATGGAGATCGCTCGACGCGCCTCCGAGCGATCTCTATCGATGGGACCCCGACTCGGCCTACGTGAAGCTTCCTCCGTATTTCAAGGGCATGCCCGCGCAGCCGGGCCCCGTCGAGGACGTCGTCGGCGCACGCTGCCTCGTCATGCTCGGCGACTCGGTCACGACCGACCACATCTCGCCGGCCGGGTCGATTCGCCCGGACTCGCCCGCGGGGGCGTACCTGACCGAGCGCGGCGTCGAGCGGCGCGACTTCAACTCGTACGGGTCGCGTAGGGGAAACCACGAGGTGATGGTCCGCGGCACGTTCGCGAACGTCCGCCTCCGCAACCAGCTCGTGCCCGGCGGCGAGGGAACCTGGACGGCGCATCTCCCGGATGGCGAGGAGATGACGATCTACGACGCGGCGCTGCGCTACCGCGAGGAGGGCGTGCCGACGATCGTGCTCGCCGGCAAGGAGTACGGCTCGGGCTCTTCCCGCGACTGGGCGGCGAAGGGGCCGAACCTTCTCGGCGTTCGCGCGGTGATCGCGGAGTCGTACGAGCGCATCCACCGGTCGAACCTCCTGATGATGGGCATCCTCCCGCTCCAGTTCACGGACGGCGAGAGCCGCGAGTCGCTCGGCCTGACCGGGCGCGAGGAGTTCTCCGTCCTCGGCGTGGACGACGGCGAGGCCGAGATCGTGACCGTTCGCGCCGACGACGAAGAGTTCCGCGCGCGCCTGCGTCTCGACACCCCGCGCGAGCGCGAGTACCTCCGTCACGGAGGGATCCTGCAGTACGTGCTGCGGCGGCTCCTTGCGGAAGGCTGACGAGCTCTGGCGCGCAGTCGGCGAGGCCGCAGGGCCCGCCGGCGAGATGACGCCGCTGCTCGAGAAGGTGCGGGACGCAGCGTGGACGGTCGCGGATGGAGACGTCGCGGGCCTCTCGGCCGACGAGCTGTACGAGGCGGTGCTTCCGGTCGCGTTTGCAGCGGCGGACGAGAAGCGCCGGCGAGCGTACGAGGCGATCGATGCGGGTTGACCTTGCGCACTCGGAGGAGGCGCGCGCGCAGATCGCGGAGCTCGAGGCGCGCGATGGATACGTGTCCGACATCTCGCGCGCGTTGCGCTACAGGCCAGAGCTCTTCGGGGAGCCCGTCTCCCGGTACTTCCAGGAGGTGATGAAGGGGCCGTCGGAGTGGAGCGAGGCCGAGCGCGAGCTCCTTGCCGCATTCGTGTCGAAGCTCAACCAGTGCCCGTTCTGAACGGAGGCGCACGGCGCGGTCGCGTCGTACGCATTCGGAGGCACCGCGATGGTCGACGCAGTGCTCGACGACTACGAGACGGCTCCGATCGACGAGCCGCTTCGCTCCACGTTGCACTTCCTCGCGACGCTCGACCCGGCGCGCGCGCTCGCGGCCGGCGTCTCGAAGCAGGCGCTGCGCGACGCCGCCGACGTGCAGGCCGGATTCGAGATGATCACGCGCTTCGCCGACGCGATCGGCGCCGTCCCGCATTCGGCGCGCGGCCTCTCGCGGGAGCAGGCGATGGCGCACGAGGGACGCTTCTTCGAGCTCGGCTACGTGTAGAACCGCCGACGCTTTCGTACGCGTAGCTGGTACCGGCCTCACGCAGACCGAGGGGCATCGCGGAGACCGGTACCAGGTACCCGGTCGTCGGTGTCACGACTTTCGAGCGTCCGCTGCCTCGCCTCCGCCTCGGCGAACGAGCGCACGCCGAGCCAGATGAGGACGCCGAGCATGACCAGGCTTCCCTCGAGCAGCATCACGCCGCCGCCGAGACGCTGGTCGGAGAGAGGCGAGAACCCCCACGAGCGCGGGGCACGCACGTACGGCTCGTAGAACGGACGGCTCGACCAGAGAAAGACGGAGGACAGCCCGAGCGAGACAAACCACATCCCCGCCAGGTACGCGGCGCGCGCGCCGATGCCGAACCAGCGCGGCTCCGGCAGGAGCTCGAAGAGCGTCGCCCACGCGATCGCGCCGCCGGTGAAGAACAGCGCATGCTGCAGCGCGTGCACCGCCGGATCCGCGAGCGCCGCGTCGTAGAACCACGGGACGTGCCAGACGACGAGGTCGGCGGCCCACAGCGGGAGCGCCACGAAGGGATGGGTCAGGACGCGCAGGCGGTACACGCCCGGTAGCGCGAGCACGGGCCGCAGAAGCGGCCCGCTCAGCCCGAGCACGGCGAGGAACGGCGCCACGTCCCCGATGAGGACGTGCTGCACCATGTGCATCCAGAAGAGGCGCGTCTCGCCGATCGTGTCGATCGGAGATGCGAGCGCGACGAGGAGGACGAGGAGCGCCCCGGCGAAGCACCCGATCTTCCAGGACGGGACCGGCCGCCCGCGGCGCCGCAGGGCCCACGCCCGTCGCCCGTACAGCGCCGCCCCGAAGACGATCGGCACGAGCTGGGACGGCTCAAGTTTCGGCACGTACCTCCCGGGTAGCCGACCGATGGGTTGCCGAAACTTGCCGGTCTCGCTCCGGTCTTGCTGCTCGCAGGCTGCGGCTCGCAGACCGACATCCTCCACCCCGCGGGCCCGGGTGCGAGCGATGTGGCGAGCCTCTGGTGGTGGATGCTCGGCGGCTGCTCGTTCGGCCTCGCGTTCGTCACCGCGCTTCTCGTCGCGGCGTACGTCCGCCGGCGCTCGATGGGCCCCGGCCGCGAACCGGGCGAGCGCGCCGGATGGATCGTGATCCTGACCCTCGGTGTCGGCGTCATGGTCGCAGGCCTCGTGACGCTCTTCGTCGTCGCCGACATCTTCGTCATCCGCGGCACCGAGACGCCCGCGGCGGCTGCGGCGGGCACGAAGCTCACCGTCCGCGCGGTCGGCCACCTCTGGTATTGGGAGTTCGACTATCCCGGCACGCCGGCGGTGACCGCGGACGAGCTGCACATCCCGGCCCGAACCACGGTCCTCGTCCAGGTCCGGAGCGCGGATGTCATCCACAGCTTCTGGGTGCCGGAGCTGAACCGGAAGATGGACGCGATCCCGGGCCAGGACAACGCGGTCGAGCTGTACGCGGATCATCCGGGGGTCTTCCGCGGGGAGTGCAACCAGTACTGCGGCCTGCAGCACGCGCACATGGGATTCCTCGTCTTCGCGGATACGCCGGCGGCGTTCCGCCAATGGCTCGCACGGCAGTCCGCGCCGGCGCGCGCCACCGCCTCGCCCGGCGAGCGCGTCTTCATGCAGGGGCCGTGCTCGAGCTGCCATGCGATCCGCGGCACACCCGCGAACGCGCATGTCGGGCCCGACCTGACGCACATCGCATCGCGCACGACTCTCGGTGGCGTGACGATCCCGAACACGCCCGCCGAGCTCGCGCGCTGGATCACCTCCTCGCAGTCGATCAAGCCGGGTAACCAGATGCCGAACGTCGCGCTCGGCGGAGCGAAGCTGCGGGAGCTCGTCGCCTATCTGGAGACGCTCAAGTAATGGCGACGGTCGAGCTTCCCTCGCCGGAGCGCGTCTCGCGGCTCGAGCGGCAGTGGCGATCGAAGCCCGGCATCCTCGGCTGGCTGACGACGACCGACCACAAGCGGATCGGGATTCTCTACTTCTGGACGACGCTGCTGTTCTTCGGCGCCGGCGGCACCGAGGCCATGTTCATGCGCACACAGCTCGTCGTCCCGAACAACAACGTCCTAGGGCCGGCCGAGTACGACCAGGTCTTCACCATGCACGGCATCACGATGATCTTCTTCTTCATCATCCCGATGTCGACGGGGGCGTTCGGCAACTACCTCGTGCCGCTCATGATCGGCGCACGGGACATGGCGTTCCCGCGCATGAACGCGCTCAGCTACTGGGTGTTCCTCGCGTCCGGGCTCTTCCTGTACATCGGCTTCGCCTCGAAGAACGGGCCGAACGGCGCGTGGTTCGGCTTCACACCGCTCACGACGAAGGCCTACGACCCCTCGCTCGGCGGCGACTTCTACGCCTTGTCGCTCATCTTCAACGGCCTGGCGTCGGCGCTGACCTCGGCGAACCTCATCGTGACGATGCTGAAGCTGCGTGCGCCCGGCATGTCCTTCAACCGCATGCCGACGTTCTGCTATGCGTTCCTCGCAGCGTCGTTCGGCCTGCTGTTCGCGCTGCCCGCGCTCACGGCCGATTGCATCTTCCTGTTCCTCGACCGGAACATCGGGACGCACTTCTTCGATGTCTCCCTCGGCGGCTCCGATCTCCTGTGGCAGCACCTGTTCTGGTTCTTCGGCCACCCGGAGGTCTACATCCTCATCGTGCCCGCGTTCGGCATCGCGACCGCGATCATCCCCGCGTTCACGCAACGGAAGATCGTCGCGTACCCGCTCGTCGCCATCGCGGAGATTCTCGTGGTCTTCATCGGCTTCGGCGTCTGGGCGCACCACATGTTCGTCACCGGCATTCCGACGATCAGCCTCGTCTTCTTCGCCGCGGCGACCGCGATGGTCGTCATCCCGTCGGCGATCCAGGTGTTCTCGTGGTGCAGCTCGCTCATCACCGGAATGCCGCGCTTCAGGACGCCTCTGCTCTTCATCGCGGGGTTCATCTTCATGTTCGTGAACGGCGGCCTGACCGGGCTCATGTTCATCGCCATCCCGTTCGACCAGCAGGTGCACGACACGTATTTCGTCATCGCGCACTTCCACTACATCATCTTCGGCGCCGCGGTCTTCCCGATCTTCGCCGGCATGTACTACTGGTTCCCCAAGCTGACGGGGAAGCTCTACTTCGAGCGGCCCGGGCAGATCAGCTTCTGGATCATCTTCGCCGGGACGAACCTCCTCTTCTTCCCGATGTACATCGTCGGCCTGCTGGGGATGCCGCGGCAGATCTACACGTACCCGTCCGGCATGGGCTGGGACTGGTACAACGCCGCAGAGACCGCCGGCGCGTATCTCACTGCCATCGGGATCCTCGTCCTGTTCGGCAACCTCGTGCTCAGCCGGCTCCGCGGCGCGCCCGCCGAGACCGACCCGTGGAAGGCGCCGACGCTCGAATGGGCGACGAGCTCGCCGCCGGCGGACTACAACTTCGCCGTCATCCCGACGGTGCGGAGCGCGTACCCGCTGTGGGATGCGTCCGACGGCGCCACGATGGTGCTGGACGAGGGCCATCAGCAGCCGATCTCGAGCGCGGTCGACGCCCGCCTCGGCGAGATCATCGACATGCCGCACTCGTCGGCATGGCCACCCGTGCTCGCGCTCTGCCTCGCGCTTCTCTTCACGTCGCTCGTGCTGAACAAGTACGCCGTCGCCGGCGGTTGCGTCGTTCTCTCCGGGCTCGTGCTGATCGCATGGCACTGGAAAGCGCCGGCTTCGGGGCAGTCGTGGCAGTGGTGGGGCATGGCGATGGTGATCGCGAGCGAGGCGACGCTGATGGGCTGCTTCATCGCGACCTTCTGGTACCTGCGGCTGCGCGTACCTCACTGGCCGCCGCACGGGATCCCGGAGCCGAAGGTCGTCGTTCCGCTCGTCCTCGCCGGCGTGCTGCTCGTGACGAGCGTTCCCATGCATCTCGCCGCGCGCGCGATCAAGGCGGGCCGCGGCTCGGCCGCGCGAGCCTTCCTTCTCGCGGCGCTCATCGTCCAGTCGGGCTACTTCGCGTTCGAGGTCTACGACTACCGGAACCAGCTCGAGACCTTCGCCGTCACACGCAACGCCTACTCCTCGATCTACTACGTGCTGCTCGGAGCGGATCACGCGCACGTGCTCGTCGGGATGCTCCTGACCGCATGGCTGCTCTCGACGATGCGCAAGGGCGCGGCGACGGGGATCGCCTGGTACTGGCACTTCGTCAACGTCCTGACGGTCCTCGTCATCGGAACGCTCACGGCGGTGAACGTCACGTGAAAGCGCTCCCGTGGATCGGCTTCTTCGTCGCGCCCGCGGCGTGGTTCGGCCAGCATCTCGTCGGCCAGGCGGTGGCTCAGGCGGGCTGCAGCGCGGCGACTCTCTCCTGGGGCATCTCCGTCCGAACCTGGCAGATCACGCTCCTCGTCGTCGCGAGCCTCCTCATCCTCGCCTCCGAGACGGCCGCCGTCGTCGCATTCCGCCGCACCCGCGACGCCAGCTACGCGAGCCCGCCGCCGGTGGGGCGCGTGCGCCTCATCGCGATAGCGGCGATGACGACGAACCTCATCTATCTCGTCATCGTCCTGCTCGACGGGCTCGCCTCGATCGTCGAGGTCGGGTGCCGCCAGTGACGGCGCACGTGGCACTCGCGGTCGCGATCGCGGCGCTCTCCACCGGGCAGGGGAAGCAGCTGTACGGCCAGTACTGCATCTCGTGCCACGGCGCCAACGGCGAAGGCGTCGCGCAGGCGCGAACGATCGGCGGCGCGCCGCAGAGGATCCAGGAGCAGCAGAGCGCGCGGGGCCCCTCGCTCCGCGGCGTCGGCGCGCTCGCCGCCGACTTCTACCTCCGCACCGGTTACATGCCGCTCCATCGCATCGGTGACCAGCCGCGGCGCAGTCGCGTTCTCTTCAGCGATCTGGAGATCCGCGACCTCGTCGCGTACATCGCCTCGCTCGGGAGCGGCCCGGCGATCCCGCGGCCGCAGCCGCAGCTCGGCAATCTCGCGGAGGGACTGCACCTCTTCACGGACCACTGCGCCGGCTGCCACCAGGTCGTCGCGCAGGGCGGCGTCGTCACGGGGGCGCTGCCCCCGGCGCTCGACGACGCGACCGACGTGCAGATCGCAGAGGCCGTGCGGATCGGCCCCTACGTCATGCCGAAGTTCTCGGAGACGGCGATCACGAACACGCAGTTGAACTCGATCGTCCGCTACGTCGACTGGATCAAGCACCCCGACAATCGCGGCGGCTGGGCGATCGGCGACATCGGCCCGGTGCCCGAAGGGCTCGTCACGTGGTTCCTAGCCGCCGCGCTGCTCGTCGCCCTCTGCGTCGTCGTGGGAAAGAGGCTCAAGCGTGCGTAAGTACCTCACCGCAGCGATCGTGCTGCTGCTCGGCCGTGGGCACGCGAGGAGGACCCCGCGCGTCCTGCCGACGGCGCCCCCGAACCCGGGCGCGGAGGCGGCCGCCGTCGCGCTCCTCTTCCTCGCCGCCCTGCTCGGCGTCGGGTTCATCGTCGTGTACGCCGTGAGCTCGCTGCCCGATCAGACGCAGCTCCTGGGTGCCGCGCTCGGTCTCAGCCTGCTCTCGATCGCCGGGGCGCTCATCATCGTCGGCAAGAAGCTCGTCGTCACCGAAGAGCTCGTCGAGCCGTATCCGCCGGACGAGCACCCGGGCGAGCAGGAGCTCGTCGTCGAGCTCGTCGAGGAGTCCGGCGAGCGGATCACCCGGCGCCGGCTGTTCAAGCTCGGCGTCGGTGCGGCCGGCGGAACGCTGGGCCTCGCCGCGCTGACGCCCGCGCTCTCGTTCGGGCCGCTCTTCCAGACGAAGTACTTCCGCGGCACGCCCTGGCGCAAGGGGAGGCGCCTCGTCGACGAGGGGTCGCGCCCGTACCGCGCGTCCGACATCGAGGAGAACGACTTCTACACCGCGTTCCCGGAGGGCTCGACGCTCCAGTCCCGGGAGGACCTCGGCGCGCCGATCGTGCTCGTCCGCCTTCCGAAGAGCCGGCTGCGCCTGCCGCCCGAGCTCGCCGGCTACGCGGCCGACGGCATCGTCGCGTACTCGAAGATCTGCACGCACGCGGGTTGCGCGATCTCGATGTACCGCGCGCCGCTCTTCCAGCCGGACGAGCCGCGCCCGGCGCTCGTCTGCCCTTGCCACTACTCGACGTTCGACCCCGCGGACGGCGGCAGCGTCCTCTTCGGGCCGGCGGGTCGGCGCCTGCCGATGCTGCCGCTCGCGATCGACGCGAAGGGCTACCTGCGCGCGAAGGGAACCTTCGACGACCAGGTCGGCCCGACGTGGTGGGGCACGCACATCTGGAGGCCGACGCCGTGATCCGCCGCGCGGTCCGCTATCTCGACACGCGCACCGGAACGACCCCGATCGTGCGCAAGACGCTGCGCTACCTCTTCCCGGACCACTGGTCATTCCTCCTCGGAGAGATAGCGCTGTACGCGTTCATCGTCCTCGTCGCGACGGGAATCTACCTCACCTTCTTCTTCGTCGACTCCACGCGCGAGGTCGTCTACCACGGGCCGTATGTGCCTCTGCAGGGCCAGCACATGAGCGAGGCGTACCGATCCGTGTTGAACATCTCGATGACGGTGAGGGCCGGCCTCCTCATCCGTCAGACGCACCACTGGGCGGCGAACGTCTTCATCGCCGCGATCATCCTCCACCTCTTCCGCGTGTTCTTCACCGGCGCCTACCGGAAGCCGCGCGGCCTCATCTACGTCATCGGCGTGACGATGCTCATGCTCACGCTGCTCGAGGCGTATCTCGGCTACTCGCTCGTCGACGACCTCCTCTCCGGGATGGGGCTCGTCATCGGCTACTCCGTCGGCCTCTCGATTCCGTTCGTCGGAGCGAACGTCATGTCGTGGCTCTTCCACGGCCCGTTCCCGGGCCAGAGCACGCTCTGGCCGCGCATGTACATCGCGCACGTCCTCATCTTCCCCGTGCTCATCGGGACGTTGCTGACGGTGCACGTGCTGCTCGTCGCGATGCGGCACCACACCCAGTTCCGGCAGACGGCGACCGAGACGGAGCGGACGGTGCGCGGCGTGCCCGCGTATCCCGGCCAGGCGCCGCGCTCCATCGGGCTCATGTTCGCGACCGCGGGGGTCCTCTTTCTCCTCGGGGGCCTCGTTCAGATCAATCCCATCTGGCTCTGGGGCCCGTTCCACACATACGTCTCGACGAACGGGGCGCAGCCGGACTGGTATCTCGGCTGGCTGATCGGCGCTCTCCGGCTCGTTCCGAGCTTCGACCTCGTCATCGGGAAGTACACCCTCGTCCCGAATCCGTTCTGGGGCGGCGTCGCCTTCCCGCTCGTCGTCTTCGGCTTCCTCTACCTGTGGCCGGCGATCGAGCGCAAGATCACCGGTGACACCGCGTTCCACAACCTCGTCGAGCGGCCTCGCGACAACCCGCTGCGCACGGCGCTCGGCATCGGAATCGTGACGTGGGTGCTGCTCGTGTTCATCGCCGGCTCGTCCGACCGCGTCTATGTCTGGCTGAACGTGTCGTACACGTCGCAGATCGACATCTACCGCGTGCTCGTGTTCGTCATCCCGCTGCTCGCGGCCGCGATCGCGCATCGCGTCTGCGAGGAGCTCGTCGCCGGAGAGAAGGTCGAGAGGGACGAGCGAGCCGCCGAGGCCGAGGCGCGGCTCGCGCGCACGTGATGGCCGCCGAAGAGCCCGACGACGAGCTCGACGCGCTCGCGGACGAGATCCGGCGGCTTCACCTCGAGCTCGCCTCGCACACCGTCCGCGTTCAGGTCGCCGAGGCGCTCCCGGCAGATTGCGGCGAGATCCGCCGCCTGCGTCTCGCCATGGAGCGGGACGCATACGCCCTCGAGCAGGCGGTGAGCGCCCACGCCCGGCGGCTCGCCGAGCTCACGGCAGGCCGATGACCCCGACCTGGTAGCCCTTCGACTTCAGGTCGGCGACCGCTTTGTTCGCGGCCTCGAGCTCCGGCGCCTTCTCGATCTTGGCGACGATCGCCTGGGCCGCGGTCGGGTTCGCCTTCACCTCTTCCGCTCCGGACTCGATGCGCTTCAGGCCGGCGACGATGGCTGTGTTGTCGGCCTCCGCGTCCGACGGCGGCTTGATCGACGAGAGATCGTCGGCCATCTTCTTCACCACCGTCTCGATCGTGTCGACGCGCGTGGCCAGCTGCGCGAGCGTCTTCGGCGGCGACTTGCTCAACGCGGCCAGCTGCGACTGCACCGCCTTTCCGTCGGTCTGGAGCTTCTGCTCGTACGCGGTCTTCGACAGCCTGCTGGTGCCGCCGCACCCGGCGAGCACGCCGGACGCGACGATGAGCAACGCGAGACGCTTCATCGAGTGCATAGCCTACCTCGGCATGGAGGAAGCCACACCCAGCTGGGGCGTCGAGCCCGTTCCCGATCGGCTCCGCGTTCTCAGCGGGCTCGACTCGACGCTCCTCTGGGGCAATCTCTCGGTGTCGCTGCTCGTCATCGTCATCGGCGCCCTGCTCGTCCCGGCGCTGTCGCTGCGCGATGCCCTGCTCGCGATCGTCGTCGGCGCGATCGCCGGCAACGTGCTGCTCGGGATCGCGGCGCTCATCGGTGCCGACGCCCGCGTGCCGGGCATGGTGCTGTTGCGCGCACCGCTCGGCCGCAGCGGCTCGTACCTGCCGACCGGCCTGAACGTGGCGCAGAACATCGGCTGGTCGACGTTCGAGCTGATCATCATCGCGACGGCCGCAGGGGCGTTGTCGGAGCGTCTCTTCCACTGGCAGGGAAAGTGGCTCTGGACGCTCGCATTCGGCGCTCTCAGCTGGGCGCTCGGGATGCTCGGGCCGATCGGCTTCGTGCGCCGCTATCTGCGCAAGTTCGCCTCGTGGGCGCTTCTCTTCTCGATGGCGTACCTCACGTACTGGGCGATCTCGAAGTCGCATCTGCACGCGTTCTGGGCTCGCCCCGGAAAGGGAGGGTTCCCGTCGTTCGGACAGGCGGTCGACCTCGTCATCGGCAGCGTCGTCTCGTGGACGCCGCTCGCGGCCGACTACACGCGCTTCTCTCGCAGCCGGCGAGGCGCGGCGCTCGGGGCGGGCTTCGGCTATTTCGTCCCGACGGTCTGGTGCATCGGCCTCGGCATTCTGATCGTGCTCGCACGCGGCGTCTCCGACGCGCAGGCGCTGCCGGCCGCCGTCGCGGCGGCGGGCGGCGTAGCGTTTGCCGCCCTCGTCGCGATCACGGTCGACGAGAGCGAGAAGGCGTTCGCCGACATCTACTCGACCGCGGTCTCGCTCCAGAACTTCGTGCCCCGTCTGTCCCAGCGCCTGTTGATCACTCTCGTCTCGGCCGTTGCGACGGGTCTCGCGCTCGCGCTCGACCTCGGCAACTACCAGAACTTCCTCTACCTGCTCGGCTCGTTCTTCGTCCCGCTCTTCGGCGTCCTCGTCGCCGACTGGCTGAGCGAACGAGCGCACTACACGGCCGAGAACGTCTTCAACGACACCGAATGGCGGTTCGGTGCGCTCGCCGCATGGCTCGTCGGCTTCGGGCTGTATCAGTGGCTGTCGCCCGTCGGGCCTGCATGGTGGACTCGCCTCGTCGCGCATACGCATCCGGAGAGCGTCAGCTTCACCGCGTCGCTGCCGAGCTTCGCCGCGGCGTTCGCTCTCACACTCCTCTTCAAGTCGGTGACGAATGTCGCTCGCCGTCGTCGGACAGCTCTCGCGTGACATCATCGCCGGCGGCCCGCCGGAGATCGGCGGGCCGCCGTGGCACAGTGCGCGTGCGCTGCGCGCGCTCGGCGCGAAGGCGCGCATCGTCGCGAAGTGCGGCGAGCGCGATGCGGTCGAGTTCACGCGGCGACTCGAGGCGCTCGAGCTTCCCTTCCACCTCGTCGTCGGTGAGGAGACGACCACCTTCTCGTTCTCGTACGACGCGGACGGAAGGCGGACGATGGCCGTCGACGTCGTCGGCGATCCGTGGCGACGAGACGAGCTCGATCTCGACGGCGTCGACTGGCTTCACGTCGCGCCGCTTCTTCGCGGCGAGATCGACGTCGAGTGGGTCGCTGACGGTCGCCGCGTGCTGCTCGACGGTCACGGCCTCGTGCGCGTCCCGCGTCCCGGGCCGCTCACGCTCGACGGCGACTTCGACCGCGGCCAGCTTCGGCACGTGGCGATGCTGAAGCTCGCCGACGAGGAGGCGGAGGCCGCGGGACCGCTCGAGGTGCCGGAGCTGATCGTCACGCACGGTGCGCGCGGAGCGACGGTGAACGGCGTCCTCGTCGAGGCGGACCCGGTCGACCGCGATCCGACCGGCGCCGGCGACATGTTCGGCGCCGCCTATCTCGTTTTGCGCTCGGAAGGCGCGGAGCCGCTCGAGGCCGCCCGGCGGGCGGCGAGGGTCGTCTCGGACCTCCTGCGGTGATCGCAGCCGTCGAGACGGTCGACGGCGTGCTGCTCGTCGACGTCGAGGAGGAGACGGTGCTCGGCGCGGGGGCGGAGCTCCCGGCGGCGCCGGTGCCGACGGTGGAGCTGCCGCGGGTCGTCGCCGCCGCCCGCTGCGGCGCGACGATCGTCGCGCTCGTCGAGCGGCGACCGCCGCTCGCGATCTCGAACGACGCGGGCGCGACCTGGCGCGAGGCGGGCGGTGGTCTTCCGGCCGGGTTCGCTGTCGCGGTCGCCGAGGACGATCCCGACCGGATGCTCTTCGCCGCGCGGAACCGGCTGTACGTCTCGACGAACGGCGGCGTCTTCTGGCGCTCCCTCGCCCCCGAGCTGCCCGACATCTCCGGCGTCGCCTGGCTCGACTAGTCCAAAAAAGGCGCCAGGCCGGTACCAGGTACGCATACAGCAGTGTCACGAGAGTGAGACGAACCGCGTTCGGCCGCGGCGCATCAGGTCACGATCGCGTTTCCGTGCCTGGCACCGGCCCCCTAGAGGCGGAACTCGCCGCGGGCGACGACGACGGCCGAGCCGCCGACCTCGACATGCGTCTCCGACTGCGCGACCGCGTACAGCGTGGACGGCCGTCCCATCTCCGCGCCCTGCGCGATCTCGATCTCGTCGCCGAACGCGATGCGCCCGTGCCGCGCGAGGTGGAGCGCGAGCGGCCCGGCCGCCGAGCCGGTGGCCGGATCCTCGTCCACGCCCGCGCCGGGGACGAACACGCGCGACTTCCAGCGGCGACCGTCCCGCGCGAAGCAGTCGACGCCCTCGGAAAGGAGCCGCGCGAGCGCGCCGAGGTCCGGCCGGAGCGACGCGACCGCGTCCGGCGACTCGAGCTCGACCAGCACGTGCCCAGGGCCCTGCCGGTACAGCTCGACCGGGAGGGATGCCGCACCTGCGCCGAGGATCGCGAGGAGCTCATCGCGCCGGTGGAACGGCTCCCATGCCATGACGGGCTGCACCATCCAGCCGAACACGATCTGCGCGCCTTCGCGCTCGAGGCGCACCGGCACGACGCCGGCTCCCGTCTCGAGCCGGATCTCCACGAGCTGCAGCGGCCCGCCGAGCACGAACGCCGCCCCGAGAATGGGGTGTCCCGCGAATGGAAGCTCGTTCGCCGGCGTGAAGATGCGCACGCGGACGTGCCCGTCCGCCTGCGGCGGAAACACGAACACCGTCTCGGAGAAGTTCATCTCGCGCGCGAGCTTCTGCAGCTGCTCCTCGGGGATCTCGCGCGCGTCCGTGAAGACGGCGACCTGGTTCCCGGCGAGCGGAACGTCCGTGAAGGCGTCGCAGACGACGTAGCGGAAAGAGGCGGCGATGCGCCGACTCTACCCGCGTGTCTCCGCGCCGCCGGCGGCGACGGCGCAGAAGCGGGGAGAAGCGACTCTTTCGGGATCGCGGTGTCGAGGGGACTCCGGACCGGCGAGGCCCTCGGCGCCGCGCCACTATCGTTTCGCGCAATGCGCCTTCTCATCGTCCGCCACGCCGAAGCCGCGCCGGGAGAGCCCGACGAGCTGCGGCAGCTGACGCCGGAGGGCCGCGAGCACGCGCGCGCGCTCGGCGATCGGCTCCGCGATGCCGGCTTCGCCCCGGACGCGATCGTCACGAGCCCGCTGCTGCGCGCGCGGGAGACCGCCGCCGCGCTCGGCCTCGGCGAGCCGGAGGTGGACGAGCGGCTCGCGCCCGGGGCCTCGGCCGACGACGTGCGCGCGGCCGCGTCCGGCCGCGGCGAGACGGTCGTCGTCGTCGGCCACCAGCCCGACTGCGGCCAGGCCGTGCTCGAGCTGGCCGGCGTCGAGTCGCCGTTTCCGCCCGCCGGCGCATACGAGCTCGAGCTGTGAGCGCGATCTCCGTCCGCGGCCTGCGCAAGTCGTACGGGCCGCTCGAGGCGGTGCGCGGCGTCGACTTCGAGATCGAGGAGGGCGAGGTCTTCGGCCTGCTCGGGCCGAACGGCGCGGGGAAGACGACGACGGTCGAGATCCTCGAGGGATACCGGCGCCGCGACGCGGGTGACGTCTCGGTGCTCGGCTGGGACCCGCAGCGGCCCGGCCGCGAGTTCCGGCAGCGCATCGGCGTCGTCCTGCAGCAGGCGCAGTTGTGGCCGAACCTCACGGTGCGCGAGACGCACGCGGTGTTCGCGGGCTACTACGAACGCCCGCGCGACGTCGACGAGGTGATCGACCTCGTCGGGCTCACGGAGAAGCGCGACGCCCGCGTGAAGACGCTCTCGGGTGGGCAGAAGCGGCGCCTCGATCTCGGCGTCGCCCTCGTCGGCGACCCCGACCTCGTGTTCCTCGACGAGCCGACGACGGGATTCGACCCCGCAGCGCGGCGCGCCGCATGGGAGATGATCCGTTCGCTCCGCTCGCTCGGCAAGACCGTGCTCCTGACGACGCACTACCTCGACGAGGCCGAGCAGCTCGCCGATCGCGTCGCGGTCCTGCGCGAGGGACGCATCGTTCGCATCGGCACGCCGCGCGAGCTGACGACGACCGACGCGGAGGTCGAGATCCGCTATCGCCGCAACGGCGAGGAGGTGCTCGTCCGGACGAGCGAGCCCACGCGCGTCCTGCACGAGCTCACCGCCGAAGCGATCGGCCGCGGCGAGGAGCTCGACCGCCTGGAGGTGCGGCGGCCGACGCTCGAAGAGGTGTACCTCGCGCTCATGGACGACGGGCAATGAGGCTCTACCTCCATCAGCTGAAGGCGGAGCAGCTCGTCTACTGGCGCTCGCGCGAGGCGGCGGTGTTCACGTTCATCTTCCCGCTCCTGCTGTTCGTCCTTCTCGGCTCGGTCTACTCCGGCCGCATCTACGGCGTGCCCGCCTCGCAGGCGCTCCTCGCCGCGCTCCTCGCATACGGCTGCGCCATGGTCGCGTTCGCGGGGCTCTCGATCACGCTGGTGCTCCGCCGCGAGGCGGCGATCCTCAAGCGGTTGCGCGCGACGCCCTTGCCGCCCCCCGTCTACATCCTCTCGCTCCTGAGCTCGACGATCCTCGTCTTTCTCGCGGAGGTGGTCGTGCTCTTCCTCCTCGGCCGGGCAGTGTTCGGGACGCCGTTTCCGGTGCGGGCCGGCTCGCTCGTGCTCGTCGTGGTCCTCGGCGCGGTCTGCTTCGCCGCGATGGGCGTCGGCCTCTCGGGCCTCATCCGCTCCGGCGAAGGGTCATCGGCGGTCGTCAACCTGATCGTCCTCCCGATGGCGTTCCTCACCGGCGCCTTCGGCCCGACACGGCATTATCCGCAGTTCCTCCGCGCGATCGGCGATGCTCTGCCGCTCAAGTACCTCGTCGACCTCTCCAACGCCGTGTATCTCCACCATCAATCGTTCTGGTCGCAGGGAACCGCCATCGGCGTCCTCGCCGCCTGGGGGGCCGTGGGCGTCGGCGTCGCGCTCGCGAAGTTCCGCTGGGAGCCGAGGGAAGCGTGAGCGACCCCGCCGTCGCCTTCCGGGTGCACGGGCACGAGCGCGCGGGCCTCGAGGTCCGCGTCAACTTCGGCGTCCTCACCGGGCGGACGGTGACGCCCGCGGAGATCGACGATCTCGCGCGCCTGCTCCGAACGCTGGCGCCGTCGTTCCAGATCGTCTCCGAAGAGCGCCATGAGTTCGGAGACTCGATCGAGGCGTCGCTTCACCAGGTCGTGATCGAGATCTCCGAAGCCGATGATGACATCGCGACGGAGGTCGTGGGCACCGCGGAGCTATGGGCCCGCGCGTGCTACGCGGCACGCCACATCGAGATCTAGCGGACGCCGGCCGCAGTCAGCGCGAACTTCGTCAATGAGCGCGGCATGCGCCGCGCGTGCTTAACGGTCGCGTGCAGCGCGTCGGCGAACTCGTCCACGTCGTCGTCTGCGAGGACGAAGGGAGGCAGAATGCGGACGACCGCCATGTCGTGGCCGGCGACCTGCGTGAGGATGCGGTGGTCGGTGAAGAGCGGAACGACGACGAGCTGCGCGAACAGGCCGCGCTGCGCGCGCTCGAGCATCCGGTAGGCGAGCCCGTCCCCCTCGAACTCGATCGCCCACATCAGGCCGATGCCGCGGACATCGCGCACGACGTCCACCTCGTCGACGAGCGCGCGCGTCCGCTCGAGCAGGCGGGCGCCGAGCTCGGCCGAGCGCTCGACGAGCCGGCGCTCGTCGAGCTCGTTCAGCATCGCGAGCCCCGCCACCATGGCCAGCTCGTTCGGTGCGAACGTCGAGCCATGCGACATCGCGTGCGGCATCGAGTCGAACACCGCCTCGTGGACGCTACGCGCCATGAGCAGCGCGCCGACGGGCACGTACCCGCCGGAGAGCGACTTCGCGACCGTGACCATGTCCGGCTCGAGGCCCCAGTGCTCGAGCGCGAGCATCTTCCCGGTGCGTCCGAAGCCGGTCATCACCTCGTCGAGGCAGAAGAGCGTCCCGTAGCGCCGGCAGAGCGCCTGCGCGCCCTCGAGGTAGCCGTCGGGCGGGATGTTGATGCCCTTCCCCTGGACGGGCTCGACGATGAAGACGGCGACGTCCTCGCGCCTCAGCTCCTCCTCGAGCGCGTCGAGGTCGGCGAACGGAATGCGCTCGAAGCCGGGAAGGAGCGGCTGGAAGCGCGCGGTGAACTCCGGATTCCCGTTCGCGGACAGCGAGCCCAGCGTGAGCCCGTGGAAGCCGTGATCGGTGGAGATGACGCGCGGCCGCTTCGTCGCGGCGCGGCCGAGCTTCAGCGCCGCCTCGTTCGCCTCGGTGCCGGAGCTCGTGAACAGGCACCGCTCGATCCGCGCCGGCGTCCGCGCGATCAGCGCGTCCGCGAGCAGGCCGGGAAGCGCCGTGACCCCCATCGCGAGCATGCCGGGCGTGTCGAGCTCGAGCGCGTCGACGAGGGCTGCGCGCACGGCCCGGTTGTTGCGACCGACGTTGTACATCCCGAACCCGCCGAGCAGGTCGAGATAACGGTTGCCGCCGGTGTCGTACAGGTACGCGCCCTCGGCGCGCGCCCACGGCCGGTCGAAACCGATCGTACGCAGCACGCGCACGAACTGCGGGTTGATCGTGCGGGCCCAGAGGTCGAGGTCGCCGTCGCCGGCCCCCTCGAGCAGCGCCTTGACGTCGAGCACGCTTCTGAATCTACGTGAAAGGCGGCGCGGCACGACCGCTCGGAGCCCTCGAGGCGCCCCTCTAGACTCCTTCCGCGCCCCCGTAGCTCAGTGGATAGAGCAGCGGTTTCCTAAACCGCGTGCCCAAGTTCGATTCTTGGCGGGGGCACTGGGCCCTTTCGACCTGGTGGGCCACGCATCACCGCTTTCTCATCCAATCCCCAGGATCGCCTGCTGTACTTGGTTCGGATGCCCGAGCACGATTGCGGTCAGAGTCTCACCGTTTGCGCGTCGAGCGGCTCCGGCGATCGCCGGCCGCGAGGAGCGCGGGCATGAAAAGAGCCGTTACCGCGGCTCTCGGCGCCATCGCATTGGCGGTCCCGGCCGGAACCGCAGCGGCCGCCTCCGCGAAGCACGCGCTGAAGGCCAAGCCGAAGCGGAAGGCGCAGGTCGTCACCGTCAGGAAGACGGTGACGGGAGCCGCCGGCAGCGCCCAGCAGTGGGGCATCGTCGAGGTGACGCTGATCGTCAAGAAGACGACGACCACCGTCGGCACGACGAAGACGATCAAACGGACGCCGATCGCCATCAGCGTCCCGGTCTTCCCGAATCACACGTCCCGATCGATCTTCATCAACCAGCAGGCGATTCCGCTCCTTCGGCAGGAAACGCTGCAGGCGCACTTCGACCTCTCGAAGATCTACGTCGTCTCGGGTGCGACGTTCACCAGCTTCGGCTTCGGCCAGTCGCTCCACTCTGCACTGCTGAAGGCGAAGAGGGTCTGATGAGCTAGTCCGGTCGCTCGGCCGGGCAGCGGCTACCGTGCAACGACCAGCGCACATGAACGCCGTCGCCTTCCCAGCGGATCCACCGATCGACATCGGTCGCGTCACGCAGGCGCGTGTCGCGCTGTCGGAGTGGACGAAGTTCCGCTCGGTTCGATCGACCATCTACACATTCGCGGTCGGCGTCGCGGCGACGATCGTGTTCGCGATCGTTCCCGCGCTGATAAACGCGACGCGCTGGCCGACGATGAGCCTCCAGGACAAGCTCGGCTTCAACCCGCTGGAGACAACGGTGATCGGCATCGGCGTGGCGCAGCTCGCGCTCGGCGTGCTGGGGATTCTCATGATCACCGGCGAGTACTCGACCGGGATGATTCGCGCGACGTTCACGGCCGTCCCGACACGGCTGCCCGTCCTGTGGGCGAAGGTCGGCGTGTACGGGACGATCACGCTGATCGCCAGTCTGCCCGCGACGCTCGTCGCTTTCTTCTCGGCGCAGTCGATCCTTGCCGGGCACACGTTGTTCGGCCGCGATATCTCCCTGTCTCTCTCCGACCCCGGCGTCGCCCGCGTCGTCATGGGCGGCGCCTTGTACCTCACGCTCGTCGGGCTCTTCGGCCTTGGCCTCGGCGCGATCGTCCGGAACACCGCGGGCGGCATCGGGGCATTCGTGGCGATCCTGTTCGTCATCCCGCCCGTCCTCACCCTGCTCCCGTCGAGCTGGGACGACGCGATCTCGCCGTATCTCCCCGGCAACGCCGGACAGGCGATCATGCAGTTCGGCGTCCCCGACCACACACTCGGGCCCTGGACCGGCCTGGCGCTCTTCACCGGATACACGGCCGCCACGATCGCGACGGCTGCCGTCCTCCTCTGGAGGCGCGACGTCTAAGGGGCCGCGGCTCGTGCTCGCCGGAGTCGCCGCGGCAGCTCTCCTCGGCGGATGCGGCGGCGGGCAACGGGAGGCGAGGAACGCCACGAAGCCCGCCGGCCTCCCGCTCGACCGCTACGGGACCACGTGGCTGTGCCGACCCGGAATGGCAGACGATCCCTGCACCGCAGACCTGACGTCCACCGCAGTCGGGCGCAACGGCTCGGCTCATCCGGAACCAGCCGCCGTCGCACGCCACCCGAAGGTCGACTGTTTCTACGTCTACCCGACGATCAGCGGCGAGTCGACGATCAACTCCGACCTCGCCATCGGAGTGCGGCAGGCCGAGGTCGCGATCGCGCAGGCCTCGCGGTTCTCACAGATCTGCCGTGTCTATGCACCGGTCTACAGGCAGATCACCCTGAGTGCACTGAAGCATCCCGGCCGCATAACGCGCGCCGACGCGCTGATCGCATACGACAGCGTGCTCTCGGCGTTTCACACCTATCTCGTCCATTACAACCACGGTCGCGGAATCGTGTTCATCGGACACTCGCAGGGCGCGTCGATCCTGATCAAGCTGCTCCAGGACCAGGTCGACGACAGACCGGCGCTCCGCCGCCGTCTCGTCTCGGCGATCCTGCTCGGAGGCAATGTCACGGTCGCGAAAGGCCGCACGGTCGGTGGCGACTTCAAGCACATTCCACTGTGCACCTCGACAACGCAGACCCGATGCGTCGTCGCCTATTCGACCTTTGCGAGCAAGCCGCCGAAGAACAGTCAATTCGCCCGGACGACCTCCGACGCCGGAGTCACGCTGCTCGCGCCGCGCGCGCCGGCGGCCGACATCGCCATCGCCTGCGTGAACCCGGCTGCCCCTGTCGGCGGAAAGGCGCTCCTCGATCCGTACGTGCCGTCGATCTTCCTGCAGTTCCTCGGCGCCGGCGCGGCGCCACAGGTGAGTACACCCTGGGTGTCGTTCCCGGGCGAGTACACCGCAGTCTGCAAGACGTCGGGCAACGCGACGTGGCTGCAGGTCGGGCATACACCGGGCAGCCCCGATCAACGGCCGCTCATGGCGGAGCTCGGCGACCCTGCGCTCGGCCTGCACATACTCGACGTCAACATCGCCCTCGGCAATCTCGTCCGCCTCGTGCGCGACGAGGCCTCGGCCTACCGCGGCTAGACGCCGGCGTGCAGCGCCTCATGCCCGCCCGGCGCAGCGCAGGTCGGCGTCGAACGGTCCGGCCCGGTACTGCGCGAGCGTGGGCGCGACGCCGGTGAAGCCACCGCCCGCGCACGCCTGCCGCGCCTGCGCGAGCGTGGCGTCGGTTCCGGCCACCCAGTCGGGCAGCGGGCCGTCGAAGGCCGCCGGTGTCGTCTGCGCCGTCAGCCCGGTGATGTCCCGCCACTGGGCGCCGGTGGAGTAGACCCCGATCGGACCGGTCGCGCCGGCTCTGCGCAGCCCGGCGATGAAGCCGTGCAGCGCGGCGATGTTCAGCCGATACGTTCCCGCCCAGCTCGCCGCCAGCTCGACGTCGAGCCACCAGGGCGCGGTCTCGGCCGCGACCGGGTCGAATGCGGCGACCAGAGAGAAGGAGCGGACCGCGCGCTGCTCGCCGTAGAGATACGAGCAGGCGTCGGTCAGCAGGCCGTTGCACGAGCCGTAGGCCGGAGCGGCGCCGCCGCCCGGCCAGTCCGCGACGTGACGGCCGCCCGGGTTGCCGGTGTCGATGTACAGCGCGAGGGGCGGCTGCATCGGCCGCTTCTGGCCCGGCGTCCCGCGCGCCCAGCGCAGCTCACCGCCGAGACACCGGTTTGCGTCGCTCGCGAGCCCGCCGTTGACACCGACGATGCCGAAGAGCGGATTCGACGGGTACGAGCCGGCGCACTGCGGATAGGACGCGTCATACCCGGTGGTCGGCGGCGCGGCCCCGCTGATCCAGATGATCAGCACCGCGACAACGAGGACGAAGGCGAGCGCGACCACCGACACCCGCCACGCTCCACGCCGGGAACGACCGGCAGGCCGCACGGGCTTCACGCTACCACGGGGGCATCCGCCGCGTGCCATACCGAGGTCGGGGCCGATAGCCTGCTTCCCGTGCGAGAGCCCGCTTGGACCGCCGGGAGCCGAAGAAGGACCGACGGGTGAGCGCGGGAGGCAAGGTGGCCGTGATCACGGGCGCGTCCTCCGGGATCGGCGAAGCGACAGCTCGGGCGCTCGCCGCCGCCGGGTACCGCGTCGCGCTGCTCGCCCGCCGCGTCGACCGGATCGACGAGCTCGCCGCCGAGCCCGGAGAAGGCGCACTCGCGATCGAGGCGGACGTCACTGACCGCGACTCGCTCGTCGCCGCGGCGGAACGCGTCCGGACGGAGCTGGGCGGAACCGACGTCCTCGTCAACAACGCCGGGCTGATGCTGCTCGCGCCGTTCTCGTCCGGCCAGCGCGACGACTATCGCCGGATGGTCGAGACGAACCTCCTCGGCGCCATCACCACGACGGAGGTCTTCCTCGACCAGCTTCGCGACGGCGGCGGCGACCTCGTCAACATCTCCTCGGTCGCGGGCAGAACGGCGCGGCCGACGAACGGCGTCTACGCGGCCACCAAGTGGGGGATCAACGGCTGGTCGGAATCGCTGCGCCAGGAGCTTCAACCGGAGGTCCGCGTCACCGTGATCGAGCCCGGCGCCGTCGCCACCGAGCTGACGAGCCACATCACCCACGACGAGACCCGAGAAGCAACCGAGGCGTTCGTCGAGGGACTCGCGATCAGGCCGGAGGACATCGCCGACGTCATCGTCTTCGCGGTCTCGCGGCCCCGACGGATGACGCTGAACGAGATCCTCGTTCGCCCGACCGAGCAAGCCGGCTGAGCGTCGTCCGCGGCCCGCGGCCTCACCAGGTGGACAGCGCTCGCGAAGCGCTCCAGACTTGCTCTTCGGGGTTGACGACGCACGTTCACGCACGATTCGCCCGGGGCTCGCTCGCGATCGCAGCCTGTGTGTTCGGCGTGCTCCTGGCGTTCGCGCCGCGGTACGGCTACCACCGAGACGAGCTGTACTTCCTCGTGGCCGGACGCCATCTCGCCTGGGGGTATCCCGACCAGCCTCCGTTCGTCCCGCTCGTGGCCCGGCTGATGAACGACCTGGCCCCCGGCTCGGTGACGGTCCTGCGGTTGCCCGCGGCGCTCGCAGCGGCCGTGATCGTGCTCCTGAGCGCGGCGCTCGCCCGCCGGCTCGGCGCGGAACCGGGCGCCCAGCTGCTGGCCGCGGGCTCGATCGCGACCTCGCTGATTCTGCTCGGCGCGGGCCACATGTTGAGCCCGACGACCTTCGACCTGCTCGCCTCGGCATCGATCCTGCTGCTCGTGGTGATCATCCTCCGCGGCGGCGACGAGCGCCTGTGGGGCGGCGTCGGGCTCCTCGCCGGCGCCGGCCTGCTCGACGACGGTCTCGTCGCCTTCCTCCTCGCCGGGCTCCTCGCAGGGATCGCCGTCGCCGGGCCCCGGCACGTCTTTCGCTCGCGATGGTTGTGGGCGGGCGGCGCCGTCGCCGCGGCGATGTGGACGCCGTACCTCGTCTGGCAGGCGCGCCACGGCTGGCCGGAGCTGACGGTCGGCCGGGGGATCGCCAACGGTGCCTCCGGGAGCTCGACTCCGCGCTGGCTGTTCGTGCCCGAGCAGCTCGCGATCGTCAGCCTCTTTCTCGCCCCGGTCTGGATCGTGGGGCTCATCCGGCTCTTTCGCGCCCCGGAGTTGCGCTTCGCCCGCGCCGTGGGCTTCGCCTACGTCCTGCTCGGCGTCGTCTTTCTCGTCACGGGCGGCAAGGTGTACTACCTCGCAGGCCTCTATCCGGCGCTGCTCGCAGCCGGTGCGGAGCCCACCCTTCGCTGGCTGCGACGCGGCCGTCGAAGGGTGCGCAGGACCGCGCTGGCGCTCGCGATGGTCCTGGCGGCGCTCTCCTCTGCCGCAGTCGCCCTTCCCGTCGCTCCGCTTCACGACCTGCACGCGTCCTCGTTCGCGTACGACGTCGGCGAGACCGTCGCATGGCCGACGTACGTGCGCGAGATCGCCACGGTGTGGAAACGGCTGCCCGCGTCTCTCCGCGCGCATGCAGCGATATTGACGAGCAACTACGGCGAGGCGGGGGCCGTCGACCGCTACGGGCCCGCGCTCGGGTTACCGACCGCGTACAGCGGTCACATGGGCTTCTGGTATTGGGGGCCCCCGCCGGCAGGGGCGAGGTTCGTCCTCGGCGTCGGCTTCGACCGCGCATCCCTCACGCCCTTCTTCGCCGGCGTGCGGCTCGTCTCGCGCCTCGACAATCATCTCCAGGTCGCGAACGACGAGCAGAACGCGCCGCTCTGGCTGGCCTCGGGCCTGCGCGGGAGCTGGGCGAACGCGTGGCCGAAGTTCAAGGATCTCGGCTGACGACTCCTCGAGGAACGCGAGCGACTACAGTCATACGCGTGAGTGGGCACGCGCTTTCGACCGAGGCGATGCTCGAAGCGGCCGCGCCGAAGGGAGGAAGGATCGGCAGGCTCCTCGCGGAGATCGACGCGCTCATCGACGCCGACGAGACCGCCGAGCGGCATATCCACGGCGCCTGGAAGACCTTCGACGACATCGTCGCCGCCGCCAACGCGAACGTCTGGGACGCCTACGGCGTCGACCTCACGACCGACGCAGCCAGCTACCGCCGCCTCGACCGCCGGCAGCAACAGGCGCTGCTGCGCATCTTCGGAACGATCTACCGGGCCGAGTCCGTCGTCGACGACTGGATGGTGCGCATCGTGGCCGCGACCCCGCCCACCGCCGACGCGATGCGGCTCGCCCTGCAAGGGCAGGAGCACGACGAGAAGATGCACCGCGGCAGCCTCTTCCGCATCGCCACCGAGGTGTTCGGCATCGCGCCCGGCGACGTCGAGCGAGTCGCCCGTGCGAACAACAACTTCGTCGCGGAGACGCTCTTCGCCCGCTTCGATTCGCAGATGACACGGCTTCTGCGCGCCGGGCGCCCGCTCGAGGACGTCTACACGGCGATCTTCATCTACGGGATCCTCAGCGAAGACGTCGTCGCCAACAGCGACGTGGTCATCCGCCGGGCGAAGGGCAACGACAAGTACGCGGAGTTCAACCTTCCCGGGATGCGCGAAGGGCAGACGAACGTCAGGCGCGACGAGGGGCGTCACGTCCGCATCGCCGTTCTCGCGACGCACGCGTTCCTCGACGACCACCCGGCGGCAGAAGCGACGCTCGCCGCGGTCTGCACGGACTACCTCGACCTCGCCGACAGGATGCTTCGCCAGGCGAAGAGGTCGCGCGGCCTGATCGACGCGCACCTGCGCGAGTCCTACGGCCCCGACGTCGACTCGCTCTACTACTACCTCGTCAACCTGAAGCGGCTCGGCGTGCGCCTGGACGAGCTCGGGCTGCGCGAGATCGTTCGCGACATCCGCGCACGCATGGAGCACGCCGTCGCCGAGTTCACCGACGACAACCGCGATCCGATCGTCGAGATCCCGGGGTACGCCACCCGGGTATTCGGGCGCGTCGCGATCTCTCTCGCCCGCCGGCGAGCGTAAGTGCCCGACGCGGCCGCTGCGGCACGAAGGCTCGGCGAGCACGACGTCGCGATCGTGCTCGGCTCGGGCTGGGTCGACGCCGTCGGCGGCCTTCCCTGCAACGCCGAGACCGCGGTCGCCGGGCTTCCCGGCTTCTCGCAGCCGACCGTCGCCGGGCACGGCGCCCTCGCGCTCTCGCTGCGCGCGGGGGAGGTGCGCGTTCTCGCGTTCACGGGCCGCTCCCACTACTACGAGTCGCGGGACGTCGACCGCGTCGCGCACGCGGTGCGGACGGCGGCCGCAGCGGGCTGCCGCACCGTCGTCCTCACGAGCGCGACCGGCGGGATCCGCGACGACCTCGCGCCCGGCGACCTCGTCCTGCTCTCCGATCACATCAACCTCACCGGGGCCTCGCCGCTCACGGGCGGCGCCTTCGTCGACCTGAGCGATCTCTACTCGGCCCGCCTGCGCGCGCTCTGCCGCAGGCTCGACCCGAGCCTGAAGGAGGGCGTGTACGCCGGCTACTGGGGCCCGAACTTCGAGACGCCCGCCGAGATCCGCGCGTACCGCGCGATGGGAGCCGACCTCGTCGGCATGTCGACGGTGCTCGAGGCGATCGCGGCGCACGCCGCCGGGATGGAGGTTCTCGGGATCTCGCTCGTCACGAACCGCGCGGCGGGCCTCGGCGGGCGGCTCGACCACGCCGACGTGCTCGACACGGCGGCAGCGTCCCTCGAGCGCATGCGCGCACTCGTCGAGACCGTGCTCCCGCGCCTCTAGGACCGGGACGTGCTCACGGGCCGGCGCGGCGGATGAGCGCGTTCAGCGTGTTCGGCCCGAAGACGCCGTCGGCGGTGAGGTTCGACGCGTGCTGGAACGCGGCGACCGCCGTCTTCGTCGCAGGGCCGTACTGGCCGTCGACCGCGCCGACCGGATAGCCGAGCGACTTCAGCGCGCGCTGGAGCGCCTTGACCTGCGCGCCGCTGTCGCCCGGCTTGAGCGTCGTCGTCGGGAGGACCGTCACCGACGGCGTCGCATTCGACGTCGTCGCCGGCGACGGGACGGTGACGGGGGGCAGCGATGCCGACCGTGGCCTCGTGCTCCCGCTGAAGACGCCGCCCGCCGCGAGCCCGGCGATGAGGACGACGAGCACCGCTCCGCCGACGATCGCGATGCGCTTCCACTGCAGCTCCGGCCCGGGCCTCGCCGGCGCGAGCGGCAGGAGCCAGTCGTCCTCGGCGCTCGGCGGATCGCTCTCGAGCGCGCGCGTGGGCTCGACGTCGTCGAACCAGTCGTCGCGTTCGTTTTCGCCGCGTGGGCCTCGGGCGCCCATAGCCGGACCAAACGCTACCGCTTCAAGCACGTGGCCAGCGCCCGGGCCGCGAGCGCCGGGCAAACGCCGCGCCGGACGTAGACCGACGACTGATCGCCCTCGAGCGCCACGGCGACCGACGGGCGGACACCGAGGAGCGAACGGATGTTCACGTTCTGCGGGCTCGAACCGCAGCCGTGGACGACTCCCACGCCGATCGACACGGCCTGGACGAGCGCGCTCTCCGGCACGGGGCGAACGGCATATGGGTGCCCGCGGTAGGAGAGCGCCATCGAGCAGGCCTTGGACGGCCCGCCGCGGTCGACGACGGGGACGACGAGCGCCGCCGCGATCACGAGCGCGGCGACTCCGCCGAGGACGAGTCGAAGGGGGCGGCCCACGGCCCCATCATCGCCGTCGTACGCTTCCCCCATGGCGAGGTGTGCCGCATGCGATCAGGAGAACCCGCCGGAGGCCCGGTTCTGCTTCGCCTGCGGCGAGCCGCTCGCCGGCGAGCACGTCGAGGAGGAGCGCCGCATCGTCAGCGTCGTCTTCGTCGACCTCGTCGGGTTCACGAGCCAGGCGGAGCAGCTCGACCCGGAGGACGTCCGGGCCCTTCTCGAGCCCTACCATCGCGCCGTCCGCGAAGAGCTCGAGTCGTTCGGCGGCGTCGTCGAGAAGTTCATCGGCGACGCGGTCATGGCTGTCTTCGGCGCCCCGACGGCGTTCGGCGACGACGCGGAGCGCGCCGTCCGCGCCGCTCTCGCCGTCCGCGACCGCGTGGAGGGGATCCGCGTCGCGGTGAACACCGGCGAGGCGCTCGTCACGCTCGGGGCACGGCCCTCCCACGGCGAGGCGATGGTGGCCGGCGACGTCGTCAACACCGCGGCCCGCCTCCAGCAGGCCGCCCCCGTCGACGGCGTCCTCGTCGGCGAGGTCACCTACCGGGCGACGCGGGATGCGATCGAGTACGCCGACGCGGACGAGCTCGTCGCGCGCGGGAAGGCGGAGAAGGTCCGCGCGTGGATCGCCGTCCAGGCGAACTCGGACGAGCGCGACCTCTCGAGCACGTTCGTCGGACGCGAGCGTGAGATCGCGCTTCTGCGCGACACGTGGACGCGCGTGACGGAGCAGCGCATGCCGCACCTCGTCACCGTCCTCGGTGAGGCCGGGCTCGGAAAGACGCGCCTCGCGGCCGAGTTCATGGCGGTGGTCGAGGGGCTGGGCGGCTTCACCGTCCGCGGCCGCACCCTCCCGTATCGCGAGAGCAGCGCGTACGGCGCCTTCGCGAGCCAGCTGAAGCAGCTGTGCGGCATCTACGAGAGCGACACGACCGACGCCGCGCTCGCCAAGCTGAACGCGAAGGTCGCGACGATGGTGGAACCGAGCGCAGCCGCCGAGGTCGCGGGCCACCTCGCGATCCTGATCGGCCTCACGCCCCAGGCGTCCGTGGCAGACCGCGAGACGCTCTTCTTCTCGATCCGTCTCTTCATCGAAGCGGTCGCGCGCGACCGGCCGACGCTGCTCGTGTTCGAGGACCTGCACTGGGCGGACGCGAGCCTCCTCGACCTCGTCGAGCTGCTCGCCGCCCGCCTGCGCGACCTGCCGATCCTGCTCGTCGCTCTCGCCCGCCCGGAGCTCCTCGACACGCGACCGGGCTGGGGCGGCGGCCTTCCCGCCTACAGCGCCGTCCCGCTGCAGCCGCTCTCCCCCGAGGACGCGCGCGCGCTCGCCGCCGAGCGCCTCGCGGCGAGAAGCGACCGTGCGACCGAGCTGGCGAGGACGGCGGCCGGCAACCCGCTCTTCATCGAGCAGCTCGCCGCCACCGTCGCCGAGACGACGAACGGCGCACAGCGAAAGCTGCCGACCACGATCCTCGGCCTCGTCGCGGCGCGGCTCGACGCGCTGCCGCCGGCCGAGCGCGCGCTCGTCCTCGACGCCTCCGTCGGCGGGAAGGTCTTCTGGCGCGGCGCCCTCGAGCGGATGGGCGCCGACCCCGGCGCGCTGACGGATCTCCTCGCCGCCCTCGAGCGGCGCGACCTCATCCGCCGCGAGGCGACGTCGGCGATCGAGGGCGACCAGCAGTACATGTTCACCCACGTCCTCATCCGCGACGTCGCGTACGACCTGCTGCCCCGTGCAGGCAGGCGCGAGCGGCACGAGCATTTCGCGCTCTTCCTCGAGGAATCGACGGCCGAGGTCGGCGAGGCGGGCGCCGCGCTCGCGCGCCACTGGCGCGACGCGGGCGACCGCGAGCGCGCGCTTCGCTACTTCGTCGCGGCGGCGGAGCAGGCCGAGCGCGGCTGGGCGAAGGACCGGGCGATGACCTTCTACCGGGAGGCGCTCTCACTCGCCGCGGACGGCGACCTCAGGCGACGCCTTCAGCAACGGCTCGCCGTGGCGACCCAGGCGTACCTGCACGTCGACGACGCGCAGATCCTCGGGCTCGGCCCGTAACCCTAGACCGGCGGAAAGTCCGCGGGCGTGACGTCGCCGGCGATCTCGTAGACCGCGTCGAGCGTGTGCTTGCCGAGCTTGTGGCCGTGCTCGCGGACGATCTCCTCGGTCGGCGCGTCGTACACGCAGAAGGTTCGGACGACGCCCGTGTCGTCGACCACGACGTGGCTGTGCTCCCAGGTCACCTCGGGGTAGCCGTCCTCGATCAGCTCGCGCGACCGCCGTCCGATGAACGGCATCTGATCCTCGGTGACGTCGAAGCTCCGAACGATCAGGTATCTGGGCATGGCGGGATTCTACGCTCTTAGCCGGGTCTCACCTCTGCGGGCACACTGTCTTCGAGCATGCTCGTTCTCGTGACAGATGACGACCGGGCCGTCCGCGAAGCGCTCGAGCGGGCGCTCCAGCTGGCCGGCTACGAGGTCGAGCTCGCCTCCGACGGCGACGGCGCGCTCGCCGCGATCGAACAGCGGACGCCGGATGCCGTCGTGCTCGACATCATGATGCCGGGCCTCGACGGGCTCGACGTGACGCGCCGCCTCCGCCGCGAAGGAAACCGCGTGCCGATCCTCCTCCTCACCGCGCGCGAGGCGGTCGGCGATCGCGTCGAGGGACTCGACGCCGGCGCCGACGACTACCTCCCGAAGCCGTTCGCGCTCGAAGAGCTGCTCGCGCGCCTGCGCGCGCTTCTCCGGCGCGCGCTCGACAAGGAGCCGGCGGACGTGTTGCGGTTCGCCGACCTCGCGTTCGACCTCGGCTCGATGGACGCACGCCGCGGCGGACGGCGGTTCGAGCTGACGACGACGGAGGCGCACCTGCTCGAGCTCTTCATGCGGAACGCGCGCCAGGTGCTGCCACGCTCGCTCATCTACGAGCGCGTGTGGGGCTACGACTTCAGCCACTCGTCGAACGCGCTCGACGTCTACGTCGGCTACCTGAGGCGCAAGCTCGAAGCGGAGGGTGAGCCCCGGCTCATCCACACCGTGCGCGGCACCGGTTACGTTCTCCGCGAACAATGAGCCTCAAGCTCCGACTCACGCTCGTCGCGGCCGTCGTCGTCGCCATCGTCGTCGCGGCCGCGTCGACGACGACGTACTTCGTCATGCGGCACGAGCTCTACTCGCAGGTGGACAACGAGCTCGCGCAGCATGCACAAGACCCGCGCGAGGCGTTCCGCGGCCCCGGCCCGTACGGCGGAGACGCCGTCACCCTCGTCAATCCGGACGGCTCGCTCGCGGCCGGCGTGGTGATTCCCGTCAACTCGGCGGTCCGATCCGTGGCATCGGGCACGCAGCGCGGCTTCTTCCGCAACACGACCATCTCCGGGTACCACATCCGTCAGATCGTCGCGCCGCTCGGCGGCGGAGGAGCCGTGATCGTCTCGCGATACGTCGGCTACATCGATCACGACCTCTCGCGGCTGCGGCTCATCCTCTTCCTCGTCTCGCTCGGCGGGGTCGGCGCCGCCGCTCTCGCCGGCGCGTTCGTCTCCCGTGCGACGCTGGCGCCCGTGCGCCGGCTCACCGCTGCGGCGGAGCGGATCGCGAAGACCGGGGATCCGAGCGAGCGCGTTCCCGAGGGCGGCCGCGGCGAGCTCTCCCGCCTCGGCACGGCCTTCAACACGATGCTCGTCGCGCTCGAGGACGCGATCGAGACCCAGCGCCGCTTCGTCGCCGACGCGTCGCACGAGCTGCGCACGCCGCTGACGAGCATGCAGACGAACATCGAGGTGCTGAAGCAGCAGGAGCGCCTCGACCCCGCTGCGCGGCAGCGCCTGTTCGAGGACCTGAACCGCGAGGCGCACGAGATGCGCGATCTCATCGGAGGCCTGCTCGAGCTGGCGCGCGGCGGCGACCCGCGGCTCGAGAAGACGACGTTTCGACTCGACGAGCTCGTCGACCGCGTCGTCGAGCGCGCCCGCGCGCGCTTCCCGGACCTCGTGTTCGAGATGCAGCTCGAGACGACGACGCTCACCGGCTCGAGTGACCGCCTCGAGCGCGCGGTGTGGAACCTCCTCGAGAACGCGGGCAAGTGGAGCGCGCCCGGCTCGAGCGTCGAGGTGACGCTCGCCGACGGCGAGCTGCGCGTGCGCGACCACGGCCCCGGGATCGCCGTGGAGGACCGCGAGCACATCTTCGACCGCTTCTACCGCTCGGCGGCCGCGCGCTCGCTTCCCGGATCCGGGCTCGGGCTCGCGATCGTCCGCGAGGTCGCGGAGGCGCACGGCGGCACCGTCGTCGCCGACGAGGCGCCCGGCGGCGGCGCGATCCTCACACTTCGCCTACACGGGTCTTAAGCCCCGCTCATCTCCGGATGATGTGATGGTCGCACCCTCCCGAATACCGGTTTCCACCATGTCCGGCGCCTCCTCGTTTCCCTTCCCCTGCTAGAGGGGGCGCCGGGCGAAACCGGTCCGGCCGCTACAGCTGCTGCCTCACGCCCGGCTCGGCTTCCAGCCGGGAGAGCTGCTCCTCGTAGCCGTGGAATGCCCGGTCGGCCGCGCCGCGGCGGAAGAGCGGCAGCACCTCCCGGTGCCGTGCGTCCTCGAGCGCGAGCGCCGTCCCGCCGTAGAGCGCGAGCGCCGCGAGCGCGATGCCGAATCCCCCCGCAACTCGGTCCCACGCGGGCGAGGCGCCGGTCTCGTAGTAGCCGGCGAGCACCATGCGCGCCGCCGCGACGCCCAGCACGACCGAGAAGAACGGCTTGCCGAGCGTCGACATGATCGCGAGCAGGAGCGCGACGGTCGCGAAGCCGAAGAGATAGATGCCCGTCGCCACGCTCCTCTGACCGGGCGTCTGCGCGATCTCTCCCCAGCCGAGCGCGAGCCACGAGGTCGTGAAGAGGCCGAGCGTCGTGGCGCCGAGCGTGTCGCGCGCGAGGAAGGCGACGATGGTGGCGAGGAGCTCGAGCGGAAAGACGAACGCGACGACGATCGTCCCGACGTCCTTCTGCTCGTGCACCGGGATCCATCCGATCGCCTGCGTGCCGAGCAGGAGCATGCCGATCCCGAACGAGAAGAACCCGAGCGGCAGTGCGCTGCCGAGCGGGCGGAGAACGATCCGGACGTGCTCTTCGGGCCCGCCGCCGTTCGCGCTCAAAGACGCGCAGGCTCGGACTCGGGGAGGAAGCCGCGCTCCCACGCGTCCGACTCGAGGGGCGACTCGGGAGGCGGATCCGCCACGACCGGCCGCGCGGCCTGCGCGAAGCCGAACGAGCGCGGCACGTACGCGCTCCTCGACGCGAGCCATTCGGACGAGACGACGCATGCGAGCGTCGCCGCCATCAGAGCCACCGTCAGCAACGGGCGGAAGCCGCCCGCGCCGGCGACCACCGCGACGGCGACGAGGACGCCGGCCTCGGCGGTGACGCGGAGGAGGACCCCCACCGGCACGGAGCGGCGTGCCGGCAGCTCGGCCCGGAGAGCGTCGACCTCCCGCCGGAGCTCGTCCACCGTGTCGAGGACGCGCATCGTCGCCTCGAGCTGCATCGCCCTCCGCGCGTGCTCGGAAGCGGGCCATTCGTTCATCCTCCGGATATGCGCCGCCGGAGGCGGCGGAAAACCTAGACGCGCCGCAGCACGGTGAGCGACTGCGCCTCGACCGCCACCTCCGCCCGCGCCGCGACGGGATCGTCGGGCCCACCCGCCCCGGTGGCGAGGACGAGCTCCCAGCGGGCGCCGAATCGCCGCGCCGGCAGGGTGAAGGTCACCGGCTCGAAGTGCGCGTTGAAGAGGAGGAGGAAGGACGCGTCGACGATCTCCTCGCCGTGCGCGGTGCGTGACGGGATCTCCAGGCCGTTGAGGAACACGCCGAGCGTCCGCCCCGGCTGCTGCTGCCAGTCGCGCATCGTCATGCGCCTGCCGTCGGGCCGGAACCACCAGACGTCGGGCAGCCCGCTGCCGCGCGTCTCGGTGCCGGTGAGGAAGGTCTCGCGACGGAAGACGGGATGCTCGCGGCGAAACGCGATCACGCCGCGCACGAACGAGACCAGCGAGTCGTCCGCGGCGTCCCAGTCGAACCACGAGATCTCGTTGTCCTGGCACCACGCGTTGTTGTTCCCGTGCTGCGTGCGCCCGAGCTCGTCTCCTCCGAGGAGCATGGGGACGCCCTGCGAGAGAAGGAGCGTGACGAGGAAGTTGCGCTGCTGCCGCGCGCGCACGGCAGCGATCTCGGGGTCGTCGGTGTCTCCCTCGACGCCGTGGTTCCACGACCGGTTGTCGTCGGTGCCGTCCTTGTTCTCCTCCTCGTTCGCCTCGTTGTGCTTGTCGTTGTACGAGACGAGGTCGCGCAGGGTGAAGCCGTCGTGCGCCGTGACGAAGTTGATCGACGCGAACGGATCCCGTCCGTCCGCCTGGTAGAGATCGCTCGAGCCGGTGAAGCGCGATGCGAACGCGCCGAGGTTGCCGCTGCCGCGCCAGAAGTCCCGCATCGTGTCGCGGTAGGGCCCGTTCCATTCGGCCCAGAGGACGGGGAAGTTGCCGACCTGGTACCCGCCGGGGCCGACGTCCCACGGCTCGGCGATGAGCTTCACCTGCGAGATGACCGGATCCTGGTGGATCGTGTCGAAGAACGTCGAGAGACGGTCGACCTCGTAGAACTCGCGTGCGAGCGCGGAGGCGAGGTCGAACCGGAAGCCGTCGACGTGGCACTCGATGACGAAGTAGCGCAGCGAGTCCATGATCAGCCGCAACACCGACGGGTGCGCCGCGTTGAGCGAGTTTCCGGTGCCGGTGAAGTCCTCGTAGAAGCGCGGCGCATCGGGGACGAGGCGGTAATAGCTCTGGTTGTCGACGCCCTTGAAGGCGAGTGTGGGGCCGAGATGGTTCCCCTCGGCCGTGTGGTTGTAGACGACGTCGAGGATCACCTCGATCCCCGCACGATGCAGCGCCTTCACCATCCCCTTGAACTCGCGCACCTGCTCGCCGCGCGTTCCGGTCGCCGCGTACAGCGCGTGCGGCGCGAGATAGCCGATCGACGAATAGCCCCAGTAGTTCGTGAGCCCCTTGTCGTGCAGGAACTGCTC
>JAGWRZ010000047.1 GCA_028876365.1 Acidobacteriota bacterium | reverse complement strand
GTCGCCCTCGACGAGGTCGTGCAGATGATGGGCGGGCTCGCCTATATGACGGGGCCGCCGGGGCAGCCGCTCCGCGCCGGAGCCTCCGTCAACGACCTCATGGGCGCCGTCTTCGCGGTCACCGGGGTCATCGCGGCGCTGTACGAGCGCGAGCGCACGGGTCGCGGCGCGCTCGTCAAGGCCGGTCTCTTCGAGAACAACGCGTTCCTCGTCGCGCAGCACATGGCGAAGTACGCGATCACCGGCGAGGCGCCCCGCCCGATGCCGGTGCGGGACTCCGGGTGGGGCGTCTACGACGTGTTCGAGACGCGCGACGACGAGGGCGTATTCGTCGCCGTCGTCACGGACGGCCAGTGGCGCGCGTTCTGCGAGGCCTTCGAGCTGATCGAGCTGGCCGCCGACGAGGCGCTCGCCACGAACCTGCTCCGCGTCGCAGCGCGCGCGCGGCTTCTCCCCGAGCTCGCCGCGACCCTCGGCCGCCGTACGCGCGCCGAGATCTGCAGCCTCTGCGAGGCCGCGGGCGTCGGCTTCGCCCCCATCCGCCGTCCCGACGAGCTCTTCGACGATCCGCACCTCTCGCGGCCCGAGGCGAGAGTCGATGTCGCACTCGAGGATGGCACGGCCACCTGGGTCCCGGCGCTCCCGCTCGAGCTCGACGGGCGGCGCCTGCACGGCCGGCGCAATCCCCCGCGTCTCGGCGAGCACACCGTCGAGGTGGCGGAGGAGCTCGGGTACGGCGCGGAGGAGATCGAGCGCCTCCTCGCGGCGGGCGTCCTCGGCGCCGGCGCGGCCGCCGAGGTCTGACTCAGAGCACGCTCGAGGTCGCGGTCCAGTGGTAGAGGTGCTCCGGCCGCCCGGCGGCGCCGTAGCGAAGGCTGAAGTCGACGGCGCCCGAGTCGGCGAGGAAGCGGAGGTACCGTCGCGCGACGCCGGGGCTGATCCCCGCGCGCGCGGCCACCTCCGAGGTCGAGAGGGCATCGCGCGAGTCGCGGAGGAGCGAGGCGACGAGGGTCAGCGTCGGCGGTGAGATGCCCTTCGGGAGGACGCGTCGCCGCTCGTCCGCAGCAGCCCGTACAGCCGATCGATGTCGCGCTGCTCGGCATGGCGCATGTCGGCGAGGCGGCGCCGAGCCTCGGCGTACGACTCAAGCCGCTCGCGGAACGTGACGAACGTGAACGGCTTGACGATGTAGTGGACGACGCCGAGGTGCATCGCGTCCCTCAGGACGTCGACGTCCTTCGCCGAGGTGATCGCGATGACGTCCACCGGCGGCGAGGCGCCTGCACGCAGCGACCGCATCAGCTCGATCCCGTTCTCGTCGGGCAGATAGATGTCGAGGAGCACGAGGTCGGGCTTCAACCGCTCCACGAGCGCGTGCGCCTCGCGACCGGTCGTCGCCTCGCCGACGACCTCGAAGCCGGGGAGGCGCTCGACGAACTCCCGGTGCACGGAGACGGCCATGAAGTCGTCGTCGACGACGAGTGTCCTGATCACGACGGGATCTCCTCGAGCGAGCGCAGCGGCATCCGCACGGTGAAGCGTGCGCCGTCGACGTTCTCGACCTCGATCGTGCCGCGCCGGCGGTGCACCTCCTGGCTCACGAGCGCGAGGCCGAGGCCGCGCTTCTGCTGGCCGCCGCGCGCGACCTTGGTGGTGAAGCCGTCGCGGAAGATCTCCTCGGTCAGCGCCGGGTCGACGCCTGGGCCCGAGTCGTGGACGGCGATCACGAGCTCCGCTCCCTCGACGCGCAGCACGACGTCCACGTGTCCGCCCCCGCCGCCGTCGGAGGCCGACTCGAGCGCGTTGTCGATGAGATTGCCGAGCATCGCGACGAGCGAACGGACGTCCTCGAGCTCGTGCGGCAGCTCGGTGGCGTGCACGTCGAGCTTGACGCCGTGCTCGCTCGCGACCGCGGCCTTGCCGAGGAGCAGCGCGGCAAGGATCGGATCGCCGACCCGGTCGACGAGCGACGCGGCGAGCTCCTGGTGCAGGAGCGACGAGCGGTTGATCTCCTGCACGGCGTCGTCGTAGCGGCCGAGCTCGATGAGCCCGCTGATCACGTGCAGCCGGTGCTGGAACTCGTGCTCCTGCGCCCGCAGCGCGTCGGCGAGCTTGCGCACGTCGTGCAGCTCGCGTGAGAGCGCGTCCAGCTCGGTGCGGTCGCGCAGCGTCACAACTGCCCCGATCGGCCGGCCGCGCACCTCCACCGGCATCCGGTTCGCGACGAGGACGCGCTCTCCGAGCACGAGCACCTCGTCCCGGCCGGAGGCGCGGCCCAGCAGGACGTCCTGCACACGACCCGTCGGAACGACGTCGCCGACCGGCTGACCGACGACGTCCGCGGTCAGCCCGAGGAGCCGCTGCGCCTGGTCGTTGATCAGCGTGATCCGCCCCGTCGGATCGAGGGTGATCGCGCCCTCCCGGACGCCGTGCAGCATCGCCTCCCGCTGCTCGAGGAGAGCGGCGATCTCGTCCGGCTCGAGGCCGAAGGTCTGCCGCTTCACGCGCCGTGCGAGCAGGAACGCGCCGAGGACCGCGACCGTGAGCGCGACGAGCAGGGGTACGAGGATGACCGGCAACGACTCTCTGAACTCGGACGCGATCGCCTTCTCGAGCACGCCGACGGAGACGAGCCCGACCACACGGCCGTTTGCGTCTCGGATCGGGACCTTCGCGCGCATCGACCAGCCGAGCGACCCGCGCTGCTCGCCGACGAATGTCCCGCCGGCGAAGATCGCCCTCGGATTCTCGCCCGGATCGTGGAGCAGCGACTTGCCGATCAGCTTCGGATTCGGATGCGACATGCGGATGCCGCGGCGATTCGCGACGACGACGAAGGACGCGCCGGTGGCGCGTCTGATGCGCTCGGCGATCGGGTCGATGATCCTGGCGCCGTCGGGTCGTGTGATGGCCGCGATCACCTGCTGATCGGTCGCGACCGTCTGCGCGATCGCGAGCGACTCCGCGCCGGCCCGCTTGGCGATGTCTCCCCGTGAATGGAGGTAGACGACGACCGACGACACGCCGACCGTCAGGAGGATGATCGCGAGCTCGAGGAGCAGGAGCTGCGTCGAGAGCCGCGGCAGCCGCCGAGACGTCGTGACGATGCGCACGGGCACGATCGTAACCTCGTCCTCCTTTCGGGCTGCGATCGAAAATGATCGAAAAGTCCGCTAATCGCCGATTAATGCCGCTTAACCCGGCAACCTGGACAGGTCGGCCGACCCGGCGCACCATCGCCCGCACGGTGGTTGCGTCGACGCACCATGGTGCCGCACGGGCGGCTGCGGACGCCGGGGAGGCTTCGTAGATGTCGCTCTTCTGGCTGTCCGTCGGCTTCGGCTTCGTCACCGCGTCGGTGCTCGCGGTCGCGGCGGTCGGCCTGAGCCTGCAATTCGGGATCACGAACTACGTCAACTTCGCCTACGGCGACTTCATGGCGCTCGGAGGCTTCTTCGCGTACGTGCTCAACAGCGAGGTGCTCCATCTGAACATCTGGATCGCCCTCGTGCTCGGCTCGCTCCTCATGGGGGTGTTCGCCGTGATCGTCAACCGGCTGATCCTCGGCCCGTTCGCGCGCCGGTTCACCAAGCCGCACTACGTCCTCATCGTGACGTTCGGCCTGTCGCTGATCATGCTCAACGCCGAATACTCGATCTGGGGGGCGCAGGTCCGCTTCTTCAGGATGCCGATCGCGCCTGCGCTGCACATCGGGCCGCTGCTCCTGACGCGGAACCAGCTCATCGTCATCGCGATCGCGATCGCGCTGATGCTCGGCGTGCACACCCTGCTGAAGGCGACGCGCCTCGGGAAGTCGATGCGGGCCATGTCGGACAACACGACGCTCGCCATGACGAGCGGCATCGACACGAAGCGGATCACGACGATCACGTGGTTTCTCTCGGGGACGCTGGCGGGCGTGGCGGGGACGGTCCTCGGCATCGGCGAGGGCAACCTCACGCCGGCCTCCGGCGAGCTCTTCCTGTTCGTGATCTTCGCCGCCGTCATCCTCGGCGGCGTCGGCAGCATCTACGGGGCGATGGGCGGAGCGCTGCTCATCGGCCTGGCGACGGAGATCTCCGCGGCGTTCATCAACCCGGCGTACAAGCTCGACATCGCGTTCGTCCTCTTGATCCTCACGCTGCTCATTCGGCCGAGCGGCCTCATCGCGCGGCCCGGGACGACATAGGCGCGCGTTGGTCTACTACATCTTCACGCTGGTCTTCTTCTGCTTCGACTACTTCATCCTCGCGATGGGGCTGAACATCCAGTACGGCGAGGCGGGCATCCTCAACTTCGCCTACATCGGCTTCGTCGCGATCGGTGCGTATTTCACCGGCGTGTTCAGCCTGCCGAGCTCGGCCGGAACGGGACAGCACTACATCCTCGGGCTCGGGCTCCCGTTCCCGGTCAACCTGCTGCTCGGCGGGCTGGCGGCGATGTTCTTCGCCCTCATCGTCGCGCTCATCACGCTCAGGCGCCTGCGCACCGACTATCTCGCGATCGTCCTCATCTCGCTGTCGCTCGTCCTCTACGACTTCTGCAACAACTTCGTGTCGCTCTTCAACGGCGCCGACGGCCTCTACAACGTCCCGGAGCCATTCGCGAAGGCGTTCGGCCTCACCGTCAACTCCTTCATCCCGTTCTTCGCGTGCGTGACGGCGGTGATCTCCCTGCTCATGTGGTTCGTGATGAGTCGCGTGATGAGGGCTCCGGTCGGGCGCACGTTCCGCGCGATCCGCGACGACGAGGTGGTCGCGGCGGCGCTCGGCAAGAACGTCTTCCTGATGCGGCTCAAGGCCATGCTCATCGGCTCGTTCTACGCGGGCGTCGGCGGCGGGCTCCTCATCCAGTTCGGCGGCTCGTTCAATCCGACCGCGTGGCTCCCAGGCGAGACGTTCGTCGTCTTCGCGGTGCTGATCGTGGGCGGCGCCGGAAACAACATCGGGATGTTCGTCGGCGCGCTGCTCGTCGAGACGCTGCTCATCCACCTGCCGGCGTTCCTGCCGGAGATCCCCGGCCATCCGGGCCTCATCGAGTACTTCGACAACGCCGTCGTCGGCATCGTCCTCATGCTCATGCTCTGGTTCCGCCCGCAGGGCGTCGTCCCGGAGCGGCTGCGGCGTGCGGCGAGCTTCGGCGTGCGGTCGGGGCTCGGGATGCTGCCGCAGGCGCCGATCGAGCCGGCCGCTCTCGACCGGCCATGAGCGAGGTCGAGATGCTCGACTCCACGACGGGCCGGCCCGAGCGCGCAGCGGCGCTGCGCTGCGAGGGGATCACGAAGGCCTTCCAGGGCGTGCACGCGGTGAACGGCGCGAGCTTCGACGTCCCCGAGGGGCAGATCACGGCGCTCATCGGGCCGAACGGCGCCGGCAAGACGACCGTGGTGAACATCCTCTCGGGCGCCATGCGCTGCGACAGCGGCCGTGCATTCATCGGGACGACGGAGATCACGAACCGGCCGAGCCACACGATCGCCCGGCTCGGGCTCCTGCGAACGTTCCAGCTCTCGCGCGAGCTCGGCGGGCTGACCGTCCTCGAGAACATGCTCGTCGCCCCGGCCGACCAGGCCGGCGAGTCGTTCGTCAACCTGCTGCTGCGGCCGGGGTTGATCGAGCGCCAGGAGCGCGAGCACGCCGAGCGGGCCCTGGCATTGCTCGACACCTACGGTCTCTACGACCACCGGGACACGCGCGCACGCGAGCTCTCCGGCGGGCAGAAGAAGCTGCTCGAGATCGCGCGCGCCGTCATGGCATCGCCGACGATCCTCCTCCTCGACGAGCCCATGGCCGGCGTCAACCCTGCGCTCATCGAGCTGATCGGGGGCTACATCGTCGATCTCAAGGAGCACGGCGTCACGGTGCTGATGATCGAGCACAACCTGAACGTCGTCGAGAAGATCTGCGACTACGTCATCGTGCTCGCGGAGGGCCGCACGCTCGCGACGGGCCGTCTCAGCGAGCTGCGCGAGAACACGGACGTCGTCAAGGCCTATCTCGGCGAGGTGATCGATGCCGGCGCTTCGCACTGAGGCGGTCACGGCCGGGTACGGCCGTGCAGCGGTGATCAGCGACATCACCCTGGCCGCGGAGCTCGGCTCGGTGACGACCATCATCGGCCCGAACGGCGCCGGGAAGTCGACGTTCGCGAAGACCGTCGTCGGGATCTTGAAGCCGATGTCGGGGCGGATCGCGGTGAACGGCGTCGACATCACCGGCGTCCCCGGTCACGAGATCCCGCGGCACGGCCTCGTGTACGTCCCGCAGAACGACAACGTGTTCAAGCGGCTGACGGTGCGCGAGAACCTCGAGGTGGGCGGGTTCGCGGCGAAGGGCGACACCTCGGCGCGCATGGCGGAGATCCTCGAGATCTTCACCGACCTGGCGAAGGCGACGGAGAAGAAGGCGGGTCTTCTCTCCGGCGGCCAGCAGAACCTGCTCGCGATCGCCCGCGCCCTCATGGTCGACCCCGCGGTCATCATCCTCGACGAGCCGACCGCGGGCCTGTCGCCGACCTACACCGACGTCGTGTGGGACCAGATCGCGCGGATCTCGCGGCTGGACACGGCGGTCCTCGTCGTCGAGCAGAACGTCGAGCGCGCTCTCAAGCACTCCGACTACGTGCACATCTTCGTGGCGGGACGCAGCCACGTGCACGGGCCGGCAGGCGAGATCGCCGCGCTCGATCTGCCGTCGATCTTTCTCGGGCGCTCCCACGCCAACTAGGCCACGCACCGCATGTCGAACAGAGAAGGAGGGTTCAGGATGGTCAAGGCACAATGGTGGCGGAGTGCGGCGATCGGGCTCGCACTCGCCGCCGCGGCGGTCGTCGCGAGCGGGGCGCTCGGCTCCGTGCGCTCGGCGACGACGGCGCAAGGGTCGAGCTCGTCGCCCCTCATCGTCGGCGGGATGTTCCCGTTCACCGGCACGAAGTCGCTCCTCTCGCAGTGGGGAACGCACGGCGTGCCTGTCGGGATCTACGAGGTGAACAGCAACGGCGGCGTGCTCGGTCACATGTGGAAGTCGTCGTACGTCGACGACGCGGCCGACTCGGTCGACGCTCTTCCGGCGTTCCGCAAGCTGCTGCTGAAGCACCCGACGCTCGTCGTCGGCCCGTTCTCGCCGACGATCGAGGCGGTCATCAATCAGTTCAAGCCGAACGACGTCGCCGACTTCATGGTCGGTGGCCTCACCCAGCTCGACACGATGACGAACCCGTTCGTGTTCCGGACGTCGTCGTCCGACTCGAACGAGGCGATCGCGATGGCGTATTACGCCATCCAGCACGGCTGGAAGTCCGCATCGCTCATCTTCGACAACTCCGCCAACTCGCAGGGGTTCGTGCCGCCGCTCGAGAAGGCGTTCAAGGCGCTCGGCGGGAAGATCGACGCGAACATCACCCTCACGCCCGGCCAGTCCTCGTACAACGCGGAGCTGGCGCAGGCGTTCTCGAACCACCCGCAGGTGATCTTCGACTCGATGGACTCGCAGTCGGCCGCGACGCTGTTCTCGGACGGCCAGCAGCTCGGCTACATGAACGTGCCGTGGATCGGCGACGACCTCCAGTCGGCACCGCAGGGCGACTACGCGAAGGCGTTCGGCCCGACCGTGTCGACGGAGCTCACGGCCGCCCTGCCGGCCTCGCCGTCGGGCGGCGCATACAACCACTTCCTCAGCGACTACCAGAAAGTCTGGCACACCAAGAACATCCTGCCGACGACGTTCAACGAGTACGACTCAGTCGTGATCGCATCGCTCGCGATGACGGCCGCCAAGTCGACCAACCCGAAGGTATGGGTGAAGGACGTCACGAAGGTCTCCGACCCTCCGGGCGTCCAGTGCTCGACCTACGCGGCCTGCGTGAGCCTGCTCAAGAAGGGCAAGGACATCAACTACCAGGGCGCGTCGGG
>JAGWRZ010000046.1 GCA_028876365.1 Acidobacteriota bacterium | reverse complement strand
AGCGCGGCGGGCGCGCCGCACCGCGCGCAGAGCGGCGGAACGAGTCGCGGCAGGGCGTCGCGGCACGTCGTGCAGAGCTGCGCGCCGGCGCCTGCGCAGACGAGGCAGCGCTGCGGGAGCAGCAGCTCGAGCACGCTCTCGACGCTAGGCGCCGAAGTGTGACGTCAGTCGAGCGAGTACGTGTCGCGCTGCGGAAGGCCGGCGCGCCTGCGCATGCGGTTGTCCGCCTCCAGCAGCTGCCCGGGGTCGCCGATGTCGTACCAGCCGCCGTCGAAGCGGTAGGCGTGGACGGGCGCGCGCGTGTGAAGCCACGCGACGTAGTTCCCGGGCTGGTCGGGCGGGTTCCCCTCCGCGAGGTAGGTGGGGACGAGCCTCGCATGCTCGCGCGTATACAGATACGTCGCGGTCGCCGCGAGCGTGCTCGGCGGGCTCTCCGGCTTCTCGACGAAGTCGACGATGCGGTCGTCCGCGTCGACGGCGACGATGCCGTAGTTGCGGGCGAGGTCGACTCGTCCGACGTCGTGCACGGCGACGGCGCTACCGCCCTTCTCGCGCCAGAAGGCGAGGAAGTCAGCGAGCGAGTAGTCGAAGAGGTTGTCCCCGGCGATGACGAGGAGATCGTCGTCGAGCCCGACGAAGTCGATGTCGCCGATCGCGCCGAGACGATCGTCGTTCGTCGTCGTGCCGTCGTCGTGCACCGTCACGCCCTTGCCGTCGGCCCAGCGCGCGAAGAGACCGGCGAAGCGCGCATTCGTGACGAGATGGACCTCTTCCACCCCCGCCTCTTCGATCTTGTCGAGGATCCAGTCGACCATCGGGCGCCCGCCGACGGGGAGCAATTGCTTCGGAACGTCGTCCGTGAGCGGGCGCAGCCGCGTGGCGTAGCCGGCGGCAAGGATCAGGGCGACCAAATGCCGTCCTCGGTCACGATCGCGGTGATGAGCGCCGCCGGAGTGACGTCGAATGCCGGGTTGCGCGCGGGGAAGCGCGCCGTCACCTCGGCCGGGTCGCGCTCCTCGATCGGGATGCCGGCCCCCGTCGCCGTCGCGCGGTCGATCGTCGAGGTCGGGGCGACGACGTACAGCGGGATCCGGTGGTGCGCGGCCAGCACGGCGAGACCATACGTCCCGATCTTGTTCGCCGCGTCACCGTTCGCCGCGATGCGGTCCGCGCCGGTGACGACGAGGTCGACCTCGCCGCTCGCCATCATCGCGGCGGCGGCTCCGTCGGCGATCACGGCGTGCGGGATGCCTGCGGTCTCGAGCTCCCACGCGGTGAGCCGCGCCCCCTGCAGCAGGGGCCGCGTCTCGTCGACGAGGACGTGCGCGAGGAGGCCGCGCTCCCAGGCGGTGCGGAGCGCACCGACTGCCGAGCCGTAGCCGCCGGTCGCGAGGCCGCCCGCGTTGCAGTGGGTCAGCGCGCGCGTGTCCGGCGCGAAGAGCTCGGCCGCGTGCGCGGCCATGCGGCGGCAGCGGTCGACCTCCTCGCGATGGAGCGCACGCGCCCGCTCGGGCGTCGGCTCGCCGCGCATCTGTGCGAGCGCCCAGGAAAGGTTCACCGCTGTTGGACGCGACGCCGCGAGAACGCGCTCCGCCTCCCCGATGTCCTCGCCCCGCAAAGCGGCGAGAGCGAGCCCGTACGCCGCCGCCACGCCGATCGCCGGCGCGCCGCGAACCACCATCGTCCGGATCGCGTCGGCGACCTCCGCGGCCGACGCGCAGCTGTGGTCGACCTCCTCGTCGGGAAGCCGCCGCTGGTCGAGGAGGACGACCCGCGGGCCGTCCTCCTCCAGCCGAACGATGTCCTCCGGGTTTAGGTCCCCTCGTCCCACGAGGCGAGGTAACGCGCCTGCTCCTCGGTGAGCGTGTCGATGTCGACGCCCATCGTCTCGAGCTTGAGCCGGGCGATCTCCTTGTCGATCTCCGCGGGCACGGGATACACGCGCCGGTCGAGCTCGCCGGCGTGCTGCACCGCGTACTCGACGCCGAGCGCCTGATTGGCGAAGGACATATCCATCACGAGAGCCGGGTGACCCTCCGCCGCGGCGAGGTTGACGAGACGGCCGTCGGCGACGAGGTACAGCCGATTGCCGTTCGCGAGCGTGAACTCCTCGACGAACTCGCGGGCCATGCGCGTGTCGCTCGCGAGCGAGCGCAGCGCCGGAATGTCGATCTCGACGTTGAAGTGACCCGTGTTCGAGAGGATGGCGCCGTCGCGCATGCGCGCCAAGTGCTCCTCCGCGATGACGTGCTTGTCGCCCGTGGCGGTGCAGAAGATGTCGCCGACGGCGGCGGCCTTCTCCATCGGAAGCACCTCGAAGCCGTCCATCGACGCCTCGAGCGCGCGGAGCGGATCGACCTCCGTGACGATCACGTGCGCGCCCATTCCGCGTGCACGCGACGCGACACCGCGCCCGACCCAGCCGTAACCCGCGACGACGAACTTCTTGCCGGCGAGGAGCACATTCGTCGCGCGGATGATCCCGTCGACCGTGGACTGCCCCGTGCCGTAGCGGTTGTCGAAGAGATGCTTCGTCTGCGCCTCGTTGACGGCGATGATCGGGAAGCCCAGCTTGCCCTCCGCCTCGAGCGCCTTGAGACGGATGACCCCAGTCGTCGTCTCCTCCGTCCCCGCGATGATGTCGCCGAGCTGCTCGCGGCGCGCGGAGTGGAGGACGCCGATGACGTCGGCGCCGTCGTCCATCGTCAGGTGCGGCTTGTGGTCGACGGCAGCCTCGATGTGCGAGTAGTACGTGTCGTGGTCCTCGCCCTTGATGGCGAAGACGGAGATGTCGTACTCCTCGACGAGCGCGGCCGCGACGTCGTCCTGCGTCGACAGCGGGTTCGACGCGCAGAGCACCACGTCGGCGCCGCCGGCCTTGAGCGTCCGCATGAGGTTCGCGGTCTCGGTGGTCACGTGCAGGCAGGCGGAGATCCGGTGCCCGTTGAGCGGCTGCTCCCGCTCGAAGCGCTCGCGGATCGCAGCGAGCACCGGCATCTGCCGGTCGGCCCACTCGATGCGCCGCTTCCCCTCGCCGGCGAGGGCGAGGTCTTTCACGTCGTAGCGTTTCGTCGCTGCCATTCGATCCTTTCGGTTATGCCGCCAGGAGTTTCTCGTGCTTGCGCTGCTCCCACTCGACCCACGCGAGATCGTCCGCGCCGGCGAGCCAGCCGTCGACCGCACGGCGCAGCTCCGGCTCGCGCCGAAGCCGGGCGGCGAACGCCACCTCGGCGAGCTCGACGTCGAACCGCCGCCGCAGGTCGGTCAGCGAGCGCAGCTGGTTCAGTTCCCGCAGCCCGTAGCGGCGATAGCCGGCGGGCGTCCGTGCGGGGACGACGAGGCCGACCCGCTCGAGGTAGCGGAGCATGCGAGGCGACCAGCCCGTGCGGGCCGCGGCCTCCGAGACGTGCGTGCCGTCCATCCGGCGAACATTAACATAAGCATGTCAAGGTTCGCTCGTTCCTTCCCGCCCGTAGGCGTCCTCCAGGCGGACGACGTCGTCGAGTTGCGGCGTCGACACCTCGAGGATGGTCGTGTCCTCGAGCGCGGTCACCCGGTGGATCGTCCCCGGCCGGAAGCGGAAGGTCGCACCGGCGGTGACGATCTCCTCGTTCAGGACGGCGTCGCCGCTCCCGCCGAGCTCGAGCTTGGCGCGGCCGCTCTCGAGGTACCAGCTCTCGTCCTTCTCGTGGTGGAACTGGAGGCTGAGCGCATGGCCGGCGCGGACGAAGAGGATCTTCCCCACGTACGCCTCCGCGTGCGCCCAGATGAGCTCCCACCCCCACGGCTTGTCCACCCGGCGCGGCTCGAACGCCCACCGGTCGAGCCCTTCGTAGTTGGGGCTGTCGAGACTCACCGGCGCTGCGGCTTCCAGTCCGGGTGCGCGACCATGAACTCCTCGGCGCGGCGCAGGTCCTTCGGCGTGTTGACGGTCAGCCAGACGCCGTCGTGCCGATGGCCGCGCAGCTTCCCCTCCGCGGCGAGCTCGGGGAACGTGCTCTGCTCGTGGTCGCCCTTGTCCGGGAGGCGGTCGATCGCCTCGTCACCGAGCGCGTAGACGCCGGAATTGACCCAGTCGGCCAGGAGCGGCGCCTCGCGGAAGCCGGTGACGCGCCCGCCGTCCTCGAGGTCGACGACGCCGAACGGGGAGCGCACCTGCGAGACGACGATCGTCGCCGCGGCGCCGGAGCCCTCGTGCTCCCGGAGCAGCGCGCGGAAGTCGACGTCGAGCAGCTCGTCGCCGTTCAGCGCGAGCACGGCGCCGCGCTCCCGCCGCCGCGAGGCGGCCAGCTTGAGCCCGCCGCCGCGACCGAGCGGCTCCTGCTCACCCACCGGCTCGATCTCGGCGCCGAGGCCGGCGAGCGCGTTGACGAACACGTCCTCCTGGCCGGCTCGGCACGCGACGATGACCCGCGTGACGCCCGCCGCGACGAGCCGCCCGACCGTGTACTCCGCGAGCGGGAAGCCGGCGACGGGAACGAGCGGCTTCGGCAGGCCCTGCGCGGCCTCGCCCATGCGCTCCGCCTTGCCCCCGGCCAGCAGGAGAGCCTCCATCACACGGTGACCGGGGACGCGCGGCGCGGGCGGCCGATCCCCTCGTACGCGAAGCCTGCAGCTTGCGTCGCCTCGGGATCGAGCAGGTTGCGGCCGTCGACGATGAGGGGGTTCGCCATCGCCTCGCGCACCTCGGCAGAGGCGAGGGTCGCAAGCTCGGGCCATTCGGTGACGATCACTGCAGCATCCGCATCGCGAACCGCGTCGATGATGGAGTCGTGCAGCTCGATGCCGACGAGATCGGTCGGGTGCGCGACGGGATCCCATGCCCGCACGGCCGCGCCTTCCGCGAGCAGGCGGTACGCGATCACGCGGCTCGGCGCCTCGCGCATGTCGTCCGTGTTCGGCTTGAACGCGAGACCGAGGAGCGCCACCTGCTTGCCGCGCAGCGAGCCGAGATGCTTCTGGAGCTTCTGCACGACGCGACGCTTCTGGAGCTCGTTCACCTCCCATACGGCGTGCAGGAGCATGAACGGGTAGCCCTCGTTGCCGGCGAGCTGTTTCAACGCGCTCACGTCCTTCGGGAAGCACGAGCCGCCGAAGCCGATGCCCGCGCGCAGGAAATGCGGTCCGAGCCGGTGATCGAGACCGACGCCCCTGGCGACGTCGACGACGTCGGCTCCGACGAGCTCGCAGACGTTCGCGATCTCGTTGATGAAGCTGATCCGGGTCGAGAGGAATGCGTTCGCGGCGAGCTTGACGAGCTCCGCCGAAGGGACATCGGTCCGGACGACCTCGCCGTCGATGCCATCGTGCAGCTCGACCACGCGCTCGGCGTCTGGGGGCTCGAACGCGCCGACGACGATGCGGTCGGGGCTCTTGAAGTCGGCGAGCGCGCTGCCCTCGGCGAGGAACTCCGGGTTGGAGACGTAGCCGACATGACCGAGGCCGCGCGCGTCGAGCCGCGCGCGCACGTGCGATCCGGTGCCGACGGGGACCGTGCTCTTCATCACGACGATCGGCCGTCCGGGGAGGTCCGAGGGCAGCTCGTCGATGACCGACCAGACGGCGGCGAGGTCGGCGTCGCCCGACTCGGTCGGCGGCGTGCCGACCGCGACATAGAGGAACTCGGCGTCCTCGACGGCCTCTCGCACGTCGAGGGTGAAGCTGAGCCGCTCGCGGTTCCGCTCGAGCACGCCGTCGAGCCCGGGCTCGTAGATCGGCACCTCCCCGGCCCGGAGCCGCTCGATCCGGTCGGGCAGGATGTCGCGGATCACGACCTCGTGCCCCAGATCGGCGAAGCACGCGCCTGTGACCAGGCCGACGTAGCCCGCCCCGAACATCCCGATCTTCGCCATCGGGCGAAGCCTAGTGGCTGCTCCGGGAAGCCCGGTGTGCACTCGGCGCGCGAGAACCGAGCAGCGCAAGGACGACCGGGAACGCCGCGAAGCGACGCGTTTGCAGCCGGCCGAGACGTGGCCGGCTCCCCGGAGCCGCCACTACCGTGCTGCTCGGAGGGGCTGCAGGCCCTTCGCGATCGCGATCATCGTCTCGTTGGAGAGCTCGTCGCGGAGCGTGTTGACGACCCAGTAGCTCGCCCCGCCTTCGCGCAGGACGATCATGTGGATGTTCCCCCCGGTGGTGTAGAGCCGGTACGTCCGCCCGGCGATGCGCTCGTACGCCGTCGGGTGCTGCAGGATCGGCGCCTGCACCCAGTCGGTCTCGATCACCTGCCAGTAGACGTTGCCGGCGCCCGTGACGAAGGTCATCGCGAGCTCGTTGTGATGAGGGACGGGCTTGAAGTCGCGGACGCCCTCGAGCGAAGAGAGATTCGAGCTCATCTCGAGCACCGTCGGGTCGAAGATGCGGAACGGCACCTTCGCCCTGAGCTGACCGAGCGAGTAGGTCGTTGCGCCGGGGTCGGTCCGCACGTCAGGCGGCGTCCGCGTCGGCGTCGGCGCGAGGTGCGCCTGCGCGTCGTTCAGCTGCCCGTTGAAGCTCGAGCCGACGACGACGAGCGTGAGAGGGTTCCCCGCCTGTTGCGCGAAGCCGGAGAGCTCGGGAGGCAGCGCTGCAACAGTCGTGTGCGCGCCGAACGCGGTCTTCAGCTCTGCGGCGGCTTCCTTCGCATGCTGCTGCACGGCGTCGTAATAGACCGTCGTCGCGTAGTAGCTCTGGCTCGGCGCGTCGGCGATGACGTTGGCAGGCAACTGCACGGCGTCGTAGCCGGCGAGCGACAGCTTGTAGGACGTGTCGCGGGCGAGGCCGGGAATCGTCGTCCCGTTCAGGACGAGCGTCGAGATCTGTTGCGGCTTCAGGGGCGGCCCCTTCGGCTCTTTCGGCTTTCTCCCGAGGGCGACGGCGGTCGACCGCGCCGCCTGAGTCACGTCCGGGTGCTCGAATGCAGCAACGGCGTTCGCGATGTCGGTCGGGGCCGCGATCAGCTCGGCGTTCGCGATCCCGTACGGTTGGAGGTTCTGGATGTCATCGCGAAATAGGTGCCCGGGAGGAAGCTTGTACGCGAGGCCCGCGTACGACTCGATGTCGGAGAGCGGCGGAGCGCATGTCGCGCAGTTTCCGGAGCCGATCTCGATGCTGCCTTTGACGGCGCCGATGAGGCTCGGGAGGCTGAAGATCGAGACGGAGCCGGACAGCCTCGACTTCAGCGCCTCGATGAAGAGCTGCTGTCTCGCGTTGCGGTAGATGTCGGAGTCGGTGTGGCGGAAGCGAACGAAGTCGAGCGCCTGCTCGCCGTTGAGCAGCTGGTACCCCGGCTCGAGGTCGATCGTCGCGTAGCCGCCGGGTCCGCCCTGTGTGTTGAGGTAGCGGTGGTCGATGTCCATGAAGACGCCGTGCAGCTTGTTCACGAGCAGCTTGAAGCCGTGGAAGTCGACCGTGATGAGGTAGTTGACGGCAACGCCCGTCAGCTTCTCCACCGTGTTGAGGGTTCCGGCGGCCCCGCAGCTCGTGAACGCCGAGTTGATGCGATCGGTGGTGATCGGCGTCGTCTGGTTGTGGCAGTAGATCGGGACGACGAGATCTCGCGGGAACGACAGCATCGAGAGCGTGTTCTGCTGCGGGTCGGCGCGCATGAGGATGATCGTGTCCGAGCGCGAGCCCGACGCTCCGAACGAGTCGACGCCGGCGCGCGCGTCGTAGCCGAGGAGCAGCGCGGTCGCCGGCTGCGACGGGGCAGGCAGCGTGTGCAGGAACTTCGTCGCTTCCTTCACCGACTTGGAGTGCGGCGCAAGGGCGTTCAGCGTCTGGTGCGCGTACAGGTAGACGCCACCGGCGAGGCCGCTGACGATGACGACGAGCGCAAGGGAGATCCAGCCGAAGACGGTGAGAACGAGGCGCTTCGTCGACCGGCGCGGCGGCGGCGGCTGCCGATACCGCCGCATCGGCTCGAGCGCGTTCGGAGGAAGGACCCCGTGGCCGTTGCCGTTACCGTTACCGGCCGCTCCGCGGCCGATTCCTCTCTTCAGTGTCGTCCGCAAGGCCCGGGGGCCTAGGTTAGCGGGGCGCGCGGTCGAACCTCCCGCTCACAGAATCGCTTAACAATCGGCACGCGCGCGTCACCATCGGCGCCGTTCGGAGGGCTAGGCTCAGGCCGACGGGGCGGGAGGTGGGTCTCCCGGGGAATGACGCGTGTATCTCTTAGACGGTCTCAGACCGCGACCGCGTCGGGCTCGTATGCGAGGTTGGGGCGCAGCCAGCGCTCCGCCTCCGGGACGGAGACGCCCTTGCGCGCGGCATAGTCCTCGACCTGCTCGCGGGTGATCCGGCCGACCGAGAAGTAGCGCGCCTCGGGGCTCGCGAGATAGATGCCGCTGACACTGGCCGCCGGCGTCATCGCGAACGACTCCGTCAGGGCGATCCCGAGCGACTCCGCATCGAGCAGATCGAAGAGCTTGCGCTTCTCGCTGTGGTCGGGGCAGGCGGGATACCCGAACGCGGGGCGAATGCCGCGGAAACGCTCCGCGACGAGGTCCTCGGCCTGCAGCTTCGGCCCCGTCTCGTACCAGGCGCGCCGCGCCGTCTCGTGGAGATACTCCGCGAACGCCTCGGCGAGGCGGTCGGCGAGCGCCTTCGCCATGATCGCGCGGTAGTCGTCGTGCTCTGCCTCGTACCGCGCGGCAAGCTCGTCCGCCCCGATCCCGGCCGTCACGGCGAATGCCCCGATGTGGTCGCCGGCCGGTGCGACGAGATCGGCGAGAGAGCGGTTCGGCCGCGAGTCGCCGTACGCGGACTGCTGTCGCAGGAAGCAGAAGCGCGTCCCGTCGGCGAGAACGACGTCGTCTCCGTCGGAAGACGCCGGCCAGAAGCCGTACACCCCGCGTGCGCGAAGCAGCTTCTTCGCGATGATCTCCTCCAGCAGCTGCTGTGCGTCGTCGAAGAGCTCGCGCGCGGCCGGCTGCTCGAGGATCGCAGGAAACTTGCCCTTGAGCTCCCAGGCGTGGAAGAAGAACTGCCAGTCGATGTACCCGCGCAGGGTGTCGAGGCCAGGCTCGATCACCTCCCTTCCGATGAACGCAGGCGTCGGCAGGTCGTCGAACGACACCCGCTGCCGGTTCGACCGTGCTTCCACGAGCGAGAGCAAAGGCTTCCGCTCGCGCTCGGCGTACTGGTCGCGAAGCCGCTCCTGCTCTTCTCGGTTCTCCGCGTCGAGCCGCCGGCGACGGTCGGGCTCGAGGAGATCGGAGACGACGCCGACGACGCGCGAGGCATCGAGCACATGGATGACCGGCTGTCCGTATTGCGGCGCGATCCGTACCGCCGTGTGCTGGCGCGACGTCGTCGCGCCGCCGATCAGCAGCGGCAGCGACAGGCCGCGGCGCTCCATCTCGCGCGCCACGTCGACCATCTGGTCGAGCGACGGAGTGATCAGCCCCGAGAGACCGACCGCGTCGGCCCCGTTCTCCAGGGCTGCGTCGAGCACGGCGTCCCCGGGGACCATGACGCCGAGATCGATGACCTCGTAGTTGTTGCAACCGAGGACGACTCCGACGATGTTCTTCCCGATGTCGTGGACGTCCCCCTTCACGGTCGCGAGCACGATCTTGCCCTGCACACGACCGGCCGCCTTCTCGTCCTCCATGTACGGTTCGAGATAGGCAACGGCGCGCTTCATCGCACGCGCGCTCTTGACCACCTGCGGCAGGAACATCTTCCCGGCGCCGAACAGGTCGCCGACGACCTGCATGCCCGCCATCAACGGGCCTTCGATGACGTCGAGCGGGCGGTCGGCTCTCCGACGCGCCTCCTCGGTGTCCGCCTCGATGAAGTCGACGATGCCGTGGACGAGCGCATGCTCGAGACGCTTCTCGACCGGCGCCTCGCGCCACGAGAGATCGAGCTCGCGGCGCGTTCCCTTTCCGCGCACGCTCTCCGCGTACTCGACGAGACGTTCGGTCGCATCCGGCCGGCGATCGAAGATGACGTCTTCGACACGCTCGAGAAGCTCGGGCTCGATGTCCTCGTAGACCACGAGCTGCCCCGCGTTGACGATGCCCATGTCGAGGCCGGCGGCGATCGCGTGATAGAGAAACGCAGAGTGCATGGCCTCGCGCACGACGTCGTTCCCGCGAAACGAGAAGCTGAGATTCGAGATGCCCCCGCTCGTCTTCGCCCCCGGACAGCGCTCCTTGATCAACGGAAGCGACTCGATGAAGGCCTTGGCGAACGTCTGGTGCTCCTCGATGCCCGTCGCGACGGCGAGCACGTTCGGGTCGAAGACGATGTCCTCCGGCGGGAAGCCGACCTCCTCCACGAGAAGACGGAAAGCGCGCTCGCAGATCGCCACCTTGCGCTCGACGGTGTCCGCCTGTCCTCGCTCGTCGAACGCCATGACGACGACTCCGGCGCCGTAGCGGCGCACGGTGCGCGCCTGCTCGAGAAACGCCTCCTCCCCTTCCTTCAGGCTGAGTGAGTTGACGACGCCCTTGCCTTGCAGGCACTTCAGTCCCGCCTCGAGCACCGTCCATCGGGAGCTGTCGACCATGATCGGCAAGCGCGCGATCTCGGGCTCGGTGGCGATGAGGTTGAGGAACGTCGTCATCGCCTGCTCGCCGTCGAGGAGGTCGGCGTCCATGTTCACGTCGATGAGATTCGCGCCGCCGCGGACCTGCTCGAGCGCGACGTCGAGGGCCTCCTGGAACTCGCCGCCCTCGACGAGGCGCCGGAATCTCGCCGAGCCGGTGACGTTCGTCCGCTCGCCGACCATCACGAAGTTCGTGTCGGGCGTGATGGTGAACGGCTCCAGGCCGCTGAACCGCGTCAGCCGCTGGGACGACGGGACGCGCCGGGGCGCGACGCCGTCGACGGCGCCCCTGATCTCCCGAACGTGGTCGGGCGTCGTCCCGCAGCAGCCGCCGACGATGTTCACGAGCCCATCTCGGGCGAATTCGGCGAGCGCCCCGCTCGTGTCGTGAGGCTCCTCGTCGTAGCCGCCGAACTCGTTCGGTAGTCCTGCGTTCGGATAGCACGCGACCCAGGTGGTCGCGAGACGTGCCAGGTCCTCGACGAAGGGTCGCATCTCGGTGGCGCCGAGTGAGCAGTTGACGCCGACCACGAGCGGCTGCGCGTGCTCGATCGACACCCAGAACGACTCCGCGGTCTGGCCGGAGAGGTTGCGGCCGCTACGGTCGACGGCGGTGAACGAGATCCAGAGCGGCAGCTCCGGCGTCACCTCCTGCGCTGCGACGATGGCCGCCTTCGCGTTGAGCGAGTCGAAGATGGTCTCGATCAAGAGGATGTCGACGCCCCCGTCGCGCAAGGCGATCATCTGCTCGGCATAGGCGGCCCGGACCTCGTCGAAGGTGACCGCTCGGTATGCGGGGTCGTCCACCTTCGGAGACAAGGAGAGCGTGACGTTGAGCGGGCCGACCGAGCCGGCGACGATGCCGCCGAACTCGTCCGCCACCTCGCGCGCGAGCTCGGCGCCGGCGCGGCTCATCTCCGCGGCCTCGTCCTCGAGCCCGTAATCCGCCTGCCCGATGCGCGTCGCCGTGAACGTGTTCGTCGTCGCGATGTCGGCGCCCGCCTCGAAGTACGCGCGATGGATGCCGCGCACGATCTCGGGCCGCGTCAGGTTGAGGAGGTCGGGGTCGCCGGCAACATCGCGCGCGTGATCGCGGAAGCGCTCTCCGCGATAGGCGTCCTCGCCGCGCACGTCGCGCTGGATGAGCACGCCCCACGACCCGTCGAGGATTGCGATTCGCTTGCTGAGGATGTCTTCGAGCTTCTGCATCTCCCGTCCCGTCACCCGGGAGCCGGAGCTCTCGGGCTCTTTAGGCGTTTGGTAACCCGGTCGCCAAGCTGCCGATCAAAGCTCTCCGGGTAGGCGAAAGGTAGCAACGGCCGGTTCGGTAGGGTGCCGCCGGGATGACGGAGGATGTCCACGACGGGGCGACGCTTCGCGCTGCGCTCACGGAGATCGCCGGCAACTTCTCCTTCAGCTGGACGCCGGGCGCGCGGCAGCTCTTCGCCGAGCTCGATCGGAAGCGCTTCAGCGAGCTCCTGCACAACCCGACCGCTCTTCTGTCGGAGCTGACGGACGGCGACCTCGGGCGCGCGCTGACGCCCGAGTACGCGATGAAGCTCGGGCGGGTCCAGGAACGGCTCGAGGCGGAGGCGGAGCGTCCCACCTGGTGGGACGCCCGGGAAGGGAGGCCGGACGGCTTCCTCGTCGGGTACTTCTCCGCCGAGTTCGGGCTCGACGAGAGCCTGCCCGTCTACTCGGGCGGCCTCGGCATCCTCGCGGGCGACCACTTGAAATCCGCATCGGAGCTCGGCGTTCCTCTGGTCGCGGTCGGCCTCAACTACTTCCGCGGCTACTTCCGGCAGCGGCTCGACGAAGGCGACAGGCAGGTCGAGCGCTACCCGCGCAACGACGGCGCGCGCCTGCCGCTCACGCTCGTCCCGATGGCGCCGACGGTCGAGCTCGCCGACGAGGCCGGCAACCTCGTGTCCGTCCGCATCGGTGTGTCGCGCGCGCTCGTCGGCCGCATCTCGCTCTACCTCCTCGACACGAAGGTCGAGGGGAATCCCGAGTGGGCACGCGACGTGACGAACACGCTCTACGGCGGAGACCGGCTCAACCGTCTGCGGCAGGAGCTCGTCCTCGGCATCGGCGGCGTCCGCGTGCTGCGCCGGCTGGGGCTCGACCCGTCGGTGTTCCACATGAACGAAGGCCACTCCGCCTTCTTCCAGGTCGAGCGCATGCGCGAGCTCGTCGAGGACGAGGGGCTCGACCGCGACGCAGCACTCGAGCGGCTGCGTGCGTCGACGGTCTTCACGACGCACACGCCCGTCCCCGCCGGCAACGAGGTCTTCGACCCGGAGCTCCTCCGACCGAATCTCGCACCGCTCGTCGAGCGCTGCGGGTTCGAATGGGACGAGTTCGTCGAGCTCGGCAAGGTCCATCCGGATGACGCGTTCGGGATGACCCCGTTCGCGCTTCGCACGTCCGCGTTCGCGAACGGCGTGTCGAAGCTGCACGCCTCGGTGTCGCGAGAGATGTGGCACGACCTCTGGCCGGACGTCCCGGTGGACGATGTCCCGATCACCTCCATCACGAACGGCGTGCACGTCCGGACGTGGCTCGGCGGCGACCTGGAGGGAATGCTCGGCACGAACACGCCGCGGCTCGAGCGTGCATTCGATCTCTCCGACGAGGACCTGTGGGATGCCCATCGCGGCTCGAAGGCGCGGTTGCTCGAGTTCATCTCGCGCACGCGCGGCGCTCCGGGGCTCGACCCCGAGGCTCTGACGATCGGGTTCGCCCGGCGGTTCGCGACCTACAAGCGCGCGGGTCTTCTCTTCAGCCAGGCCGAGCGGCTCGCTGCGCTTCTCGGCGATCGCGACCGACCGCTGCAGATCCTCGTCGCGGGCAAGGCCCACCCCGCCGATGACGCGGGCAAGGACGTGATCCGGCAGGTCGTCGACTTCGCGCGCGGCACCGAGCATCGCGTCGTCTTCCTTCCCGACTATGAGATGACGCTCGCGCGCAGGCTCGTCCAGGGCGTCGACGTCTGGCTGAACACGCCGCGGCGCCCGATGGAGGCGTCGGGAACGTCGGGCATGAAGGCGGCGCTGAACGGCGTGCTCAACTGCTCGATCCTCGACGGCTGGTGGGCGGAGGGGTATGCGCCGAACCGCGGGTTCGCCATCGGGGGCGAGGGCGATCCTCGCGCGCAGCGCACGGAGGAGGAGCAGGACGCCGACGACGTCGAGGCGCTCTACGCAGTCCTCGAGCAGCAGGTCCTGCCGGCGTTCTTCGAGCGCGACGAGCGCGGGCTCCCGCCGCGCTGGCTCGCGATGATGCGCCACTCGATCGCCGAGCTCGGGACAGAGTTCAGCACGAACCGCATGGTCCGCGAGTACGTCGAGAAGATGTACCTGCCCGCCCACCGCGACCTCGCGGCCGTCCTCGCCGCCGTCTGACTTTCGTGACCCTTTAGACGGGGTACCTGCTACCCCGACGTACGGAGCCGCGACACCCACGCCAGACCGGTATCAGCTACCCCGACGTGGGTGTCACGACATCCGCGCGGCGCCACGCGGCGCCGCGCGGCGCGGGATCGACTCAGCCTGCGGCGCCGCTGACGTTCAGCTGGTTCTCGGCATGCTTGATGCGCTGCTCGAGCTGCCACGTGTCGGCCGACGACTCTCCCGCCTCGACCTTCTCCAGCTCGGCCTTCGCCTCCTCCAGCTGCCGCCGCGCGCGATCCTTGTCGATGTCACGCGCCATCACCGCGTCGTCGACGAGCGCGATCGCGCGATCCTCGAGCACCTGGAAGAAGCCGGGCCCGGTCGCGAACGTCCGGATCTCGTCGGTGTCCATGTCGAGGTACACGCGCGTCGAGCCGGCGTTCAGCATCGCGACGAGCGGCGCATGCCGGGCGAGCACGCCGATCTCCCCGGCCGCGCCCGGCACGACGATCATCTCGGCCTCGCCCTCGAACGCCGGGCCCTCCGGCGTCACCACCGAGACCGAGAACTTCGGATGCTGGGCCACTACGCCTCCGCCAGCTGCTTGCCGCGCTCGACCACCTGCTCGATGGCGCCCACCATGTAGAACGCCTGCTCGGGCAGATCGTCGTGCTTGCCGTCGAGGATCTCGGTGAAGCCGCGGATCGTGTCCTCGAGCTTCACGAACTCGCCGGGCGTGCCCGTGAACTGCGCGGCCGTGAAGAACGGCTGCGACAGATAGCGCTCGATCTTGCGGGCGCGCGAGACGACGAGCTTGTCCTCGTCGGAGAGCTCGTCGATGCCGAGGATGGCGATGATGTCCTGCAGGTCACGGTAGCGCTGCAGCACCTCCTGCACGCGCGTCGCGCACCGGTAGTGCTCCTCGGAGACGATCCCCGGCTGCAGCGCGCGCGACGTCGAATCGAGCGGGTCGACGGCCGGATAGATGCCCTTCT
>JAGWRZ010000045.1 GCA_028876365.1 Acidobacteriota bacterium | reverse complement strand
TCACCGTCGCCGTCGAGGAGGAGTTCGCGCTGCTCGATCCCGAGACGCTCGGCCTCGTCAACCGCTTCGAGGAGCTCCAGGAGGCGGCCAAGGGGACGGAGCTCGAGTCCCACCTCGTCGGCGAGCTGATCGCGTCGGAGGTCGAGGTGCGCACGGGCCGCTGCGAGACGTTCGCGGAGGCCGCGGACCGGATCGGCGAGCGCCGGACTCAGCTCCGCGCCCTCGCGGACGGCCTCGGGATCGGGCTCTCGGCGGTCGGCACGCATCCGTGGAGCCCGTGGCAGGAGCAGCGGATCATCGACACGCCGCACTACCGCCGCAACGACGAGCTCCTGCGCTACGTCGTATGGCGCAACAACACGTTCGGCCTTCACGTCCACGTCGGGATCAACGGGCCGTCTCGCGCGATCCAGGTGACGAGCGCGCTCCGCAACTACCTGCCGGAGCTGCTCGCATACTCGGCCAGCTCCCCGTTCGTCGAAGGCGTCTTCACGCATCTGCACTCCGCCCGCACGGAGATCTTCACGCGCATGTTCCCGCGCTGCGGCATCCCGGACGCGTTCGACGACTGGGACGAATGGGAGTCGTACGTGCGCTTCCTGTACGCGACGGGCTCGGTGACCGAGCACACGCAGATCTGGTGGAGCGTGCGGCCGCACCTCGTCTTCCCGACCGTCGAGATTCGCATCTGCGACGCGCAGCCCGAGCTCGGCGAGGCGCGCCAGCTCGCCGCCCTGTGCTACGCGCTCACCGCCCGCATCGCGCGGGCGATCGACGAACGCGAGCCGCTCCCCTCGCATCCGCACCGGCTCCTCGAGGAGAACCTCTGGCGCGCGCTGCGGTGGGGGATGTCGGGCGAGCTCATCGACTTCGAGCGCGGCGAGTCGATTCCCGCGCGCGCGCGGCTCGAGCAGCTGCTCGAGTGGGTGCGCCCCGTCGCCGACGAGCTCGGCGCTTCGTCGTGGCTCGCGCTGCCGGAGCGGAACGCCGCCGAGCGGCAGATCGCACGCCACCTCGAGGGCGCGACCATCGAGCAGATCTTCGCCGAGCAGGTCGCCGCCGGCGAGCGCGTCCCGAGTTGACGGTCGCCGCCGCGCTCGCCGCAGCAGACCTCGCCCTCCAGCGCGGGATCGCCCGCTGGCACGGCGCCGGAGCACCGCCCGCCGCCGTCGTCCGGGAGGCGGCGGCCGAGCAGCGGATCGAGCTGCGCATGGCCCGTGACCCGCGGCTCGCGCGCGGTGTGCTCGGAAAGCTGCCGCGCACGCTCGCCCGCGACGTCGGCGACGACGTCACCGCGCTCCGCGACCTCCTCCTGCTCGCGCCGCACGAGAAAGGCCCGCCCATCCGGCTCGGGCCGGCGCTTCCGGTCGTCCGGCTGAAGAGCCTCTACCTCGAGGGCGAGCGGCGGAGCGGCGTCGCGTGGCAGGTGCTCGCCGCCGTCAACTACGTCGAGTCGGACTTCGGCCGCCTGCGCGAGTCGAGCGTCGACGGGGCGCAAGGCCCGATGCAGTTCATGCCCGCGACCTGGGCGGAGTACGGGCGCGGCGACGTCCACGACCCGCGGTCGGCCATCCTCGCCGCCGCCCGCTTCCTCCGGGCGGCCGGGGCGCCGGCCCGGGAGCGGGCGGCCCTGCTCCGGTACAACCCGTCGAGCTTGTACGTCGACGCGGTCGAGCGCTACGCCGGCCGGATCCGCCGGAACCCGGCTTCCCTCCTGGTTTTCTACGCTCGCAGCCCCCTCGTGCGTTAGGATCCTGCGCGCGCCGGGAGTCCCCGGCGCTGACTTTGTGACAAGGAGACCTCTTCGGCGATGAGCTGGTTCATGCATCACGCAACGCTGTTCGCGCTCCTCTGCGCCGGCGCCGCGATCCTCTACGGCCTCTATCTCACGACGTGGCTGCTCCGGCAGCCGGCAGGCACCGAGCGTATGCAGGAGATCGCGCACGCGGTCCAGGAAGGCGCGGCCGCGTACCTGAAGCGGCAGTACACGACGATCGCGATCGTCGCGGTCGTGCCGTTCCTCCTGCTCGGCTTCTACCACTCGCTCGGCTGGGGGACGGCCGTCGGGTTCCTGATCGGCGCGACGTTCTCCGCGGCCGCCGGCTTCATCGGGATGAACGTGGCCGTGCGCTCGAACGTCCGCACGGCGGAGGCCGCGCGCTCGGGGCTTCCGAGGGCGCTGAACATCGCGTTCAAGGCGGGGTCGGTCACCGGGCTGCTCGTCGTCGGGCTCGGGCTGCTCGGCGTCGCCGGCTATTACTGGGTGCTCGTCCGGCTCGTCCATCACACGGCGCACTCGGCGATCCACGACCTCGTCGGCCTCGCGTTCGGCGGCTCGCTCATCTCCGTCTTCGCGCGTCTCGGCGGCGGCATCTACACGAAGGCCGCCGACGTCGGCGCCGACCTCGTCGGCAAGATCGAGGCCGGGATCCCGGAGGACGACCCGCGCAACCCGGCGGTGATCGCCGACAACGTGGGCGACAACGTCGGCGACTGCGCCGGCATGGCGGCCGACCTGTTCGAGACGTATGCGGTCACCGCCGTCGCAGTGATGCTGCTCGGCGTCGCCGGTGCCGCGGGCGCGGCCGGGAAGAACCTCTTCCTCTACCCGCTCGCGATCGGCGGCGTGTCCATCATCGCCTCGATCATCGGCGTGCAGTTCGCACGCGTGCGGCACGGCGGCAACATCATGAACGCGCTCTATCGCGCGGTCCTCGTCGCGACCGTCATCTCCGCGCTCATCTTCATCCCGGTCACGCAGGCGTTCGCGTCGCACGGCAAGTTCTCGTTCGGCCACCTGTACGGCGCGGCGCTGATCGGCCTGGCCGTCACGGCGCTTCTCGTGGGGATCACCGAGTTCTACACGGGCACGCGCTGGAACCCGGTCAAGTCGATCGCGAAGGCCTCGCAGACGGGCCACGCGACGAACATCATCGAGGGCCTCGCCGTCGGTATGCAGGCGACGGCGCTGCCGGTGATCGTCCTCGCCGTCGGCATCCTGCTCGCGAACCACTTCGCCGGCCTGTTCGGCATCGGCGTCGCCGTCATGGCGCAGCTCTCGATGACGGGCCTCATCGTCGCGCTCGATGCGTACGGCCCCGTCACCGACAACGCCGGCGGCATCGCCGAGATGGCGGACCTGCCGCCGGAGGTGCGTGCGATCACCGACCCGCTCGACGCGGTCGGCAACACCACGAAGGCCGTGACGAAGGGGTACGCGATCGGCTCCGCCGCGCTCGCGGCGCTCGTCCTCTTCGGGTCGTACGCCGACGGCATCCACACGCAGGGAATCGGTCACGGCCACCTGTCGACGCTCACGTTCGACCTGTCGAACGCGTGGGTGATCGCCGGGCTCTTCATCGGCGGCCTCATGCCGTTCCTGTTCGCCTCGCTCGCGATGCAGGCGGTCGGGCGCGTCGGCGGCCTGGTGGTCGAAGAGGTTCGCCGCCAGTTCCGCGAGAACCCCGGGATCATGGAGGGGACGACGCGGCCGGAGTACGGCCGCGCGATCGCCATCGTCACCGGCTCGGCGATCCGCTCGATGATCGCGCCCGCGCTCGTGCCGATCCTGTTCCCCATCGTCGTCGGGCTGATCAACGTCCGCATGCTCGGCGGCCTGCTCATCGGGACGATCGTCACCGGCCTGTTCCTCGCGATCGCGATGACCTCGGGCGGCGGCGCGTGGGACAACGCGAAGAAGCTCATCGAGGACGGCCTCTACGGCGGCAAGGGCTCCAGCGCGCACCAGGCGGCCGTCACGGGGGACACCGTCGGCGACCCGTACAAGGACACCGCCGGCCCGGCGATCAACCCGATGATCAAGATCACGAACCTCGTCGCGATCCTCATCATCCCCCTGCTCATCTCGATTCACGGATAGCGCACGGAGTACCGTTGGCCGGATGCGGAGGCTCGCATCCGGCCTGATCGCAAGCGCGGCGGCCGTGGCGCTCGTCACGGCCGCCGTCGCGTTCCTCAAGGCGCACGTGCCGGCGATCAGCCTCGGCGTGCTCTACCTCCTCGCCGTGCTCCCGGTCGCCGTCGTCTGGGGCATCGGGCTCGCGATCGCCGTGTCGCTCGCGAGCATGCTCGCCTTCAACTGGTTCATCCTCCCTCCGACGCACACGTTCCAACTCCGGGACGGCGCCAACTGGCTCGCGCTCGCCGTCTTCCTCGTCACCGCCGTCGTCGTCAGCGCGCTCGCGGCGCACGCGCGCAGCCGGAGGGAGGACGCAGAGCAGCGCCGTCGCGAGGCCGACGTGCTGGCCGAGGCGGCCGGAGATCTTCTGCGCGGAACGGAGCTCCACGCCGAGCTCGAGAGGCTCGCCGAGCTGACGGCCGGCGTGCTCGGCGTCCGAGCGGCGCGCATCGAGCTCGGGGAGCACGCACACGGCGTGCCGATCGAGGTGAACCGGCGGCGGGTCGCGACGCTCCTCGTCGACGAGCCCCTCGATCCGTCGATCGCGCGGCGCTTCCTGCCCGCGCTCGCGGCGCTGCTCGCGGTCGCGGTCGGGCGGTCGGAGCTCGAGGCGGAGGCGCTCGAGGCCGAGGCGCTCCGCCGCAGCGACGTCGTGAAGACGGCGCTCCTCCGCGCCGTGTCGCATGATCTGCGCTCGCCGCTGACCGCGATCGTCGCCGGCGCGGACGCGCTCGCGAGCGAGGAGATCACACTCGACGAGGGCGATCACCTCGCGCTCGTCGGCGCCATCCGGGAGGAGGCGGCGCGACTCGACCGCGTCGTGGGGAACCTGCTCGACGTCTCGCGGCTCGAGGCGGGCGCGGTCGAGACCCATCCCGAGCTGTGGTCGGTGGACGAGCTCGTCGGGCAGGCGCTCGACTTCGTCCGCAGCGGGGCGGACCGGATCGTCGTCGAGCTCGATCCCGACGCTCCGCCCGTCCGCGTGGACGCCGGCCAGATCGAGCGTGTGATCGCCAATCTCATCGAGAATGCGCTCCGCTTCTCGCCGCCGGGGTCGCCGGTGGTCGTCCGTGCCGAGCACGGGGCCACCGAGCTCCGCATCCACGTCGTCGACCGCGGGCCGGGCGTCGCGGCGTCGGACCGCAACGCCATCTTCGAGCCGTTCCGCCGTGGGGGACCGGGAGGCTCCGGCCTCGGCCTCGCCATCGCACGCGGATTCGCCGAGGCGAACGGCGGGCGCGTATGGGCCCAGGAGGACCCGGTCGGCGGCCACTTCGTCGTCGCGCTCGCGACCGCGCCGCGGCCGGCGGTGCGCACGTGAGCCAGCGGGTGCTGGTCGTGGACGACGAGCCGCAGATCCTGCGCGCCCTGAAGGCGAGCCTGCGCGGCGCGGGCTACGACGTCGACACCGCCGAGACGGCGGAGTCGGCCCTCACCGCGGCCGCGGTGGCGCCGCCGGACGCGGTCATCCTCGATCTCGTGCTCCCCGACGGGCGCGGCACCGACGTCGCGCGCGAGCTCCGGTCGTGGAGCAGCGTCCCGATCATCGTCCTCTCGGCGGTCGGGGACGAGAGCGAGAAGGTCGCCGCCCTGGACGCCGGAGCCGACGACTACGTGACGAAGCCGTTCGGAATCGACGAGCTGCTCGCGCGACTGCGCGCGGCGATGCGTCGGGTCGACGCGCCGGGCGAGCCCGTCATCGAGGTCGGCGCGCTCCGCGTCGACCTGGAGAAGCGCGCGGTCGCGTTCGCCGGCGAGCCCGTCCAGCTGACCCCGCACGAGTTCAAGCTCCTCAGGCTCCTCGTCCTGAACGAGGGGAAGCTGCTGACGCACGCGGCGATCCTGCGCGAGGTGTGGGGGAGGGCGTACACGGACGAGTCGCACTACCTGCACGTGTACGTGTCGCAGCTTCGGCGCAAGATCGAGCCGGACCCGACGCGCCCGCGCTACATCCTCACGGAGCCCGGCGCGGGCTACCGCCTCGTCGCGCCGCGCTCTTGAGCTTTTCCTGAGGCCCCGGCCCCGAGGCCTGACGGCCGCTTGAGGCCGGCGGGCCTACCGTCGAAGCATGGCCTCTGTGGAAGCCCCACGTCGCGCGCGCCGCCTGGTCGTCGGCCGGCCGATGCGCACCGGCCAGATGGACGAGACGCTCCTCCCGAAGTTCCTCGCGCTTCCGATCTTCGCGTCCGACCCCCTGTCGTCGGTCGCGTATGCGACGGAGTCGGCGCTCGTCGTCATCGTCGGCATCAGCGCGGCGTCCGCGCATCTCGTCTTCCCGATCGCGATCGCCATCGCGATCCTGCTCGCGATCGTCGTCCTCTCGTACATGCAGACCGTTCGCGTCTACGAGACGAGCGGGGGTGCGTACATCGTCGCGCGCGAGAATCTGGGAACGTTGCCGAGTCTCGTCGGCGCGGCCGCACTGCTCACCGACTACGTCCTCACCGTCGCCGTGTCGATCTCCGCCGGCGTCTTCGCGATCACGTCGTTCGCCACGCCGCTCGAGGGGCATCGTGTCGCGCTCTCGATTGGCGCGCTCGTCATCATCGTCCTCGCGAATCTCCGCGGCGTGCGCGAGTCGGGCATCCTGTTCGCGCTCCCGACCTATCTCTTCGTCTCGTCGATCGCCGTGCTGATCGTCGCCGGCCTCGTCGAGCTCGCGACGGGAACGGCGCATCACGCGTACACGCCGAACGCCCTGCCCGTCGGCGCCGGGACCATCACCCTCTTCGTCCTCCTGCGCGCGTTCTCGTCGGGATCGACCGCGCTCACCGGCGTCGAGGCGATCGCCAACGGCGTCAACGCGTTCCGGAAGCCGCACGGCAGGAATGCGGCTCAGACGCTCGCGATCCTCGGTGTGATCGCGATCACCCTCTTCCTCGGCGTCTCCTATCTCGCGGTGCACGTGCACGCGATGCCGAGCGCGACCGACTCGGTCGTCTCGCAGATCGCGCGGGCCGTCTTTCCCGCGGGATCGACCGGCTCGTTCATGTACTACGCCGTGCAGGGGCTGACGCTGCTCGTCCTCATCCTCGCGGCGAACACGTCGTTCCAGGGCTTCCCGCGCCTGTCGGCGCTGCTCGCGCACGACGGGTTCGCGCCGCGGCAGTTCACGAACCTCGGGGATCGCCTCGTCTTCTCGAACGGGATGATCGTGCTCGCGACCGTCGCCGGCGTTCTCCTCTGGGCCTACAAGGCGAACACGAACAGTCTGATCCATCTGTACGTGATCGGGGTGTTCACCGCCTTCACCCTCTCGCAGACGGGGATGGTGCGTTACTGGCGGCGCACGCGCGGACGGCGCTGGCACGTGAAGGCCGCGGTCAACGCCGTCGGCGCGGCCGCGACCGGCCTCGTCACGCTGATCGTCGTCTACACGAAGTTCGCCGAGGGAGCGTGGATCGTCACCGTCGCGATCCCGCTGCTCGTGCTCGCGATGCTCGGCGTCAGGCGCCACTACGTCCGCTTCGCCCGCAGGCTCAGCGCCGGCACGGACGCGGTCGCCGCCACGTCGAGCCCGCACAACACGACCCTTCTCCTCGTCGAGCATCTGGACGAGGCGGTCGCCGAGGCGACCTGGTTCTCGCGCGCGATCTCCCGGGACGGCCTCCGCGCGCTGCACGTGCCGACGCGGTCGACCGACCCCGGCATCCGGCCGCGCTGGTTCCGGAAGGAGGAAGACATCCCGCTCGAGGTGCTCGACGCCTCCGGCGGCGCCGTCGACGCGGTTCTCGACGAGGTCTGGCGGCTGCCGCGCGGAGAGGCCGAGTTCGTCACCGTCGTCGTCCCCGAGCTCTTCCGGGCGCGCTCGATCCTCGACCAGGCGCGCCGACCGCTCGAGCTCGCGCTGAAGGTGCGCCTGCTGGCCGAGCCGGGCGTCGTCGTCGCCGACGTCCCGGTCATCGCCGGCACCGACCCCGATCCGCAGCGGCTCGTCGCCCGCGTCCTCGTCTCCGAGATCAACGCCGCCTCGATGCGCGCGATCAACTACGTGCGCGCGCTCGGCGTCGACGATGCCCGTGCCGTCCACTTCGCGGTGAGTGCGGACGACGCCGCCGCGACGCGCCGCGCGTGGGGACTGCACGGCCCGGGGCTCCGGCTCGATGTCCCCGAGGCGCCGTACCGCGACATCGGCGGGCCGCTCCTCGGCTACATCCGCGACCTGACCGCCGAGCCGGGGACGGCCGTCCTCCTCGTCATGCCCGAGCTCGTGACGCGCGGGTGGCGGAGGCTGCTGCACAACCATCGCGCCCTGTACGTCAAGCGGCTTCTCCTGCTCGAGCCGGGCGTCATTCTCGCGAGCGTCCCGTACCAGCTGCTGTGAGAGGGCTCCGGTACCGCAGCATCGTCGTTCCGCTCCTCGGCCGCGCCGAGACCGAGCACGCGCTCGACCTCGCCTGCCGGCTCGCCGCCGACCGGCGTGCGCGCGTCGTCCTCGTCGCACCGCTCGTCGTCCCGCACGAGCTGCCGCTCGACGCCCATTTCGACGCCGAGATCGAGGCCCTCCGCGAGCCGCTCGCGCAGGCGGCCGCGATCGCCGAGTCGTACGGGGTGAGCGCGCACCGCACCGTCGTCCGGACGCGCGACCGCGCGCTCGGGCGCGAGCTCGCGGAGGTGGCCCGCGACCACCGAGCCGAGCTCGTCGTCGTCGGGGCGCCGGTCGAGTCGCGCCGCGGCTTCCGGCGTGCGTTCCCGCCGGACGTCCTCTCGATCCTGCGCGAGGCGCCGTGCCGGGTGATGATCGCCACCGGCCCGTTCGCCGGAAGACGGACTACAGTCACCGCGTGGCCAGGCGGCGCCGCCAGCAGCAGGACCTCGAGCGCGTCCTCGGAGCGAACGCGCTCTTCGCGACGGCGTACGGCAACGTCGGCTCCTCGATCTACTACGCCCTCGGCGTCACCGCGTTCTTCGCCCTCGGGCTGACGCCGCTCGTCTTCGTCATCGCCGGGATCTTCTTCGCGGCGACGGCCGCGACCTATGCCGAAGGAACCGTTCGCTACCCGGAGGCGGGCGGCTCCTCCAGCTTCGCACGCCACGCCTTCAACGAGCTCGCATCGTTCGGGGCCGCGTGGGCGCAGATGCTCAACTACGTCATCACGATCGCCATCTCGGCGTTCTTCGTGCCGCATTACCTCTCGATCTTCTGGACCCCGCTCCGCCAGAACCCGTGGGACATCGTCGTCGGCGCGATCGTCATCGCGATCCTCGTCGCGCTGAACATCGTCGGCATCCAGGAGTCGGCGAAGATCAACGTGGCGCTCGCCGCCGTCGACTTCGCGACGCAGCTGCTGCTCGTGCTGCTCGGCTTCATCCTCGTCCTGAGCCCGCACACGCTCGTGCACAACGTGCATTTCGGCGTCGCGCCGACGTGGGCGAACTTCCTGCTCGCGATCCCGGTCGGGATGATCGCGTACACGGGCATCGAGACCGTCTCGAACCTCTCCGAGGAGGCGCGCGATCCCGTCCGCAGCATTCCCAGGTCGATCACGATGGTCGCGGTCGCGGTCTTCACGATCTACTTCACGCTCCCGCTGATCGCGCTCTCCGCGATGCCCGTACACGAGGTCGCCGGCCACTACCAGACCGTGCTCGGGCTCGGGCCGCCGAAAGGCTTCGCGAACGACCCGGTCCTGGGGCTCGTCGAGCATCTCGGCATCGGCGGGACGCTGCTCTCCGTCCTGAAGATCTACGTCGGCCTCCTCGCGGCGACGATCCTCTTCATCGCGACGAACGCGGGAGTCATCGGCGCGTCGCGCATCACGTACGCGATGGCCGGTTACCGGCAGCTGCCCGCGGTGTTCCGCCGGCTCCATCCGAAGTTCAAGACGCCGTGGCTGTCGCTGCTCGTCTTCGCGGGCTTCGTGTCGATCCTCGTCCTGCTTCCCGGCAAGACCAACTTCCTCAGCACGATGTACTCGTTCGGCGCGATGCTCTCGTTCACGGTCGCGCACGCGGCGGTCATCCGCCTGCGGCGCAAGCGGCCGGACGAGGAGCTCGCGTTCAAGGCGAGGCCGAACCTGCGCTGGCGCGGTGTCGACTGGCCCCTGTTCGCGATCGTCGGCGGCCTCGGCACCGGCCTGTCGTGGATCGACGTCGTCGTGCAGTACCCGAGCACCCGCTACGCCGGCATCGGCTGGCTCGTTCTCGGCTTCGCCGTCTACGTGGCGTATCGGCGCAAGCTCGGGATCTCGCTGACGGAGACCGTGCGCGCCCCCGTCGTCATCGGGCCGGCGGCGGCGCTCGAGTACCGCACGATCGTCGTCCCGGTCGCGCCCGGGTACGCCTCGGACGAGGCGATGGACCTCGCCTGCCGCCTCGCGACGGAGCGGCGCGCGACGATCGTGGCGCTGACGATCCTCGAGGTGCCGCTCGAGCTTCCCCTGGACGCCCTCATGCCCGAGGCGCTGGCCGAGGCGAACCGCGACCTCGACGAGGCGGGCGCGATCGGCGAGTCCTACGGCGTGCGCGTCATCCCGCGCATCGTCCGCGCGCGGAACTCCGGCCGCGCGATCGTGGACGAGGCGAAGCGCCGCCAGACGGAGATCATCGTCATGGGCGGCCCGCGCCGCGTGCGCCTCGCGGCCGGCAAGAAGCGGATCTTCGGCGACACCGTCGACTACGTGCTCAAGCACGCGCCCTGCCGGGTCATGGTGGCAACCGGGAGGGCCGCGGCGTGATGGGCGTCTACAGAAGGGGGATCCTCGTCTTCGGGGTCGTCTCGGCCGCGCTCGGGATCGCGATCGCGATCCGAACCGGGACGTTCATCGGCATCCTGATCGGACTGCTCTTCGTCGCCGTCGGCGCCGGCCGCGTCTACCTCCTCTACCGGCGCTGAGCGTCCACTAGGCTCCGGCGGGCATGGCCCGCAAGCTCCCCCGGCTGCAACGGGCGCTCGACGCCCCTGCGCTCGCGTCGGTCGCCTACGGCGAGATCGCCTCCTCGATCTACTTCGCCCTCGGGATCATCGCGCTGCACGCGCTCGGCCTCACGCCGGTCGTGCTCGGCATCGTCGGCCTCCTGTTCGTCATCGTCGCGCTCTCGTACGCGGAGGGGACCGCGTCGATCCGGGAGACGGGCGGAGCGGCGACCTTCGTCCGCGTCGCCTTCAACGACTTCGCCGGATTCATCACCGGCTGGGTGCTCTTCCTCGACTACCTGATCGTCATCGCGCTGTCCGCGCTCTTCTTCGGCCATTACCTCGGCATCGGCCTCGGCATCCACGCGCTCGCGCGGCACCCCGGCGACGTCATCACCGGCTGCGTCGTCGTCGGCCTCATCGCGGTCTGGAGGCTCGCGCGGAGGACGAAGCTGTACACGCTCGGGCTCGTCGTCCCCCTGCTCGATCTCGTCACCCAGGTTCTTCTCGTCGTGCTCGGATTCGCGATCCTCTTCTCGGGCAGCGCGCTCACCCGCGGGACCTCGCTCGGGACGTCCCCGTCGTGGCACCAGATCGCGTTCGCCTTGCCCCTGGCGATGCTCGCCTACACCGGGCTCGAGACCGTGGCCAACTACGCGGAGGAGGCGCGCCGGCCCGGACGTGACCTTCCGCGCAGCCTCTTCAGCGCGATCGGAGTCGTCGTCGTCCTGTACGTGCTCATCGCTCTCGTCGCTCTGTCCGCCTTCCCGGCGACGAACGGCACGACGGCGCTCGGCACCGATTGGCTGCATTCGCCGCTCATGGGCGTCGTCTCCGCACTGCAGCTCCACGTCGCGCACTGGTTCGGCATGGTGCTGCGCGTGTACGTCGGCCTCACCGGGGCCCTCGTCCTCTTCTCTGCGGCGACGACATCGGTCTCGGGATTCGGCCGGCTCGCGTACTCGCTCGGCGAGCACGGCCAGCTGCCGCGGACGTTCGGCCGGCTCAACCGGCGCACGCTCGTCTCCCCGGCCGCCGTCGTGTCGGCGACCGGGATCTCGGTCGGGATCCTCATCGGATCCTCGTTCCTGAAGCACGAGGTGACGTTCCTCGCGGGCGTCTTCAGCTTCGGCGTGCTCCTCGCGTTCACCGCCGCGCAGCTCGCGGTCATCCGGCTGCGGATGACGCGCCCCGATCTGCGGCGGCCCTTCCGCGTGCCGTTCGGCGTGCGCGTCCGCAACGGCGTCGTGCCGATTCCCGCGGTCGTCGGCGCGCTCGCCACGGCTGCGGTCTTCGTCGCGGCGATGTCGACGCACGGCGGCGCCCGCTACGGCGGGTCGGCGTGGCTCCTCGCCGGGGTCGTCGTCTATCTCCTCGTCCGGCGCTCGAGCGGGACCGGCCTGCTCGAGCACGTGCTCGCGACCGACGAGCAGGTCGTCCCGGAGGCGGTGTTCTCGAAGATCCTCGTGCCGATGAAGCTCGGGGAGATCGGCGAGGAGATGGTCGCGACCGCGGTGAAGCTCGCGCAGGAGCGCGGCGCCGCGGTCGAGGCGCTGTACGTCATCAGCGTTCCGCTCGACCAGCCGCTGGACGCGCCGATGTTCGACGCGGAGGAGCGGGCGGCGGCATCGATGGCGGAGGCCGCCGCGCTCGGCGCCGATCACGGCGTGCGGGTGGTGGGCAGGACGGTGCGCGCCCGCTCGATCGGCGAGGCGATCGTCGAGGCGGCCCGGAGCGACGAGGTCGATCTCATCGTCCTCGGGTCCTCGCCCCGCTGGCGGCGCCAGTCTCGCTTCTTCTCGCCGACGGTCGACTACGTGCTGCGCCGCTCGCCGGCGGAGGTGCTCATCGTCGCCTTCCCGCAGGGATCGCTCGAGGAGCCCTCCGGCGCTACGCTCTGAGCCGCATGAACGCACTCATCATCGGCTGCGGTCGCGTCGGCTCGTCCATCGCCCTCCAGCTCCAGCGGGAGGGGTGGGACGTGACGGTCGTGGATGAGAACGAGGACGCGCTCGCGCGCCTGGGCGACCACTGGCCGGGCGCGTTCATCGTCGGCCACGGAATGGATGTCGACCTTCTCCGCGAGGCGGGGATCGAGGAGGCCGACGCAGTGGTCGCGGCGACCGACGGCGACAACACGAACATCGTCATCGCCCAGGTCGCGCAGAAGCGCTTCGACATCGGGTGTGTCGTCGCCCGGGTCCTCGACCCTGCCCGCGCGGACTTCTACACGACGCGTGGTCTACGGACCGTCTGCCCGACGAAGACCGCGATCGACACGCTCATGGAGGCGGTGCGCAGCTGCGCTCCGACGAACGTCGCGCGGGTGACTCTCTGATGTATGCGATCGTGGCAGGCGGCGGCAAGGTGGGCGCGAACGTCGCGCGCTCGCTCCTCCGGCTCGGCAACGAGGTGACGCTCGTCGAACAGGAGCGCGACCGCTTCGAACGGCTCGAGGACGAGTTCGAGCACCAGGTCCAGCGCGGCGATGCGACCGAGCTGCACGTGCTCGAGCGCGCCGGCATCGGCCGGCCGCCGGACATCGTGCTCGCGCTGACGGGCGACGACGAGGACAACCTCGTCATCGCACAGCTCGCACGCGAGAAGTACGGCGTCGAGCAGGTCATCGCCCGTGTGAACGATCCGCGGAACCAGGCGCATTTCGACCTGCTCGGGATCTCGCCGACGGTGTGTGCGACGTCGAGCATCATGGCTCTCGTCGAGCACGAGGTGCCGGAGCACGACCTCATCCACCTGCTCGAGCTCCGCAAGGAGAACCTCGAGATCGTCGAGGTGGCGATCGACCGCGACTCGCCCTCAGCGGGCAAGCGCGTCGAGGCGCTCGAGCTGCCGGACGGCGCGCGCCTCATCTCGGTCATGCGCTCCGGCCGTGCGGAGATCGCCGTGGGCTCGACCCAGCTCGAGGCGGGAGACCAGGTCCTCGCCATTCTCGAACCGGGCAAGGAGGACGAGCTCCGACGCGTGCTCTTGCGGCGCTAGCGGCAGGCGCATCGCTCCTGATCGGGGGGGCCGCTCGGACACACGCAGGTGGGACGGCGTGGCCGACGTTCGACTGGAACGCCTCGCGCACGGGCGTCGATCCGAATACGACCGGGATCACCGCGGCGAACGTGAACTCGCTCGCGCTCCGCCGGGTGAGCCTCGACGGGACGGTCGACTCGTCGCCCATCTATCTGAACGGCGTCGTCTTCGTCACGACGGCGTACGGGAGGACCGAGGCGATCGACGCCGCCACCGGCGCGGTCGAGTGGCGCTACACGCCGGGGGGCTACGCGTCCTGGTCGGGAAGCGCGCAGATCACGACCGCGACGCCGGTGCTCGACCCGAGCGGCTCGTATCTGTACGCGGCGTCGCCGGGCGGTCGCATCGTCAAGCTCGCGACGGCGAACGGGCATCCGGCGTGGAGCGTCTCGGTCACGAAGCTGCCGTCCCGCGAGAAGATCGCGGGCGCGCTGAACTTCGCGAACGGCGACGTGATCGCGGTCACGGGGGGCTACCTCGGAGACGCGCCGCCCTACCAGGGGCACGTCGCCGTGATCGCGGCGAGCACCGGGCGCCTCCTCCACGTGTGGAGCTCCCTCTGCTCGAGCAGCAGCGGACTGATCTCCCCGAGCGCGTGCAGCGCGAGCGACTCGGGCATCTGGGGCCGCGCCGGCGCGGTCGTCGACCCGTCGACGGGCGACCTTCTCGTCGCCACCGGGAACGGGCCGTGGAACGGGTCGACGAACTGGGGCGACTCGGTGCTGCGCCTCTCGCCGGGTGCGACACGGCTGCTCGGCGACTACACGCCCGCGAACACCGAGCAGCTCGATGCGTCCGACCGCGACCTCGGCTCGACCTCGCCGGTCGTCCTCGACGCGGGTCATCTGGCGCAGGGCGGCAAGGACGGCCGGATCCGGGTGCTCTCGGTCGCGCGCATGCGCGGGGATGGGCCCCACCGGGGCGGCGAGGTGCAAACCGTCTCGACGCCGTCGGGCGCCGATCTCTTCACGGCGCCGGCGGTGTGGCGGACCGGCTCCGGGACGTGGCTCTTCGCGGCCGACAACGGCGGAACCGCCGCCTGGCGCTGGAGCGGGGGCCGCCTGCGGCGGGTGTGGCATCGCGGCAGGGGCGGAACGAGCCCGGTCGTCGCGGGCGGCCTCCTGTGGGTGTACGACCCGGGTGGCGGCTTGGATGTCTACCGGCCGCGCACGGGCGCGCTCGTCGCGACGCTCCCCTGCGGCGGCGGCCACTGGAACAGCCCGATCGTGATCGGCGGCCACGTCATCCTCCCCGAAGGGAGCGCCAACGACCACGCCGCCGCGGGCGTCCTCGACATCTGGACCCTGCGGTAGACCGGTAGCAGCTACCGTCACGAATTCGGCACGAAGTCTCAAACATGCGGTGAGGGCCCGGCCTCCACCATCGGCACATGGGGCACCAGAGACGGGACGTCAGCGCCGGCATCTTCCACGTCTACACGCACTGCGTCTGGATCGCTCCGCTCCTCTACCGGGACGACGTCGACCGGCTCGAGTTTCTCCGTCATCTCGCCGGCGCGTCCTCCCGGGAAGGATGGACGTGTCTCCAGTATTGCCTGATGGGGTCTCACTACCACCTCATGGTCGAGGTGGCGGACGGTGTTCTTCCACCGGCGATGCACCGGATGAACCTCGCGTATGCGCGACACCACAACCGCAGATACGGCCTACGCGGTCACGTCCAGTTCCGCCGCTACGGATCGCGTCGAATCGAGGACGAGGACGATCTTCTGAGCACGTTCTCCTACGTCGCCAACAATCCCGTCGAGGCCGGTCTCTGCTCGTCGCCCGCGGAATGGCCTTGGAGCAGCTATCCGGGCACGATCGGCGTCGCGGAGCTTCCGTCGTTCGTCGAGCCAGCTCGCGTGCTCGCGTGCTTCGACTGGCCGAGGGTGGATCCCCGGGCGGCGTTACGCCTCACGGTGGAGAAGCCGTGACGCGTTCGTACCGGTAGCTGCTACCGGTCTCAGCCGGTTCGGCGGCGGCGGACCTGGGGCGCCTGCGAGCCGAGAGCGGCGTAGGCGAGCGCCTGCAACGACTCGTTCAGCGTCGCGAGCTCGCGTGTGAGCCGGAGGAAGTGCTCGTCGTTGTCGAGCCGCTTCCCCACCTTCGCCAGCTCGTCGCCGATCCGGTCGAGCCGCTCGAGCAGCACTTCGAACCGGCGATCCGAGTCAACGTCCATGGCCATCGAATTGTAGGCCTGCGAGCTCGTCCCGCGAGCGCACGACCACGGCGCCCGCGCCGAGCTCGCGCAGCACCTCCTCGAGCGGCCCCACGACCGCGATCCGCCGCGCGGCGCCCACGTGCGCGAGCGCGATCTCCGCGAGCTCGCGGGGAGCGTCGGTGAAGACGCCGATGCGCACGCCCGCGCCGTCGAGCCGGCGCAGCGCCGCCCCCGTCTCCGCGCGAGGCCGGAAGTGGAGCGGGCCGCGGTCGGCGGCGAACCGCTCAAGCAACGGGCGCCAGTCGCCGAGCCGCTCGTCGAGCAGCGCCGACGCCTCCACGCGGTCGGCGGGCACGTCGAGCTCGACTCGCGCGCGCCGCGCGGCGTCCTCGAGCCAGTCGTTCCACAGCGGACGCGTGTCCGCGAGCACGGCGTCGAGATCGAGCGCGACTGCGTCCACGGCGCATCATGCTAGAGTCGCGCTCCAAACCGGCGAGCGGTGAGGGAACTCCGGTGCAAGGCCGGGACGGTCCCGCCGCTGTAAGGGGAGACGCTTCTCCGCCACGACGTCACTGGGCGACAGCCTGGGAAGGCGGCGGAGAGGGGAGCCCCGAGTCAGAAGACCTGCTGCCCGCCGCCAAACCCGAACCCCTCGCGGAAGGAGGATTCGTGCTTCGCCGTTCCCTCGTTCTCGTGGCGGCCCTCGCGGCCGTCCTCGCTCCCTCGTCGGCCGCCCGCCCGCGCGCGGCCGCCTTTCCGGTGACGATCCACGCCGCCAACGGCGACGTCGTCATCGAGTCCAGGCCGACCCGCATCGTCTCGCTCTCGCCCACGGGCACGGAGGACCTCTTCGCCGTCGGCGCCGGGCCGCAGGTGATCGCGGTCGACAGCGACTCCGACTACCCGAGGAGCGCGCCGCACACGACGCTCTCCGGCTACACGCCGAACGTCGAGGCGATCGCGGGCTACAACCCCGATCTCGTCGTCGTCTCGAACGACATCGACGGCATCGTCGAGTCGCTGCAGAAGCTCGGCGTCACGGTGCTGCTCGAGCCGGCCGCAAACACGATCGCGCAGGCGTACGACGAGATCCGGCAGCTCGGATCCGCGACCGGTCACGCTCCGCTGGCGGCGAAGGTCGTCTCGGGGATGGAGACGTCCCTGACGAGGATCCTGCGCAGCGTCCCGAAGTCGAACCGTCACCTGAGCGTGTACGACGAGCTCGACCCGACGTATTACTCGGCGACGTCGTCGACCTTCATCGGCCGGATCTTCAAGCTCTTCGGCTTCCGCAACATCGCCGACGCGGCGGACACGACGCACTCCGGCTATCCGCAGCTGAACGCGGAGTACATCGTCTCGTCGAATCCCGCCATCATCGTGCTCGCGGACACCGTGTGCTGCGGCCAGTCGGCGAAGACCGTCGCCGCGCGCCCCGGCTGGAGCGGCATCTCGGCCGTGAAGAACGGCCGTGTGGTCGCGGTCAACGACGACGTGGCATCGCGCTGGGGGCCGCGCATCGTCGACTTCGCGCGCGCGGTCGCGGCAGTCGCCAGGAAGCAGTAGTGGCGGCTGTCGGCTCTGCGGAGGCAACCGTCCGGGCGCGAGGCGTCTCGCGCCCGTGGCGGTTCCTGGCCGCGGCCTTTCTCGTCGGGGCGCTCCTCGTCGGCCTCGGCGTCGGCCCGGTCGCGATCTCCGTGACGGCCATCGTCGAGTCGGCGCTCTCGCACCTCCCGTTCCTCCACGTCCACAACCCGCTCAACGCGTTGCAGGATGCGGTCCTCTGGCAGATTCGCGCGCCGCGCGTCGTGCTCGCCGCGATCGTCGGCGGGATGCTCGCCGTCGCCGGCTCGTCCTACCAGGGCGCCTTCCACAACCCGCTCGCCGACCCGTACCTGCTCGGCGTCGCGGCGGGCGCCGGGCTCGGCGCGACGCTCGCGATCGCCTACGGGCATGTCGGGCACTCGGGCCAGCTGCTTCCGCTGTCGGCCTTCGTCGGCGGGCTCGCCGCCGTCGCCGCCACGTACGTGCTCGGACGCTCGGCGGGATCGGTCCGCATGGCGGGATCGTTCGTGCTGGCCGGCGTGACGGTGACGCTGTTCCTCACCGCCGTTCAGACGTTCGTCCAGCAGCAGCACTCGAACACCCTGCGCGACGTGTACGCGTGGATTCTCGGCGGCTTCTCGACCGCGAACTGGAGCCAGGTCGAGGTGGCGGCGCCGTACGTCGCGGTCAGCTCGCTCGCGATCGTCCTGCACCGCCGTCTCCTCGACGTGCTGAGCGTCGGCGACGAGGAGGCGACGAGCCTCGGCGTCGACGTGCCGCGACTCCGCCTCGTGCTCGTCGTCGCCGCCACCGCCGGCACGGCCGCAGCCGTCGCGGCCAGCGGCCTCATCGCCTTCGTCGGGATCATCGTGCCGCACACGATCCGGCTTCTCGTGTCGACGAGCTACCGCGCGGTCGTGCCGCTCTCGCTCGTCGTCGGCGCGGGCTTCCTCGTCCTCGCGGACGTGCTCGCCCGCACGGTCGTCTCGCCGGAGGAGCTGCCGATCGGCGTCGTCACCGCATTCTTCGGCGCGCCGTTCTTCGCCGTGGTCCTGCGGTCGTCGAGGACGATGCGGTGATCGAGCTGCGCGACCTGGGTGTCCGCTTCGCGTCGACGGAGGCCGTGCGCGGGCTCACGCTCGAGGTCGCACGCGACGAGTGGGTCATGCTCATCGGCCCGAACGGCGCCGGGAAGACGAGCGTCCTCCGCGCGTTGTGCGGGCTGCTTCCATTCGCGGGCGACGCGCGCATCGCCGGACGCGACGTGCGCTCGTTCGGACGGCGCGAGCTCGCGCGGTTGATCGCGTTCGTCCCGCAGAACCCGGCGACGCCGTCGGAGCTGACGGTCGCCGAGTACGTCTTGCTCGGCAGGACGCCGCATCTCGGCTATCTCGGGGTCGAGGGCCGGCGCGACCGCGCGGCGGTGACGCACGCGCTCGAGCGGCTCGACCTGCTCCCGCTCGCCCAGCGCGGGCTCGGGTCGCTGTCGGGCGGCGAGCTCCAGCGCGCCGTGCTCGCCCGGGCGCTCGCGCAGGAGGCGCCGGTCCTCCTCCTCGACGAGCCGACGACCTCGCTCGACCTCGGCCGGCAGCAGCAGGCGCTCGATCTCGTCGACGCGCTCCGCGGCGACGGCCTCACGGTCTTCTCGACGATGCACGACCTCACCCTCGCGGGGCAGTACGCCGATCGCCTCGTCCTGCTCGATCGCGGCGCGCTCGCCGTGGAGGGGACGCCGCGTGAGGTGCTCTCGCCGGAGAACCTCGCCGCCTACTACGGCGCCGAGGTGCGCGTCGTCCACGATGATGACGAGGTGTACGTCCTGCCTCGTCGTCGCTAGTGGCCGTCGCCGCGATCCTCACCATCGGGAACGAGCTCGTCTCCGGCGACGTCCCGAACTCGAACGGCGCGTGGCTCGCTCAGCGCCTCGCGCCGCTCGGCGTGGCGGTGCGGCTGATCGCCGCGCTCCCCGACGAGATCGAGGCGATCGCGGAGTTCGTCCGCCGCGAGGCGCCGCTCGTCGACTTCCTCATCGCGACCGGCGGCCTCGGCGGCACGCCGGACGACATCACGCGCGAGGCGATCGCGTACGCGTTCGCGGTCGAGCAGGAGGAGGTGCCCGAGCTCGCCGCCGACCTGCGCAGCCGCTTCACCGGCGATCCCGAGTACGCCGCCGCATGGGCGCGGCTCCCGGCCGGCAGCCGGCCCCTCCCGAACCCGCTCGGCGGCGCTCCCGGCTTCGCGCTCGGGAACGTCTACGTCATGCCGGGCCTGCCGTCGGAGATGGAGGCGATGTTCGACGCGATCGCGGAGGAGTTTCGCCGCGACGCCCCGATCGCGTCGTGGCGGCGTCTCTACCGGACGCGGGAGAGCGTCATCGCGCCGCTCCTCGCCGAGGCGGGCGCGCGCTGGCCGGCCGTTCTCATCGGCTCGTATCCCGCGTTCCCGCTCGACGGCCCGCAGGTCGAGGTGGTGGTGAAGGCGAGCGACGCCGCCGCCCTCGCCGCCGCTTCCGCATGGCTCGACTCAGCGATCGAAGAGCGCGGCACTCGGTAGATAGAACGCCGCGATCGCGAAGGTGACGAACACCGCCGCGAGCGGGCTCGCGAACGCGAGGCAGAAGACGATCCCGTACAGCGGGACGCCGGGCGCGTACGCCCGGTCGACCGCGCGCAGCGCGGTGTCGGGCACATCGTCGGCGATCAGCCGCCGGTCGTGCCGTGCGTACCGCCACCACGCCTGGTGGAGCGCCGCCATGATCACGAGCGTCCCCGCGTACGCGAGCACGGCCGCCTCTTCGCCTCCGTGGTGGAGGTAGTCGCCGACGAGCTTCGTCGGGAAGGGCAGGAACGCGATCGTGAGCAGGAGCAGGTTGTTGAGGAAGAGCATCGTGCGGTCTGTCCGGCCCATGAGCGATACCGTGTGATGGTGGTTCATCCAGATGATCCCGATGGTGACGAAGCTCGTCACGTACGAGAGATAGGCGGGCCAGAGATGGAGGAGCTGATGGGTCAGCGTGTGCCCGGTGCCCACGCCGAACTCGAGGACGAGCAGCGTGGCGGCGATGGCGAACACGCCGTCGCTGAACGCCTCCAGCCGTCCTGTGCCTTCCATGCGGCGAATCGTGGCGATGGGGGAGGACGGCTCTGAGCCTCGCGAGCGTCATGCTGCTTCGCCCCGTCCTGTTCGCGCTCGCGGTCGGCGTTGCCGTCGTCACCGGCGAGCACGAGCACTCGGCCTGGGTCGGCCTGCTCGCGTTCTTCATCGCCTCGGGCCTCGCCCGCGCCCTCAGGCGCCTGCTCCGGGGCCGCTCCCGGGGCGCCCTCCGCGCGCTCCTCTGGCCCGCCTTCGCCGCTGGGTTCGTCGTGCTCTATCACTGGGCCGGCCTCCCGGCCTGGGCGGCCGTCGTCCTCGCCTTCGTCAGCGCCGGCATCGCGAAGAACGCGCTCGCGGCGCTCTTCTTCGTCGAGTTCACCTGGCGTCGCCTCGACGAGTGGGGGATCCCCGGCCGCGACGACGTCGTCGAGGTGCGCTGGACGGAGCGGTAGGCCCGAAAGAGACGGGCCCCGGCAGGGATCTCAGCGAACATGAAGCTCGCCTTCGCCGCGGCGGTCGTCGTCGCGCATTTCACCGCGACCTCGGTCAGCGGGACGGTCGTCCGCTCGTGCGGGCCGCTCACCACGACGAGAGCGACCTATTCCGGGCCGGCGATGACGATCGTCGCCGACAGCACGATCGACGCGCGCACCGGCATGGGGCTCGTGACCGGCACGCTCCGCTCGCCGGCCACGACCGGGGAGTTCTCCGCCGTGTACGACCACGGTGTCATCAGCGGGACGACGACGGGCCGTGCCGGCACGCGTCCCCTCGTCGCGAGCATCACCGCGGCGTTCGATCCGGCGAGCGGCTTCACGAAGGGCGTGATCGGCGGCCGCAACCCCGTCGGCACCGCCGTGCTCGCCTCGAGCTGCGCGCCCCCGCCCGCGAAGCAGCTGCGTCGCGCGCAGGGGATCGTCAGGGCCTCGAACGCGGACGAGATCACCGTCGGCGGCCTGACGTGCGCCGTGCCGCCGAGTCTCGCCGTCACCGTCGCGTTCAACTACGCCTCCGGCACGTGGGCGTCGATCGCGTGCTCCGTCTCGAAGGGGCAGGCGACGCTGGTCACGATCGCAGGGAAGCGATGAGCCTCACCGAGTCGAGGTCCGTGTGCCGGAGATGCTGGAGCATCACCCGGCTGCAGCCGGCGCGCTCGTACGCGTTCAACTGCGTCGCGACCGCGTCGACCGAGCCGACGACGGCGCGCCGCGCGTAGGCGGAAAGCCAGTCGTCGAAGCCGGCGTCGCGCGGCCGCCGAGCGTACAGCGCCTCGGCGCGCGCGATCGCGTCGGCGTGCGTCTCCCCGATGATGCACCCGATCATGACCGAGTAGGGGAGAGGCTCGACCTTCTTCCGGATCGCGGCAGCCTCCTCCGGCGTCACGAACGGCGAGTTGTACTCGTCGGCGAAGCGGAGCGCCGGCTCGACCGTGCCCGGCTTCCCCGTGCCCCCGACGAGAATCGGCGGGTGCGGCCGCTGCAGCGGCTTCGGCAGGCCGGGCGCGTCCTCGAGCACGTAATGGCCGCCGCGGAACTCGACGCGCTCCTCGGTCCAGAGGCGGTGCACGATCTCGATCTGCTCGGCGACCATCTCCACGCGCGTGCGCGCGTCGGGGAACGGAAAGCCGAACGCGCGATGCTCGCGCTCCATCCATCCGGCTCCGATCCCGAGCTCGATGCGGCCGCCGGACACGTGGTCGGCGGTCGCCGCCACGTTCGCGAGCAGGGCGGGCGTGCGGAACGTGACCGGCGAGACGAGCGTGCCGAAGCGGAGGCGCGTTGTGCGCGCCGCCAGGGCGGCGATCGTCGTCCACGCGTCGTGCGCGACGTTCGCGAGCTCGTCCCCCTGCGAGATGTAGTGGTCGGAGCGGAAGAGCGTCTCGATGCCGTGCTCCTCGCAGGCGTCGGCGAGCGCGCACCAGTCCTGCCAGGTGACGCCTTCCTGCCCCTCGACCATGAGCGCCACCCGCATCTCCGGGAGTTTGCCGGTCCGAGTGCGCGGCAACGACGCAGTGGTGAACGTGGAGGCGGTCGAGGAGGCGGTCCGGGACGCGGTGGTGGCCGTCCCTCAGCCGGTCCGCGACGTGCTCGACGGCGTCTGGCTCGGCGCCCCGCTCCATCCCGCCCTCACCGACGTGCCGATCGGCGCCTGGACGGCGGCCGCCGCGCTCGATGCAGTGGGGCACGAGGCGGCGGACGAGGCGCTCGCGGTGGGTGTTCTCGCCGCTCTCCCGGCGGCGCTGACCGGCCTCAACGACTGGAGCCACCTGAAGGGCGAGACGCGGCAGGTCGGGATCGTCCATGCGCTCGTGAACTCCGGCGGCCTCGTCCTCAACCTCGCCTCGCTCGCGCTTCGCCGCCGCGGCCACCGCGGGATGGCGCGCATCCTCTCGGGCGCCGGCTATCTCGGCACGCTCTACGCCGCGCACCTCGGCGGGCGGCTCTCCTACGGGTACGGCGTGCGCGTCAACCACACGGCGTTCGAGCGGCCGCGCGACCGCTACGCCCCCGTCATCGACGAGCGGCAACTCGACGACGGCGGGCTCCATCGCGTCGAGCTCGAGGGCGAGTCGGTCGTCGTCGCGCGGTGCGACGACGGCGAGGTCTGCGCCATCTCGGCGATCTGCTCGCACATGGGCGGACCGCTGGACAAGGGAAAGCGAGACGGCGACGTCGTGGTCTGCCCGTGGCACGGCTCGCGCTTCGACCTGCGGACGGGCGCCATCGAAGGCGGTCCCGCCGTGTTTCCACAGCCGCGTTACGAGACGCGGATCCGCGCCGGAAAGGTCGAGATACGGGCCGCGAGGGACGACTAGACCCCGCGGCTACGATCGACCGGTGGCCGCGACGCAGCCGGAGACGTACCTCGAAGACCTGAATCCGGCCCAGCGGGAGGCCGTCCTCACGACCGAAGGCCCGCTTCTCGTCGTCGCCGGAGCGGGCTCCGGCAAGACGCGCGTCCTGACCCGCCGTATCGCCCACCTCCTCGCCGCGGTCGGCGCGAAGCCGCCCGAGATCCTCGCGATCACGTTCACGAACAAGGCTGCCGCGGAGATGCGCGAGCGCCTCGAGGACCTCGTCGGGCCCCCCGCGCGCGCGGCCTGGGTGATGACCTTCCACGCGGCGTGCGGCCGGATCCTCCGTCGCGAGGCGCCCCGGCTCGGCTACCGCACGAATTTCACCATCTACGACTCGGCCGACCAGCTGCGGCTCGTGAAGCGCTGCCTCGAGGAGCTCGACCGCGACCCGAAACGGTTCACGCCGCGCGGCATCCACTCGCAGATCTCGAACGCGAAGAACCAGCTGGTCGGGCCGGCCGACTACGCGAGCCGCGTGTCGAGCTTCTACGACCAGACGGTCGCAGACGTGTACGAGCTCTACCAGGCGCGGCTGCACGCCTCGAACGCGGTCGACTTCGACGACATGCTCTACCTCACCGTCGAGGTGCTCGAGCGCTTCCCCGAGGCCGGGGAGCGCTGGCAGAAGGCGTTCCGCTACATCCTCGTGGACGAGTACCAGGACACGAACCACGCCCAGTACCGGCTGCTGCAGCTGCTGTCGGCGAAGCACATGAACGTGTTCGCCGTCGGCGACCCGGACCAGTCGATCTATGCCTTCCGCGGCGCCGAGGCCGACGCGATCAGCCGTTTCCCGGCCACCTTCCGCGCCGCCAACGGCAAACCGGCCCGGGTCATTGCCCTGCGCACGAGCCAGCGGGCCGGATCGGCCCTGCTGGCTGCCTCCCGCCGGGTCGCCGCGCGGCTTCCCGCCGTCGCCGGGACGGACAACCATTCAGCGCAACACAATCACCGCTCCATACTCTCGCTGCCGCAGGCTGG
>JAGWRZ010000044.1 GCA_028876365.1 Acidobacteriota bacterium | reverse complement strand
GCGCACCGGTGACCGCGACGGTCACGTTCCGGCGTTGCGGTCGCGCAGGCCGAGGAAGCTGAGGAAGAAGCTCAGCACGACCGTCTGGGCGCCGAGCACGAGCAGTCCGACCGACGGGACGACGATGCGGAGCTCGTGCGCGTAGTTCAACGTTCCGAACGAGGTGTGGCTCCACGTCGCGACCGCGTACACCGAGCCTGCGAGGCCGCCGGCGAGGAGCGCGGCTCCCGCGGCGATCCCGACCTCGAGACGGACGAGGCGGAGCACGCGCCGGAGCGTCGGGTCCTCCGGCAGGAAGCCCTGCGTCATACCGAAGATCCGCGCGAACACGGCGAGCACGACGAGCTGGTAGCCGATCAGCGTGAGCGCGACCGCGTACAGGAGCGTGTCGACGTCGAACCGCACGCGTCCGACCGTGATCGGACCCGGCAGCAGCGCGATCGCTGCGGCGAGGCCCACGCCCCCGAGCGCGAGCCCGGGATAGAGGAAGAGCCAGCGGGGGCTGTAGAGGAGGAGCAGCCGCAGGTGCCGCCAGCCGTCACGCCAGGGGCGCAGGTGCGGCGAGCGGCCGGCGTCGCCCGGCGCCAACGTCGTCGGCACCTCGGTGATGTCGAAGCCGGCGAGCGACGCCTTGATCACCATCTCGCTCGCGTACTCCATGCCCGGCGTGGCGAGACCGAGGCGGAGGATCGCGTCCCGCCGGAACCCCCGCAGCCCGCAGTGGAAGTCGCGCACCGGGCTACGAAAGAGGAGACGGCCGACGCCGGAGAGGATGGGGTTCCCGAGCACCCGATTGAGCGTCGGCATCGCGCCCCGCTCGATGCCGCCGGCGAAGCGGTTCCCGATGACGAGATCGTGTCCCTCGTCGAGCGCCGCGATGAACGGCTCGATCCGGCTGAAGTCGTAGGTATCGTCCGCGTCGCCCATGACGACGTACTCGCCGCGGGCCGCTTTGATGCCTTCGATCAAGGCGCTCCCGTAGCCGCGCTGCGCCACGCGCACGAGACGCGCTCCGGCGCCGAGAGCGATCTCCTGCGAGCCGTCGGTGCTGCCGTTGTCCGCCACCACGACCTCGCCCGCGACGCGCGCGGCAGCGAGCCCCGCCCACGCCTTCTCGACGACGCGCTGCAGCGTCTCCGCCTCGTTCAGGCAGGGGATGACGACGGAGACGCGCGGCACCTGCGCGTCATCACGCTCCGCGACGATCCCTTCGGCCCGCACGTGCGTGTCCTCGACCATCGACCGGATCCAGTCTAAACCCGTCGTCTGCGTGATCGGCTCGGGGCCGGCCGGCGTCGCGTGCGCTCGCGCTCTCGTCGCGCGCGGCGTGCGCCCGATCGTCCTCGACGGAGGGCGGCGACTCGAGCCGGAGCGGGAGGCTGCGATCGGACGCGTGCCGGTGGACGAGCTGCGGCGGTCGTTCCCGGTCGACCTCGACGAGCTCCCGCTCAAGCCGGTGCACGGCTCGACATTCGCGTACGCGCCCGAGGCGATCGAGGCGGACGGCTTCGGCGCGGTGCCGTCGCTCGCTGTCGGCGGCCTCGGCGCCGTGTGGGGCGCGGCGATGCTTCCGTACTCCGAGCGTGACCACGACGGCTGGCCGTTCGGGCCGGACGAGCTCGCGCCGCACTACCGCGCCGTCTTCGACTTCGTTCCGCTCGCGGGCGAGGAGGACGCGCTCGCAGCGATCTTCCCGCTCTACGGCGATGCGCGGCCGCTGCGCGCGACACGGCAGGTGTCGTCGATGCTCGCCGACCTCCGTCGCGTGCGCTCGACCGGGGTCGTGGGCGGACGCGCGCGGCTCGCGGTGCATGTCGACCGCTGCGACTACCTCGGCATGTGCCTGCTCGGCTGCCCGCGCTCCGCCATCTGGTCGAGCGAGGAGGCGCTTCGGGCGCTCGTCGCCGACGGCGGCGTCGACCATCGGCCGGGAGCGATCGTGGACCGCGTCGAGGAGCGTGCCGGCAGGCCGCGTGTCCACCTGCGCGGTGGTGGAACACTCGACGCCGATGTCGTGCTCGTCGCGGCGGGGGCGCTCGCGACGACGCGGATCGCGCTCGCCTCGCTCGAGACGTACGAACTCGAGGTCACGTTGCTCGACAGCGCGTACTCCACGTTCCCGCTCCTCCGGTGGAGAGGCGCGCCGCGGGAGGAGCAGGGGAACACGCTCGCCCAGGCCTTCCTCGAGATCGACGACGGCGTGACCTCGACGCGACCGGTGCACGTGCAGCTGTACGGCTTCAACGACCTGATGCTGCAGGCGGCGGCCGCGCGCACGCGCCTGCCGGAACCGGTCGTGGACAGCCTGTTTGCGCCGCTCCTCCGGCGGCTCGTCTTCGCCCAGGCGTACCTCCACTCGGACGTCTCGCCGGGCGCTCGCGCGATGCTTCGCCGCGACGGCGTCCTGCACGTGCGCGGAGACGGCGACGCCCGCCCTGCCGCGGCACGCGTCCTGCGCACGCTCCGGTCACTTCGTCGCCAGCTGCGGATGGATCCGGTCGGGCCGCTCCAGCGGGTGTGGCCGCCCGGCAAGGGCTTCCACGTCGGCGGCTCCCTGCCGATGCGCAGTCGCCCGTCCGGGCTCGAGACCGACCTCCTCGGCCGCATTCCGGGGTTCGCGCACGTGCACCTGGCGGACGCGGCGGCCTTCCCGACCGTCCCTGCGACGACCATCACCCTCGCCGCGATGGCGAACGCCCACCGGATCGCGGCGGCGAGCCTCGAGGCCTAGGGCGACGCCGGCGCCGGCACGGGCTCGGGCGCTTCGCTCCGGGCCCGCTGGGCGAGCAGCTGCCCGACGAGGACGGGCGCTGCGACCGTGGCCAGGACGACGAGCGAGGCGACCGTCCGGTTCGTCGGGTTGACCGACGGGTCCGACGTGATCGGGTATCCCTCGCTGACGAACGCCCAGTTCTCCCATGCCCAGCCGACGAAGGTGAGCCCGAAGGCCGCGAGGAAGAAGACGGCGGCGCGCCTGTTCGACGCGCGCAGGCACACGATTGCAGCAACGAGCGCGAGCGGCGCCGTCCCGAGCCAGAAGCCGTACTTGAACGTGAGCTCGGCGACGAGCGCGAACGCCTTGGGCGCCTGGCCGAGGTTCGTGAAGGTCGCGTGGACGAGGCCGCCGGGGGGCGTGTCGCCGGGGAGATGCCTCGAGGTCCACCACAGGCGCCAGGGGATCGCCGGCAGGTAGGCGATCGCGGCGGCGCCGAGGATCGCGAGCCATGTGCTCCGCCGCCGTGCATCGGCGGCGACGAGCCCGGCGACGACGAGGCAGGCGGCGAGCAGAAGGCCTTCGCGTTTCGTCTCCAAGGCCGCCGACAGGCTCACGCAGAAGACGACGACGAGCCAGGTCTCGCGCGTCAGGATCCAGACGAGGAGCGCGCAGGCTGCGACGCCGAAGAAGAGATCGAGCGGCCAGTCGGCCGTGCGCTCGAGGAGGCGCTGGTCGAACTGGGGGAGGGCGACGAAGATCGCAAGGAAGAGCCAGGTGACGCGCGCCGGCGCGACCCGGCGGAGCATGCCCGCGGACGCCCACACGAAGCCTGCGCCGAGGAGCCACCACTGCACGGCGAGGGCGGTCGTGTCGGCCGCGCCCATGAAGCGGAAGTTCATCGCGGCGAGGGCGGGGACGAGAATCGGATAGCTCGGCCAGGTCTGGCGGAAGATCGACAGGTCGAGGCCGCCGAAGTAGTAGATCGCCTTCGCCTTCGTCATCCAGAAGCCCCAGGCGTCCCACGAGGTCATCGGCTCGATGCGGGCGACGCGGAAGAAGAGTAGGAGCAGCAGCAGCGTCACGCCCGCGAGCGCGAGCGTGACGAGGTCGGGCGCCGTCCGCGCCGCCGACGACGTAGGGAAGGGGCGGCGGCGCACGATGCCGACCACGATGCCGGCGAGGCCGACGCCGGCGACGAGCGCGAGGATCGTCCCGGCCGAGAGGCCCCCGCCGTAGATGGGGACGAGCGTCGCGAGGACGGAGACAGCGCAGAGGCCCGACATGTAGGAGACGCCGCTCGACCACGCCCAGTCCCCCCACGTCGCCCAGGCGCCCGCCCCCCACAGGACGCAGCTTCCCGCGAGGAGGAAGAGCAGGTTGAGGACGAGGACGCCGAAGACGCTCATCGATAGACGTAGCCGATGCGGCCGCCACCCGTCGCGGGGCCGAGCCAGTGCGTCCGCCGGCTCCACGCGCCGGCATGGCAGTAGAAGCAGATGATGTAGGTCCCCTTCGCGGCGGTCTTCAGCTGGCGTCGCGGCAGCAGGTAGTCGCCGAACAGCGCGGCGACGCCGTCGAAGGTGACGGCGCTCACCCCGTCCGCCTGCTCGACGGCGGCTTCGTCGCGCGGCAGCAGGACGGCGTACCGCGCGTTCTTCGGAACCTCGGCGAACGCGTTCCGGACGAAGTCGTCGTTCAGGCTCATGGAGTCGGCGGTCGCGAGCGCGCCGCCGAGCTCGTTGCGCCCAGCCGCCGCGTGCGCGGCGTCGTTCAGGGTGCTGTAGGCGTCGGGCAGGCGCACGAGGAGCATCGCCCCGGCGAGGACGACGAGCGCCACGCCTGCCCCGAAAGCGAGGTTCACGCTGCGCACGTGCTCACGGCCGAGATGATATTCGGGTCGGCCGCCGGGTCAAAGACCGCCGTTGCGGCGGGCGATGTAATTGCCGAGCACGAGGACGTCCATGTGCGTCTTGCGGAATGTCTCGACCGCCTCGGCGGGCGTCATCACGATCGGCTCGTTCTCGTTGAACGAGGTGTTCAGCAGGACGGGCACGTCGGTCAGGTGTGCGAACTCCTCGATCAGCCGGTGGTAGCGCGGCTCGACCTCCCGCTCGACGGTCTGGACGCGCCCGGTGTCGTCGACGTGATTGACGGCCGGGATCCGGTCGCGCTTGTCCGGTCTCGTCTTGTACACGAGCACCATGAACGGCGATGTGTAGTCCTGGTCGAACCACTCGCCCGTCGCCTCGGCGAGGATCGACGGCGCGAACGGGCGGAACGCCTCGCGGTGCTTGATGCGGGCGTTCAGGACGTCCTTCATGTCGCCGCGCCGCGGGTCGGCGACGATCGACCGGTGGCCGAGCGCACGGGGGCCGAACTCCATCCGGCCCTGGAACCAGCCGACGACGTCGCCGTCGGCGATCCGCTCCGCGACGGTGCGGAAGAGGGCGTCGTCGTCCAGCCGATCCGCGTCGATCCCCGCGTCCCGAAACGCGGCCGCGATCTCGTCGTCGGTGTACTCGGGGCCGGTGTACGCGTGCGTCATGACGAAGCCGCGGGGCTCGCCGAGCTCCTGGTTCCAGACGTGGTACGCGGCGCCGACGGCGGTGCCGGAGTCGCCGGCCGCGGGCTGGACGTAGAGCCCGTCGAACCCGGTCTCGGGGCGGATGCGGCCGTTCGCGACCGCATTCAGCGCGACGCCGCCGGCGAGGCAGAGGTTCTCCGCGCCGGTCGCCTCCCGGAGGCGGGTGACGACGTGGAGGTAGACCTCCTCGAGCCGTCTCTGCATGGCGGCCGCGACGTCCTCGTAATGGGCCGTCATCTCCGCGCGCGGCTCGCGTGCCGGCCCGAACGTCTCGATCACCTTGTCGGAGTAGATGCGCCCGATCGTGGGCGACCCCTCGTCCCACGTCATGTCGACGCCTTCCTTGTCGTGCTTG
>JAGWRZ010000043.1 GCA_028876365.1 Acidobacteriota bacterium | reverse complement strand
GAGCAGCCGCGCCGGCCGGAGGTCGACGTCTCCGACGAGCAGTGGGGCGTCGTCGAGCTGGTCCGTACGCGGCCGCTCGTCCTTCTCACCGGGCTGCCGGGGGCAGGCAAGACGCACACTCAGCGCGTGCTCGTGCAGGTGGCGCGCCGAGCGGGCGTCCGTGTCCTCCTGTGTGCGCCGACCGGGAAGGCCGCGCGGCGGATGCGCGACCTGACCGGGCACGACGCGATGACGATCCACCGCGCGCTCGGGTACTCGCCGTTCGAAGGCGGCTTCCAGCGCGACGAGGACGATCCGCTGTCGGACGACTACGACCTCGTCATCGTCGACGAGGCGTCGATGCTCTCGCTCGAGCTCGCGGACGCGCTCTTCCGCGCCGCCGGAGACTGCCATCTCCTGCTCGTCGGCGACACCGACCAGCTGCCGCCGATCGGCGCCGGCCGCGTGCTCGCCGACCTCGTCGACTGCAAGGTCGTCCCGCGCGTCCACCTCACGGCGATCTACCGCCAGGCCGCCCGCTCGCTCATCGTCCGCAGCGCGCGCCGGATCAACGTCGGCGAGCTTCCGTTCCTCTCGCCCGGCGACGCGCGCGCGCAGCTGCACGACGAGGACCTGAACGAGGACTTCTTCTTCGTCGCGAGGCAGGAGCAGGAGACCATGCGCGAGACCGTTCTCGAGCTCGTCTGCGATCGCATCCCGGACCGCTACGGCCTCGACCCGCGCACCGAGGTGATGACGCTCGTGCCGATGCGGCGCGGCGTCGTCGGCCTCAACGCGCTGAACGAGGAGCTCGAACGGCGTCTGAACCCCGGCAACCCGGCGGCCGTGCGCGGCGGCATCCGCGTCGGCTCGCGCATCGTCCAGACGAAGAACGACTACACGCCCGACCGCGAGGTGATGAACGGCGAGGTCGCATTCGTGCTCGCGTGGGACGAGGAGGAGGCCGAGGCCCGGCTCTCGCTCGACGACGGCGAGCGCGAGATCGTCGTCCCCGCCGACGCGCTCGAGACGTACATGCTCGCGTGGGCGCTCACCGTGCACCGCGCTCAGGGATCGCAGTTCCCGGCTGTCGTCGCGCCGTGGTCGACCGCCTACTCGGTGATGCTCTCGCGCCCGCTCCTCTATACAGCGGTCACACGCGCGGAGCGGCTCTGCGTCATCGTCGGCGAGCGGCGCGCGCTGGCGATGGCGGTGGGGCGGGCGGAAGGACGCAGGCGGCACTCCGGTCTCGCCGACCGGATCGCGGCGCTCACGTGATGACGCGATACACCTGGAACACCTCGGCGTACTCGCGGTTCACGTTGATGCCGTGCGTGCGTGCGACGTTCCAGACGTACTCGGGATTCGCGTAGCGGCGGTGCTGCTGCGAGGCGTACCTGGCGAGCGCCGCTACCTTGCGGTCGAGGTGCCGCTTCTCGAGCGAGACGTACCACTGGTACGCGAAGTCGAAGTTGTTCCACGGGATCTCGTAGCCGAGGATCGTCGTGCGCTTGAACGCGCGGAGCCCTTCCTGCGCGATCGTCTGATGATCCTGGTGGATGTCGTGCAGGCTCGGCTGGAAGACGACGTCCGGCCTCCACTCCTCCCACGTCGCGACGAGCAGCTCGAGGATCTCCTGCCGGCGCTCGGGAAACGTCCGGACGTCGAAGTCGTGCACCGTCAACTGCTCCGCCGGGATGCCGAGCTCGGCCGTCGCCTCGCCCACCTCGCGTGCGAGCGTGTCCGGCGCGAATCCGTCCGGCAGCGAGCGCGTCGCGATCGAGAACGCGACGTAGCGCACCTCACAGCCCGACTCGACGAGCCGGGCCATCGTGCCTCCGCAGCCGAACTCGCCGTCATCGGTGTGCGGGGCGAGAACGAGCGCGCGCTGCCACTGCTCGATCACGCGGGCACCGCCTCTCGCGCCTCGAGGGGACGGGGCGACTCCGTGCGCGCCTCCGCGGGCGGCGTCGCGAGCCCGACGAGCCCGAGCAGGAGCCACGTCGTCGGGTCCTCGAAGAAGTCGCTGTAGAAGAGCGAGTGCGCGAAGATCGCGGCGAGGGACAGCCCGGCGGCGAGCGGGACGAGGCGCTTCGTGCGCAGGACGTCCTTCCCGACCGCGACGAGCAGCCAGAGAAAGAGCGCGAGCCCGAGGAGGCCGGTCTCGGCCGCGACGGTGACCGGCGTGTCGTGGGAGGCCGCGGTCTTCAGGTTCTTCTTCCCGTGCAGTCGCGTCACGCGCCTAGCGTACGCGTGCTCGAAGCCTCCCACGCCGACACCGCGCACGGGATGGGCGATGGCGATGCGTATCCCGTTCGCGACCAGGCTGTAGCGGCCGCTCGACGCGCTGTTCAGCCCGCTCGTCGTGTGGTGCTCGATCGACCGCCGGACGGTCGGCTGCGCCACCGCGAGCCCGCCCAGGACGACGACGGCGAGACCGACCGCGAGGAGCGCGCGCCAGCGCCAGGCGACGAAGGCGACACAGATGACGGCGACGACGAGGGCCGCGAAGCTCGACTGCGAGAAGGAGATGAGGAGGCCGAGCCAGGTCACGACGAGAGCTGCGGTCGCGATCCAGGCGACGCGCAGCGAGCGCCCGCGAACGATGAGGAGGATGCTCGGGATCATGGCGATGACGAGGAACCGGCCGTACACCGACGGGTCCCAGAACACCGAGTTGACCCGGAAGAACGCCGCATACGCGTTCGAGTAGATGACCTTCGGGTTCTCGAACACGTTTCGCGTCTCGTACTGGTAGAAGCCGATGACGGAGAACACGAGCGCCATCGCCGCCAGCTCGGCGTACAGCGCCCACAGCCCGAGCCGCTTCCACGGGAGACGCGCGACCCCGAGCGCGAGCACCGTGAACGGGAGGTAGAACGCGAGCACCTCGATCGCTCCGTCGCGGGCCGACTGCGACCATCCGAGCGAGAGGCCGACCCATGCGAGGTAGAGCGCGAGCGGCCACGACGCCGCGTGCAGCTCCCGCGCGCGCACGTCGCCGTGAGCGATCTCCCAGGCGAGCTGGATCGCCCCGGCGAGGACGACGATGTACAACGGGACGAGGAGCTGGTGGTGGAGCCAGCCGATGCGAATCGGGATGCAGGCGAGCGCGAGGATCGGCAGAAGCCACGGCTGCCGCCGGAGTGCGGCCGCGAGCCCGGCGGCGATCGCGACGGCGCCGAGGGTCCCGCCCACCGCCTGGCCGTAGTCGTGCGGCGCGAGCGACGCGGCGAGCATGCACCCGCCGAGAGCGGCGAACCCGAGCCCGGCGGCCCGGTCGCGCCGCGTCCGCGCGAGGAGAAGCAGGGCGAGCCCGAGGCACGCGACCGGGCCGGCGAGCCGCGCGAGGCCGATCACCGGACGACCACCGCCGCAGCGGAGGAGTGGCCCCGCTCGGTCACCGTCAGCCGGTAGCGCCCCGGTGCCGCGGGCGCGCGCAGCTTCAGCACGTGGCCGGACGCGACGCCCGAGCGCCCGCCCAGCTGCCAGCGGTAGCGCTTGGCGTCGGTCGAGACGCCGATGCGCAGCACCGCGCGGGACTGAACCGTCAGGCGCCTCTTCTGCAACGTGATGTACCGGAGCGTCACCGCGACGTGCTCGACCTTCTTCGCCGCGTTGCCGGCGAGGTCGACCGCGCCGACGGTGAGGACGTAGCGGCCCGGGGGGAGCAGCTTCCCGTTCAGCGTCCCGCCCCAGGTCACCTTGTCCTTCGGCCTGCTGAAGCGGCCGCGGATGATCCGGTGGCCGCCGATGAAGACGACGACGTGCGCCTGCTCGTTCAGCGTGTAGTGGATCTCGACGGTGTCGAACTGATGGTCGCCGTCGGGTGAGAACGTCTTCGGCGTCACGCCCGCGTCGAGCACCACCGGCGGCTTCGACTCGAGCACGATCGGGTTCGGGATCAGGATGGTGCGGCGTTGATCGGCGAAGTGCACCTCCATGCGGTACTTCCCGTCCGGCGCCGTCGCCCCGGCGTCGGTGCGGCCGTTCCAGGTGAAGGTGCGCCGGCCGCGCGGCACGAGGACGCGGTAGGCGAGCGTGTCCACCTCGTTTCGATGCGCGTCGAGGATGGACACGGTCAACCGGTCGGCCCGCCGGAAGCGGATCGAGAAGGCGGCGGTCGTGTGCGCGTTCGGAGAGACGTACTCGCGGACGATCTTCGTCCCCATGATCGGGCTCTTCGTCAGCTTCAGCCGCTCGGTGATGGCGAAGGCGGCGGCGGTCGCCGCGAGCAGGCCGACGATGACGGCCGTCGAGAGAGTCCGCTGCAAAGCGGGGTCAGTCTATGCGTGCGACCGACGCCACCCGCACGCTGTCGCGCATCCGCACGCCGAAGAGCGTCGCCGCGGTGAGCGCGGCGTATCCGCCGGCGGCGAGAAGCCAGCCGCTCCCGTTCGGGTGGACGAGCTTCGCGCCGGAGGCGAAGAGCACGAGCGAGAGGAGGATCCGAAGCGTCCGGTCGCCGACGCGGACGGCGAACTGGCTGCCCGCGAGCACGCCGGGGATCGACCCGATCAGGAGCCATCCGACGGCGTGCAGGTCGACGTTCCCCGCGACGAGGTGGCCGATACCGGCGACCCACAGCAGGCCGGCGGCGTGGAGGATGTCCGTGCCGACGACCTTGTGCGCGCGCAGAGGGAAGACGATGAGCATCGTCAGCCCGAAGAAGACGCCGCTGCCGACGGAGGTGAGCCCGACGATGAAGCCGCCGGCGAGGCCGATGAGGACGGCGGCGATCTTGTCCCGGCGGCGGAGGACGAAGGGCGCGTCGCCCGCCTCGCGCACGCGGATCACGCTCTTCGCGAGCATGCCGACCGCGCCGAGGAGGAGCGCCGCGCCGAGGACGTAGCCCTCGGTCGACTGCACCCCGTTCCCGTACCGGTGCTTCAGCCAGCTCGCGAGCGCGACGCCGAGGAGGGAGGCGGGCGCGCTGCCGACGAACATCCAGCCGGAGAGCTTCGCCTGCGTCGTCCCCAGCCGGTAGTGGCGGATGCCGCCGACCGACTTGAAGACGGCGCCGTGGAGGATGTCGGTGCCGATCGCGGTCGCCGGGTCGAAGCCGAAGACGAAGACGAGGATCGGCGTCATGAGCGAGCCCGCGCCCATTCCCGTCATCCCGACGAGCACACCGACCGCGAGGCCGGCGATGACGAACTGCCAGGTCACCGGCAACCCATCGGAAAGGCCGGTACCAGGTACCCCAACGAAAATGTGACGGAATCGGCGGCCCTGCTCCGCCGGCCGTGAGCCGTTTGCGACACTTTCGTTGGGGTACCTGGTACCGGCCTCATGACAGGAGGCCGCGGGCGCCGAGGAGCGCGACGATGCGATCGGCGGCATCCTCGACGTCGAGCGCGGTCATGTCGAGGTGGAGCTCGGGGCTCTCGGGCGCCTCGTAGACCGCGCCGACGCCGGTGAGGTTCTCGAGCTCGCCGCCGCGCGCCTGCGCGTACAGGCCCTTCCTGTCGCGCGCCTCGGCGATCTCGGCGGGCAGGTCGACGAACACCTCGACGTACTCGCCCGGACCGAAGAGCGATCGCGTCGTCTCGCGCTCGGCCCGGAAGGGCGAGACGAATGCGGCGACGACGATGAGGCCGGCGTCGGTGAGGATCTTCGCCACCTCGCCTGCGCGCCGGTTGTTCTCGGCGCGGTCGGAGGGGGTGAAGCCGAGATCCTTCGAGAGCCCGCGCCGCGTGTTGTCCCCGTCGAGCATCGTCGTATGCCGGCCGAGGGCGTGCAGCCTCCGCTCGACCGCGTTCGCGATCGACGACTTGCCGGCTCCCGGAAGGCCGGTGAGCCAGACGACGAACGGCTGCTGCGCCTTGAGCGCGGCCCGGGCGCTCCGGTCGACCTCGAGCGGCTGGGAGGCGACGTTGCGCGAGCGACGCAGGGCGAAGTGGAGGAGACCGGCGCCCACGGTGTGGTTCGTGATCCGGTCGATGAGGATGAAGCCACCCGTGTCGCGGTTCTCGACATAGGGGTCGAACGCGATCCGCTCGCTCAGCTCGAGGTTGACAACGCCGATGCCGTTCAGCTCCAGCTCGTTGGCGGCCGTGCGATCGAGCGTGTCGACGTCGATCCTGTACTTGATCGGCGCGACGGTGGCGGCCACCGTCTTCGTCCCGGCGCGCATGAGATAGGTGCGGCCGCGCAGGAGCGGCTCGTCCGCCATCCAGACGACCGTCGCCTCGAACTGGTCGCCGACCGGCGCCGGCGCGTCCGCCGGCGCGATCACGTCGCCGCGGCTGACGTCGATCTCGTCCGCGAGCGTGAGCGTCACGGCCTGGCCGGCGACGCCGCGCTCGAGGTCGCCGTCGAAGGTGACGACGCGGGCGACCGTCGTCTCCTGCCGGCGGGGGAGGACGACGACGCGGTCGCCCGGCCGAACCGAGCCGCCCGCGATCGTCCCGGCGAAGCCGCGGAAGTCGGAGCTCGGCCGGTTCACCCACTGCACCGGCAGCCGGAACGGCGCGTCCTGCATCCGCTCCTGGTCGACCTCGACCGTCTCGAGGTACCGCATGAGCGTCGGCCCGCCGTACCAGGGCATCGCCTCCGACGGGTCGACGACGTTGTCGCCGCGGAGCGCCGACAGGGGGATGAGCGTGATCTCCTCGAGACCGAGCCGCGCCGCGAAGTCGCGGTAGGCGGCGGAGATCTCCGCGAACCGCTCCTCGGAGAAGTCGACGAGGTCCATCTTGTTCACCGCCACCGCGACGTGGCGGATGCCGAGAAGCGAGACGAGATAGCTGTGCCGGCGCGTCTGCGTGAGCACGCCCTTGCGCGCGTCGACGAGGATGACCGCGCAGTCGGCGGTGGACGCGCCCGTGACCATGTTGCGCGTGTACTGCTCGTGGCCCGGGGTGTCCGCGATCACGAACTTCCGCCGCGGCGTCTGGAAGTAGCGGTAGGCGACGTCGATCGTGATCCCCTGCTCGCGCTCGGCGCGCAGGCCGTCGGT
>JAGWRZ010000042.1 GCA_028876365.1 Acidobacteriota bacterium | reverse complement strand
GGCGACGTCCAGCTGCTCGGAGACGACGCGCAAGTGGGCGCGGAGGGCTGTGCGGATGCGGTCGAGGATCGGCCCCTCGTCGGGCACGGTGTCGAGCGCGTCGTGGAACGCGGTCGCGCCCTCGCTCGCGACCTCCCAGAGCAGGTCGGCCTTCGACTCGATGTGCGCGTAGAGCGAGCCCTTCTGCACGCCCATCGCCTCGGCGAGGTCGCCGATCGACGTGCCGTGGTAGCCCTTCTCCGCGAAGAGGCGGGCGGCGGTGCGGGTCAACTCGGTGCGGCGCGTGGACATTAGACTGTGAAAACTAACGATCGTTCGGAAGGTGGTGCTGCGTGGCGGCAGTCGAGATTCCACAGGATGAGCAGGCATTTCTCGAGTACGTACAGGCCGGCGGCCAGGTCGAGACGACCGACTGGATGCCGGACGACTACCGGGCGAAGCTGATCAAGTTCATCGAGATGCACGGCAACTCCGAGCTCATGGGCGTCCTGCCCGAGCGCGAGTGGATCCTCCGTGCCCCGACGCTCCAGCGCAAGCTCGCGCTGACGGCGAAGGTCCAGGACGAGGTGGGCCACGCACAGCTCATCTACCGCGTCGTCGAGGACCTCGGGAAGCCGCGCGAGCGCTGCCTCGCCGACCTCGTCGACGGGAAGGCGAAGTTCCACAACGTCTTCCACTACCCGACGAAGACCTGGGGCGACGTCGGTGTGATCGCGTGGCTCGTCGACGCCGCGGCGATCATCTCGCAGAAGGCGCTGCTCAAGTGCTCCTACGCGCCGTACGCGCGCATCATGAAGAAGATCTGCTGGGAAGAGTCGTTCCACATCCTCCACGGTCGCGACGTCATCCTCGCGATGGTCACCGGCACCCGAGAGCAGTTCGAGCTCGTGCAGGAGGCGCTCGACCGGTGGTGGGGCCCGCTGATGCAGTTCCACGGCAACCCGATCCCGCGCGAGGAGGACCCGATGTTCATCTGGCGGATCAAGTCGCAGGGGAACGAGGAGGCGCGGCAGCAGTTCCTCGAGGGCTACGTCCCCCAGATCCGAGAGCTCGGGCTCACCGTCCCCGACCCGAATCTTCGTCGCACCGACGAGGGTGTGTGGAAGTACACGGAGCCCGACTGGAACGAGCTGAAGCACGTCGTCACCGGTCACGGCCCGCGGACGGAGGAGCGCCTCGCGTTCCGCCGGCGCTTCCTCGACCAGGAGCGATGGGTGCGCGACGCCGTGCTTGCCGCGTGATCTACGAGATCTTCCGTCAGGAGCGGAAGGGGCAGGCATTCGAGCACGCAGGCTCGGTCGTCGCACCGAACGCCGAGTTCGCGGAGGCCTGGGCGCGCGAGCAGTACGGGCGGCGAGGCGAGTCGGCGGCGCTGTGGCTCGTCCCGCGCGACGCCATCCACGACGTCGAGGGATGGGCGGACGAGTTCGACCTCAAGTACCGCCGTGTCGACGGCTATTCGATCAAGGCGCGGTTGAAGGAGGCCCGTGAACGAGCTTCTTCTCGGCCTCGCTGACGACGAGCTCGTCATCGGGTGGCGCGACAGCGAGTGGACCGGGATCGCCCCGATGCTCGAGGAGGACGTCGCGTTCTCGTCGATCGCACAGAACGAGATCGGTCACGCCCGCGCCGTGTACGAGCTGCTCGCCGCCGATGCGGACGCACTCGCCTTCGATCGTTCGCCCACCGAGTACCGGTGCGCCCCCCTCGTCCAGTTGCACCTCCTCGAATGGGCCCGCACGATTGCGCGGCGTTGGCTGTACGAGGTCGCGGACGAGATCCGCATCGCCGCCCTGATGGCCGAGGTGCCGGTCGCGGCGAAGATCAACCGCGAGGAGACCTACCACCGCATGCACGCGGAGATGTGGCACGAGCGCCTGCGGGACGAGCCCCGCTTCCGGTCGGCGGTGACGGAGCTTTGGCCGTACGCGCTCGGGGTCGTTCTGCCCGAGCAGCGCGGCGAGCTCGCCGCGCGTGTCGGGATCGACGAGGTCGATGCAGTCGAGCGCGGCACGCTCGACCCGTCCTTCCGGGCGCTGCACGAGGAGATGACGATGGTGCGCCGGTCGGCGCCGGCCGGAGCGCGATGGTGACCGAGGCGCAGGTCTGGGCGACGCTCGAGGAGATCCCCGACCCCGAGATTCCCGTCGTCTCGCTCGTCGATCTCGGCGTCATCCGCTCGGTCCACGTATCGGACGGGGCCGTTCGCCTCGAGCTGACACCGACCTTCCTCGGCTGCCCCGCGCTCGAGACGATGGTGCGCGCGATCGAGGAGCGGGTCCCGGAGGCGACGGTCGCGATCGTGAACGACGACTCGTGGTCGACGGACAAGATCTCGGCTGCCGGGCGAGAGAAGCTGCGGAAAGCCGGGCTCGCGCCGCCGGCTCCGCGCCTTGCGCAGGGCCACTCGAGCCTCGTGCAGCTGCAATCGCAGGTGCACCGCTGCCCGTACTGCGGCTCCACGGACACCCGGCTCGAGAACCTCTTCGGGCCGACGCCGTGCCGCTCGCTTCGCTATTGCGCGAGCTGCCGGCAGCCGTTCGAGCAGTTCAAGACGATCTAGCGACCGCCCGACGGGTTACGCTCAGGCGGATGAGCATCGAGATCCTCTACTGCCCCGTCTGAAGCGGCTACGACCGACGGGCCGCGAGTCTCGCGGCCGAGCTGGCGCACCACGGCATCGAGGCGACCGCGCGCGAGGGCGCGAAGAGCCAATACGACGTCGTCGCCGACGGCGAGACGATCTTCTCCAAGCAGCAGACGGGCCGCTTCCCCGACGACGGGGAGATCCTCGCCCTGATCACGCGCCGCTGAAGCTCGGCGGGCGCTTCTCCGCGAACGCGGCGACGCCTTCCGCGAAGTCGTGCGTGCGCACCGCCGCCGCCTGCAGCTGCGCCTCCATCTCGAGTTGCTCCTCGAGCGTGGCGTGGCCGGCGTTGTCGAAGAGGCGCTTCGTCATCGCGACCGCGCGGGTCGGCATCGCGGCGTAGGCCGCGGCCGTCTCGGCCGTCCGTTCCGCGAACTCCCCGGCGTCGATCACGTCGGACACGATTCCCCACGCGTGCGCCTCCGCCGCGGTGAGCCGGCGATTCGAGGCCATCCACGCGAAGGCGCGCGGCACGCCGAGGATCCGGTGGATGAAGTACGTGCCGCCCGAATCGGGGACGAGGCCGATGCCGACGAAGCCGGGGACGAAGAAGGCGACGTCGGACGCGATGCGCACGTCGCACGCACATGCGAGCGAGAGGCCCGCCCCTGCGCACGCGCCGTTGACCGCGGCGATCACGGGCTTCTCGAGCGCCCGAATCGCGAGCACGTTGGGGTGATACGTGGCGCGGAGGCTGTCGCCGACGTTCGGCATGTCGGTGAACTCCTTCAGGTCCTGCCCCGCGCAGAAGCCACGGCCGGCGCCGGTGATGACGACGGCGCGGACATCCGGGTCCCGCGCCTCCCTCAGCGCGTCGCGCAAGCCGGCGTGCAGCGAACGGTTGAAGGCATTCATCACGTCCGGCCGGTTGAGCGTGATCGTCTGGACGGCGCCCTCCCGCGTCACCTCGACCTCGGCCATGCGCGGAATCTATCCCGCAGCGACCGTCGCCGCCGCGATCGGAGCGAGCGCGCTGTAGTCGGCCGGCGTCATGTCGTCACCGAGGAAGACGGAGAACCCGCGCGTCCCCAGGTTCTGGAGGAGCGGAACGTAGTTCGCAGCCGGATAGTCGTGATAGACGCCGATCACCGGATGGACATCGGCGAGCGACCAGCCGGCGCGCTGCGCATGCGCGACGGTGAGATCCGGCCGATAGCCCGGGAACTGGTTGTAGTACGCCTCCGGAAGGAGCTCGAAGCCGCCGTTGCGCCACGCGCCGAAGTCGATCGGCAGGATGTAGGGCGCCTTGGCCGCGCCGAGCGTGACGAGCGCGGCCGGGATCGTGGGCTGAAGGGCGCGAAACGCGCGCACGAACGTCGGCGAGCGGTCCCAGCCGGTCGAGGCGTGCCTGCCCTCGTACGGGCCCTCGGCATCCGCGATGTAGAAGTCGAAGCCATAGGTGCGGATGGCGAGATCCGCGACGGCCGCGCTCGCGATCGGGTCGAGCCCCTCCGCCCCCCATGCGCCCACCGCGATGCCGTCGGCGCGCAGCACCTCGAGCCAGTGCGTGCTCGTCCAGTCGAGCGTGCCGACGTCGTCGACGTGGAAGGCGACCCAGGTGAAGTGCGCCGCGGTGAGCCAGCGGGCGACGGTCTCGGGATCGGGAAAGTCCTGCGGGTTGTCGACGAACATGCCCACTCCGTCGAACACGTCGGCCGGCGCGTTCGCGCGGGCGATCCCGGTGGTCGCGAAAAGAGCCGCCGCGAGGGCGGCGATGACCCCGACCCGGCGGAGCATGGCCGGCCGGACTCTAGGACGGAATCAGCGCCCTGTGAAGTCCGGCTTGCGCTTCTCGAGGAACGCCTTCAGGCCCTCCTCGGCGTCGTCGGAGGCGCGCGCGAGAAAGAACGAGCGGCGTTCGAGCTCGACCCCGGCCGCAAGTGGGGTCTCGAAGGCCTGGTCGATCGCCTCCTTCGCGAGGCGGACCGCGACCGGCCCCTTCTCGGCGATCTCGGCGGCGGCGCGTTTCGCCTCGTCCAGCCACGCCTCTCTCGCGACGACGCGGGCGACGAGGCCGTGCGCGAGCGCCTCGCGGGCGGAGAGCATGCGCCCGGTGAGGATCATGTCCATCGCGATCGCCTTCCCCACCGCGCGCGTCAGCCGCTGCGTGCCGCCCGCACCGGGAAGAACGCCGAGGTTGATCTCCGGCTGTCCGAACTTCGCGTCCTCGGAGGCGACGATCAGATCGCAGAGCATCGCGAGCTCGCAGCCGCCGCCGAGGCAGAACCCGGACACCGCGGCGACGATCGGCGTGCGCACCGCCCGGATCGACTCCCAGCGCTCGAGCCTGCGGTTCTCGTAGAGCGTGACCGGCGTCGCCGCCGAGAGCTCGGCGATGTCGGCGCCCGCCGCGAATGCACGCTCGCTCCCGCCGAGCACGATCGCCCGGATCCCGGGGTCGGCATCGAGCTCTCCGAGCGAGGAGACGACGGACTCCATCAACTCGGCCGAGAGCGCGTTCAGCTGCTTGGGCCGGTTCATGAGCACGACGCCCACACGGCCGTTGCGCTCGACGAGGACGTTAGGCTCCGCCACGTGTACGACGAGTTTACGAGCCTCGCGATCGACCGTCCCGGAGAATCGATCCTCCGGATCACGCTCAGCACGCCCGGCAAGCTCAACGCGGTCGGGCAGGAAGCGCATGCGCAGCTCGCGCGGGTGTGGCGGACGATCGACGGCGACCCCGACACGCGGGTCGTCGTCGTGCGCGGCGCCGACGGCGCATTCAGCTCGGGCGGCGACCTCGATCTCGTCGAGGGCATCGCGAAGGACTGGGAGACGCGCCTCCGCGTGTTCCACGAGGCGCGCGACCTCGTCTACAACATCGTCGACTGCTCGAAGCCGATCGTCGCGGCGATCGACGGCCCCGCCGTCGGCGCGGGCCTCGCGGTCGCCCTGCTCGCGGACGTCTCGATCGCGGCGCCGACGGCGCGCATCGTCGACGGCCACACCAGGCTCGGCGTCGCCGCCGGCGACCACGCCGTGCTCGTCTGGCCGCTGCTGTGCGGGATGGCGAAGGCGAAGTACCACCTGCTTCTGTGCGAGCCGGTCGACGGTGTGGAGGCGGAGCGCATCGGCCTCGTCTCGCTGTGCGTCCCCGCGGCCGAGCTCGAGGAGCGCGCGATGGAGATCGCGCGCAGGCTCGCCTCCGGCTCGCAGGCGGCGATCCGGCACACGAAGCTCGCGCTCAACAACTGGCTGCGCGCCGCGGGCCCGGCGTTCGACGCGTCGCTCGCGCTCGAGTTCCTCGACATGACGGGGCCGGACGTCGCCGAGGGCGTCGCCGCCGTGCGCGAGCGGCGTACGCCGAACTTCAGCTGAGCTCGACGAACTCGACCGTCGGCTGCGGGAAGCCGCGTTTGTACGCGTCCTTGCCGGTCGCCATGAACGCGTCGCTGCGAACCGCGGCGTCGAAGGCCGCCTTGTCGGCGAACTCCCACTCCGCATAGAACGCGTGCTTCGGCTCCCCCATCGGCGAGCCCGTCACCCTTCCGTGCCGAAAGACGCCGTTCGGAACCTGCTTGCACAGCTCGACGTGCTCGGCGTATGAATCGGCTTGAGGCTCTTCGTCGTAGAGAACGGTCACGCGATACATAGGAGGCGAAGACTACGCCATGGCCAAGGGAGAAGTCGTCCATTACGAGATCGCGGCGACCGACGTCGACCGCGCGAGGCGGTTCTGGGAGGGTGTCTTCGGCTGGAGCTTCGGCGAGAGCATGTCGCCGGAGCTCGACTACCGCATGGCGCGCGTCGGCGATGCGGCCGGCGCGGCGATCACGCCCGGCGAGCCGGGCAACCCGCACGTGTACCTCGATACCGACGACATCGATGCGTCCATCGCGAAGGTCCGCGAGCTCGGCGGCGAAGCGGCGGCGAAGCAGCCGGTGCCGACGCACGGGTGGTTCGCGGCCTGCACGGACAGCGAGGGGAACACGTTCTTCCTCTGGCAGGGCGACGCGACGGCAGGCTAGGCCCGGCGGTCGAGGACGCGCAGCGCCTTGCCCTCGCTGCGCGGAATCGTCCCGGGCGCGACGACCTCGACGTGCGCGCTCAATCCGAGAGCGCGCTCGAGCCGCTCGCGCACCGGCGCCTCGTCGACCCGGCCTTCCACCTGCACCGTGAGCTCGTCGAGGCGCTCGCGCCGGTCGACGACGAGCTGGTAGTGCGGCGCGATCCCTTCCACCGAGAGGAGCACGCGCTCGATCTCGCTCGGGAAGACGTTGACGCCACGGATGATCAGCATGTCGTCGGTACGGCCGACGACGCGTGACATGCGCGCGAACGTCCGGCCGCATGGGCACGGCTCGCGCGTCACCGAGGCGAGATCGCCCGTGCGGTAGCGGAGGAGCGGCATCGCCTCCTTCGTCAGCGTCGTGAACACGAGCTCGCCGGTCTCGCCTTCGGAAACGGCCTGGCCCGTGTCGGGGTCGATCGTCTCGACGAGGAAATGATCCTCGTTCACGTGCGCGCCGCCCGGGCCCTCGAGACACTCGGACGCCACGCCGGGGCCGATGATCTCGGACAGGCCGTAGACGTCGAGCGCGCGCAGGTTCAGCGCGTCCTCGACGGCGCCGCGGAGGCGCTCGGTCCACGGCTCCGCGCCGAAGAGGCCGGCGCGCAGTCCGAGACGGGTCACGTCCTCGATGTGGTCGGCGATCGCGAGCGCGTAACTCGGCGTGCAGCAGAGGATCTCGGCGCCGAGGTCCTCGAGCAGCTGTGCCTGCCGCGGCGTGTTCCCGCTCGACGCCGGGACGACCGTGCAGCCGAGGCGCTCGGCACCGTAGTGGAACCCGAGGCCGCCGGTGAAGAGCCCGTAGCCGTACGCGACGTGCACGAGCGTCCCCGGGCCGCCTCCCGCCGCCGCGACGGCGCGGGCGCAGCAGTCGGCCCAGAGCGCGAGGTCGTCCCGCGTGTAGGCGACGATCGTCGCCTTGCCGCGCGTCCCCGAGGACGCGTGTACGCGAACGCAGTCCTCGCGCGGGACGCGCAGGAGACCGAACGGATACGCGTCCCGGAGGTCCGACTTGACGCGAAAGGGCTGCTCGGCGAGCCCGTCGAGATCGACGTCGAAGCGCTTCCGCAGACGCTCGCGCTGAAGGCGGACGAGGTCGGCGCGCGGCATCGTCTCCAGCTCGGGCTGGAAGATCACAGGGCTGTAGGTTATGCGCGTGTCGGGAGGGGCGCTTGCGACGGGGCTCGCGGTTGCGGCCGGGCTTGCCGGTTCGGTTCAGGTCGCGGTCATGTCGCGCCTCGGCGAGCGCATCGGTGTCGCCGAGGCGCTCGGGTTCGCAACGCTGCTGACCGCGGCGGTCGCGTTCCTCGGGCTTCTGATCGTGAGCAGGAGCATCGGCGGCTACGAGCGCGCTCTGCACCAGCCCTGGTGGATGCTCTCCGGTGGCCTGCTCGGTCTCCTGATCGTCTTCACCGTGACGTATGCCGGCCCGCGCATCGGCATCGCCGCCACGGTCGGGATCCTCATCGCCGGGCAACTCGTCATGGGCGCCGCGATCGACCGCTTCGGCCTCTTGGGCTCGCAGCGCATCGGCCTGCACTGGGAGCGCATCCTCGGCATCGTGCTCCTCGCAGCCGGCGCGGCCCTGTCCCTGCGGAAGTGAGGCGGGAGGCGGCTACGCGGTCTACAGCCGGAAGGGGTTGAAGGGCTTCGGGCTCGTCGAGACGAGCACGCCCTTCGTCTCGAGATACAGCTCGAGGGTCTCGACGGAGAGCTCGCGGCCGAAGCCGGATTGCTTGTAGCCGCCGAAGGGGATGCCGGGGAAGGCGGTGTAGGGCGTGTTGATCCCGACCATGCCCGCCTTGATCGCCCGGGCCACGCGATGCCCGCGCGCCGCGTCGCCCGTCCACACGGTCGCGAAGAGCCCGTACTTCACGTCATTGGCGATCCGAACGGCGTCGGCCTCGTCCTCGAACGGGATCGCGACGACGACCGGCCCGAAGATCTCCTCCTGCGCGACGGCCATCGCATTCGTCGCCTTCGCGAGCACCGTCGGCCGGTAGAAGGCGCCCTTGCCCTCGCCGGGAGCCCCGCCGGCGAGCACCTCGACGCCTTCCTCGAGACCACGCTCGACGTAGCCGTGCACGCGGTCGCGATGCGCCGCCGAGATCAGCGATCCGACCTGGGTCTCGGGATCGAGCGGGTCGCCGACCTTCAGGTCGCCGACGAACGCGGCGAACCGGGAGACGAAGTCGTCGTAGATCGACCGCTCGACGAGCACGCGTGAGCGCGCCTCGCAGCTCTGGCCGGCGGCGTAGTAGATCGACCACACCGAGCTCGGAATCGCATCGTCGAGGTCCGCGTCGGCGAACACGAGGTTCGGGCTCTTGCCGCCGAGCTCGAGACTGACCCGCTTGATCGGGTCGGAGCAGAGCCGCATGACCTCGCCGCCCGTCCTCGTCGATCCGGTGAAGGCGACCTTGTCGACGCCCGGGTGCTTGACGAGATACGCACCCGTCGTCGGCCCCTCGCCGGGGACGACGTTGATCGCCCCGGCCGGGAAGCCCACCTCCGCCGCCAGCTCGGCGATGCGGAGGACGGAGAGCGGCGTCTGCGGATCCGGCTTCAACACGACCGAGCAGCCGGCGGCGAGCGCGGGGGAAAGCTTCCAGGTCGCCATCAGCAGCGGGTAGTTCCACGGGACGATCTGCCCGCAAACGCCGACCGGCTCCTTCAGCGAGTACGTGAGAAGCGACCCGCCGATCGGATTCGAGCGGCCGGCGACCGAGCCGACGACCGACGCGAAGAAGCGGAAGTTCTCGACGGCGCCCGCGACCTCGGCCTTCACGGACGAGATCGCCTTGCCGACGTTGCGCGCCTCGAGCTCCGCGAGCTCGCTGCGGTTCGCCTGGATCGCGTCCGCGAGCGCCTGCAGGAGACGGGCGCGCTCGTTCGGCGGCGTGCGCCCCCACGCGCCGTCCAGCGCCGCACGCGCAGCATCGACCGCGCGGTCGACGTCGGCATCGCCGGCCATCGCCGCCCGGCCCAGCACCCCGCCGGTGGCGGGCTCGGCGATGTCGCGCGCGTCGCCGGACGCGGCCTCGACCCGCTCGCCGTCGATGAAGAGCCCGTACTCGCGTCCGATCGCGACCACCATCGAACCGGAAAATACCGCTTGACCCCGACCGGCGACACGGGCAGACTTGGATCCAAGATCTGGTGGAATGTTTATCTCCGGCCCCGAGAGGCGAGGTATTGGATCCAATGGGAGCGATTCAGGTCGAAGCGGCGAGGATTCCGGATCGCGATGCGCTCCTCGCGCTCCTGCGTGAGCACAGGCTCGAGGCGGAGCCGGAGAACGAGGTCGGGATCCTGGTCGACGGCGGCGACGACGAGGTGTTCGCCACCGTCGAGGAGCTGATCATGCGGATCGGCGCCCCCTTCGTCCCCATCAAGCACGAGGACGTCATCTACGTCCGCCCGCCCGTCGGCTAGGCCGGCGGCAGCTGCCAGAACGCGCCCGCGAGGCCGATGCGGTCGAGAATCGCCTGATTCCCGTCGCGGGTGTGCGGAACCCAGTCGGGCGAGACGCGGTCGTCCCACCAGAGGTGCGCGAGCGCGCTCAGGGCGCCGACCGGCATGGTCGCGCCGGGCTCGCGTCCGCCGAGCCAGCGCGCGAGGTGCTCTTCCGACCGGAAGAGATTCATCGTCGTTCAGGTGAACACGATGTCGTCCCACCAGTGCGCGGCGGGAACGAGCACGTGGAAGAGAAGGCCCTCGTCGCTCGGCCGCGCGTCCCGCACCTCGACCGCGACCGGCTCGCCGCAGTCGGCGCACGACGACTCGATCCGGCCGTCGACGTGCAGGCACGCGCAGACGCCGAATGCGTCCCATGCGCAGTTCGCGTACCACCAGCGGCCGCGGGCGTGGACGCGCCATGCGCTCGGCACCGCGGAGAAGGGATTGAGCATGCGGATCTCGTCGGTGGCCGGATTGAGGACGAGCGCGTGCTCATCGTGCAAGCGGCGCCACCCCGCGCGAACCTCCTCGGGATCGCCCAGCTCGTCCGCGCGCGGCGGGCGTCCGGTCTCGACCATGTGGCCGTATGTCCGCCGTCGAAGGTCGAGGTCGCCGGGGTCCATCAGCGTTCGAAGAGCGCTGCCTGACCCTGGCCGACGCCGACGCACAGCGTCGCGAGGCCGTAGCGTCCGCCCCGTCGCCGCAGCTCGTGGAGCAGCGACACGACGAGGCGCGCCCCGCTCATTCCGAGCGGATGGCCGATCGCGATCGCGCCGCCGTTGACATTCACCTTCTCGCGATCGAGCCCGAGCTCGCGGATGACGACCAGGCTCTGCGAAGCGAACGCCTCGTTCAGCTCGACGAGATCGATCTCGCCGACCCCGACGCCCGCACGCGCGAGGAGCCTCTGCACCGCAGGCACCGGGCCGATGCCCATCACACGAGGATCGACGCCGGCGACCGCGCTCCCGACGAACGTGCCGAGCGGCTCTGCGCCGAGGTCGCGCGCGCGTTCCTCCGACGCGATCACGAGCGCCGCAGCCCCGTCGTTGATGCCGGATGCGTTCCCCGCGGTGACCGTCCCGCCTGCGCGGAACGCCGGCTTCAGCGTGGCGAGCTTCTCGAGCGTCGTGTCCGGACGCGGATGCTCGTCGCGTACGAGCTCACCGACGGGGACGAGCTCGTCGTCGAAGCGGCCGGCCTCGTTCGCCGCCGCCCACCGCCGCTGCGAAGCGAGCGCGAACGCGTCCTGGTCCTCGCGCGAGACGCCGTGGCGCTCGGCGACGTTCTCTCCGGTCTCGCCCATCGACTCGAGCGGGAACATCGCCTCCATCCTCGGGTTCGGGAAGCGCCAGCCGAGATGCGTGTCGTACACGGTGACGTTGCCACGCGGGTGTGCCCTGTCCGGCTTCGCGAACGCATACGGCGCGCGGGACATCGACTCGACGCCGCCCGCGACGAACAGGTCGCCGTCGCCCGCAGCCACCGCATGACACGCAGCCGCGACGGCCGAGAGCCCGGATGCGCACAGGCGGTTCACCGTCACGCCCGCCACCGACTGCGGCAGGCCCGCCAGCAGCGCCGCCATGCGCGCGACATTGCGGTTGTCCTCGCCCGCCTGGTTCGCGCAGCCGAGGTAGACGTCCTCGATCTCGTTCGGGTCGACGCCGGAGCGCCTCACCGCCTCTGCGATGGCGAGCGCGGCGAGGTCGTCCGGACGCTCGCCTGCGAGCGCGCCGCCGTAGCGCCCGATCGGCGTGCGCACCCCCGACAGGACGACGGCGCGGCTCACTCGACCCATTGAACCTGAATGCCTGCATGCGCCCGCTCGAGGAGCTCGCGCACCGCCTGCCGACCCTCGTCGCCGTAGTCGAGCGTCAGGTCGTTCACGTACATCGCGACGAAGCGGTCGCCACGGACGCCGTCGAGCCCGCGGCCGAAGCCGAGGGCGTACTCGAGCGCATCCTCGCGGTGCCCGAGCGCCGCATCGATCGACTCGCGCAGGACCGTCGAGACTTCCCGCATCGCCTCGGCGCCGAGGTCGCGGCGGATCGTGTTGACGCCGAGCGGCAAGGGGAGCCCGGTTTCGAGCAGCCACCATTCACCGAGGTCGAGGCACTTCTCGACGCCGGCGTCCGCGTAGGTGAGCTGGCCCTCGTGAATGATCAGCCCGACGCGGGCGCGACCCGACGCGACCTCGTCGAGGATCGCGTCGAAGGGGAGGACGCGGCACGCGAACTCGCCGCCGAGCGCCATCTTCAGGACGAGGAAGGCCGTCGTGAGCTTGCCCGGGACGACGATCTCCTCCTCGCGCAGCTCGTCGAGCGAGAGCTTCTCGTGCGCGACGACGACGGGCCCGTAGCCCGACCCCATGCTCGCGCCGTGAGGAAGGAGTGCATACCGATCGTGGACGAGCGGATACGTCGCGGCCGACATCGCCGTCACCTCGAGCTTTCCGTCGAGCGACCACTCGTTCAGCGTCTGGATGTCGGCGACCACCGGCTCGAAGTCGAACCCGCGACGGTCGACGGTTCCCGACGCGATGCCCCAGTACATGAAGGCGTCGTCCGGATCCGCGCTGAAGCCCACCCTCACCAGCATGGGTGGGAACTATCGACGATGCGCTATGCGCTGCGCCCGAAGAACCAGCGCTCGAGCGGCTTCAACAGCTCCTCGCGCGTGAACGGGCGCAGGCGCTCACCGTGGCCGTCCGCCTCCGAGACGGTGAGGTCGTCCTCGAGCGCGGTATTCGCGCACACGAGCGCGTCCTCGAGCTCGTAGCCTTCGAAGATGTAGTCGTCCCGTCGCGGCGCCGAGTCCGTGCGATGGTGCGGGTTGACCGCGCGCCCGACAGCCCAGACCGCGCCGGCCCGACGCTCGATCCAGATGACGACGCGCTCGTCGTTGCCGGCGTCGTCCACCCCGTGGAGCTCCCGCTCCGCGAACCTCCCGCGGTCGGTCGAGACCTGCACAACGCGACTATACAATCGCTGCCATGCTGAAGCTGCGCAGCTTCCTGCAGAACCCGTTCTCGTTCCTCTTCGCGAAGTCGCGGACGGAGGAGGCGGTCATCGCCTACCTCCTGCGCGAGCATGGCGCCGGTCGACACGTCGACGACATCCTCGAGGATCCCTACGTGCAGAACCGGCTCAGCGCCGAGCAGCAGAGGCGCATGCTCGCCCGCCCCGACGTCATCCACGCGTTGAGCGGGCAGCACTGACGACCGCCGCCGCGACGGCGACATCCCACGCAGCGAGGCCGTTGGACTTGAACACGACGACGTCGTCGTCCGACTGGCGGCCGGCGACCTCGCCCGCGACCACCTCCTGGAGCTCGTGCACCTCGAGCCAGTCGAGGACGCCGCCCGCGACCGGCTCGATGAGATCCGCGGACTCGATCCGCGCGTCCTCGACCGAGTCGCAGCAGACGAACGTCGCCCGCTCGAGCACGACGTCGTCGAGCTCGCGCCGCTTTCCGTCGTTGGCGCCCACGGCGCAGACGAGCGCGCCCGGGCGGAGCCAGTCGCCCCGCAGGACGGGATCGGGCGAGTTCGTCACCGTCACCACGATGTCGCACTCGGCCGCGTCGCGTGCGCTCTCGCCGGCGGCGGCGCCGTGCCGCTCGGCGAACGCGCGCCGGCTCTCCTCCGTGCGCGCATAGACGACGACGCGCTCGATTCCGGGCAGGACGGCGCGGATGCACGCGACCTGCGACTCCGCCTGCCAGCCGCAGCCGATCACGCCGAGGCTCGCGGCGGCGGGCTTCGCCAGGTGCTTCGCCGCGACGGCGCTCGCCGCGCCGGTTCGCAACTGACCGAGCGTGTCCGCATCGAGCACGGCGACGAGCTCGGGGCGGTCGGCGCGGAAGAGCACGAAGACGAAGCGCGCGCCGTCGCGGAACCCCGAATAGACCTTCGCGCCCGCGTAGCCGAGCTCGGGATCGGACGCCGCCATGACCGCGAGCGCCCCGTGGTCGAGGGGCAACCGGTAGCGCGGCCTGTTGGCGACGGCGCCGCGCGCCATGCGGCGGAAGCACTCCTCGACCGCGTCGACCGCCGCAGCGGGCGTCAGGAGTCGCGCCACGTCGTCCTCGGAGAAATGCGGCGTCACGGGATCGGTGGCCACCCTCGCGTGCTAGGCGGTCGCTGCGATGGTGATGCCGCCTCGGGCCTTCTGCGTCAGGGTGACCATCACCGCGGCTGCATCGAGCTCGAGCGCGGACGCGACGTCGTTCTTGATCCGCACGGCGAGCGCCTCGGCGAAGGCGCCCTCGCTGCGAAAGCGCGAAAGGTAGATCTTCAGGGATTTCGACTCGAGGCAGAGCGCATTCGGGCGATAGGCGATGCGTGCGACGTAGAAGTCCGGCTGCCCGGTGATCGGACAGACCGCGGTCAACTCGTCGCTCGTCATCTCGACCGCGGCTACACCGGGGTTCGGAAACGACTCGAGGCCGACGTAATGCTCGCTGCCGGCGTGGCCCAGCGCGACGAACTCCACGGGCACACTCTACGCGTGCCGCGCGTCTATCTCGCAGGGCCTCCCTTCGCCGACGACTACCGCCGCCGCGCGTCCGAGCTCGTGCGCGAGCGCGGCTGGGAGCCCGTCGACCCGATGCGCCGCGACTTCCGCGGGCGTACGGTCGGCAACGAACGGGAGATCGTCGAGGGCGACCTCGCGGACATCGACGCGTGCGACGCCGTCCTCGCGGCGTTCACCGATGCCGACGAGGGGACGGCGATGGAGGCGTGGTACGCATGGTCGAAGGGAAAGATCGTGATCTCGTGGACCGGCGGCGCGTGGGCGCACCCGTGGACCGTGTACGTGTCGAACAGCGTGCACGAGCGACTCGAGGACGCGGTCGACGCGCTGTGAGCGCGTCGCTCAGCGTGGGCGGCAGTACCGCCAGGCGGCGCGGGCGAACGGCCAGATGAGCACCGCCCACAGGAGGAAGCCGGAGAAGATGGCGAGCGCCTCGACGCTCTCCCGCCCCTGCTTCTGCCAGTAGACGTCGCGGAGGTTCAGCCAGAGGGCGAACTCGTCGAGGATCAATGCCGTGCAAACGCCGTACAGGAGGCCGGTGATGCGAAACCAGCGCCGCTTCGGGACGAACTCGAGGCCGTAGAGGAGCAGCCAGGCGTACCCGAGCAGGACGAGACCGACGATCCCGAACGCCTCGTGGTGGATGTGGACGCCGTCGACGACGATGCCGCCGTTCGCGCCTGCGCCGTGATCGTGGAGGTACGTCGTGATCCCGCGTGTCAGCGCGAGCGCGACGAAGAACCCGAGGCTCGCGAACATCGCGCGCTCGCGGCGCGGGCTCAGATGATGGTGGAGATGAAGCCCCTCGTCGATCTCCTCCACCACGGCCTTCTCGACCGGATGCACGCCCTCGGTCATCGCGACATGCGCCCGGCATGATTCGAACATGCGACCTCTGCCTCCGCAGGGCAGCGCTCTATCCCCTGAGCTACGGGCGCCTCGGGAACGGCCAGTGTAGCCGGATGCCCCGCCGGGGCTGCGTCTTCCGCCATTCGTCGTAGCTCGGCATCCGCCCCTGCCGCCGCGCGGCGTCGACGCACTCCACGTGCGCATGACGGCGGCGGCTCGTGTCGCCCTCGGGCGCGATGAGGACGTGCGGGCTCATCGCATGCAGGCGATAGCCGCACAACGGGCACCGGTAGGTCGCCGGCTTGAGATTGTGCGCGGCGCGCACCGACCACCAGTCCGCCGCCTCGAGCCTAGGCACGGACGTAGGCGAGCGCGACGACGGAGCCGTCGGGCCGCGTGGCCGTGCTCGTGACCCGCTCGACCGCGACGCCGTCGTCGAGCTCGACGACCCGGAGCGTCCGGTTGACGTGGCCGCGGTAGTGCAGCCGCGCGATCGGCTCCTGTCCGGGATAGCAGCCCTTGGTGAAGCTGACGTGCGTCGCGTCGAGGCCCGCTTCCGCAGGGAGGATGCGATCGTCGAGCTCGCGGCCCCAGCGCGGCACTCCCGCTTCGATGCGGCGGAGCTCGAGCTCGTCGTCCGAGAGCGTCGGCTCGATCGCCGCGGCGAGCACTTCGACCGCGCCGGGAAAGTCGGTGGCGATGCCGTCGCCTCCGCCGAAGACGAGCGCCGACGCATGCTCCTCCGGCTCGATGTCGCAGCGCGCGCGAAGCCGCATGCGGGTCAGCTGCGCCCGCACCGTCTCGCCGAGCTCCGGCTCGGTCAGCAGGAGGAAGTCCTCGTCCCCGCGCCGCCAGACGACGAGCGGCGCGACGAGCCGCCCTTTTGCGGTGAGGAGGAGCGCCGGGCACGCGTCGCCGATGCCGAGCGCCTCGACGTCGTTCGAGACCATGCGGTGGAGGTAGTCGCGCGCGTCCGGCCCGGCGACGCGGACGAAAGCGCGTGGACGGGCTGCGACGTCCATCCGATTAGTGTACGAACGCGATGCCGCTCTTCCGCTCGAAGGCCGAGGACAAGGTGCGCGAGGCAGGCTACGACCCGGCGCGGCTCCCGCCCGGCCAGTACCTCACGGAGAAGTGGCCGGTCCTGCACGCGGGCGATGTCCCGGAGATCGACGCGGCGACCTGGACGCTGCGCGTCTCCGGCGAGGTGGCGCACGAGATCACGCTGAGCCTCGACGAGCTCAAAGCGCTGCCGGCGACCGAGGTGACGACCGACATCCACTGCGTCACGCGCTGGAGCAGGTTCGACGCGCGCTTCAAGGGCGTGCACTGGCGCGAGCTCGCGAAGCTGTGCGAGCCGAAGCCGAGCGCGCGCTTCGTCATCGCCCACGCCGAGCAGGGGTTCACGGCGAACGCGCCGCTCGCGGCGATCGAGGACGAGGACGCGCTCGTCGTCTACGAGGCGGACGGCGAGCCGCTCGCGCCCGAGCACGGATGGCCGGCGCGCCTCTTCGTCCCCTCGAAGTACTTCTGGAAGTCGGCGAAGTGGCTGAACGAGCTCGAGCTGGCGGCGACCGACCGTCCCGGCTACTGGGAGCGGTACGGCTACAACAACGACGCCGACTTCTGGAAGGAAGAGCGCTACTCGTTCTAGAACGGTGAAGGGCGGCCTCGCGGCCGCCCTTCACCTCGAGCGAGGAGCCGGGAAGGCTCCCCTACATCATCCCGCCCATGTCGGGCATGCCACCGCCGACGCCGGCGGGCGCCTTCTCGGGCGCCTCGGCGACGATCGCCTCGGTGGTGAGGATGTTCTTCGCGATCGACGCGGCGTTCTGCAGCGCCGAGCGGGTGACCATGGTCGGATCGCCGATGCCCGCCTTGAGCAGGTCCTCGACCTCGCCCGTGTCGACGTTGAGGCCGAAGCCCTTCGTCGCGGCGCGGACGTTCGCGACGGCGATCGAGCCCTCGAGGCCCGCGTTCGTCGCGAGCTGGCGAAGCGGCTCCTCGAGCGCGCGAAGGATGATCTTCGCGCCGGTCGCCTCGTCGCCCTCGAGCGAGGAGAGCACCTCGTCACGGACGGCATCGGCCGCGTTGATGAGCGCGACGCCGCCGCCGGGGACCTGACCCTCCTCGAGCGCCGCGCGGGCGGCCTGGAGAGCGTCCTCGACGCGGTGCTTCTTCTCCTTCATCTCCGTCTCGGTCGAAGCCCCGACCTTGACGACGGCGACGCCGCCGGACAGCTTCGCGAGGCGCTCCTGGAGCTTCTCGCGGTCGAAGTCGGAGTCGGTGTTCTCGATCTCCGCCTTCAGCTGCTTGATCCGGCCCTTGATCGCCTCCGAGTCGCCGGCACCGTC
>JAGWRZ010000041.1 GCA_028876365.1 Acidobacteriota bacterium | reverse complement strand
CGGGCCTCGCGCTCGCGTTCACCGGCGGCGGCGCGCCGAAGCTGGCCGGCTTCGTCTCGCCCGGCCCGCTCGGGCCGCCCGGGCCGGAAGGTCCGCCGCTCGAGCGCGGGCTCGACCTCGCGCCCGCGGGCGCCCCCGCCCCGGGGGCCTCGGTCGACGGCATCTCGTGCGGGCGAACCGAGCAGCTCGTCTTCCACGTCCACGCGCGGCTGACGATCTTCGTCGACGGACGCTCGGTCCGCGTCCCGGCCGGCGTCGGGATCGCAAGCCCGAAATCGCAGGGAACCCCGGCCGGCGCGTTCGTCGTCTCCGGCTCGTGCTTCGCGTGGCTCCACACGCACGCCGCCGACGGGATCATCCACATGGAGTCGCCGGTGCAGCGGACGTTCACGCTCGGGAACTTCTTCGACGTATGGAAGCAACCGCTCGACGCGACGCGCGTCGGTCCGGCCAGGGGAACGGTCACGGCGCTCGTCGACGGCAAGGTCTGGCACGGCAACCCGCGCTCGATCCCGCTGCATCCGCATACGCAGGTCCAGCTCGACGTCGGACGGCCGCTCGTCGCACCCGTCCACATCGCGACGTGGAACGGTCTCTGAGCGAGTGCCGGGGGCGGGACTCGAACCCGCATGCCCGAAGGCACCCGATTTTAAGTCGGGCGCGTCTGACCAGTTCCGCCACCCCGGCCGCGGCAGCGTAGCTCGATAAGGTCCCGCGAATGATCCACGACACGATCGTCGCGTTCGCGGGCCTCGGCGTCGCCGGCCAGGCGATCGTCGCGTCGTTCATCCTCGTCGGGCTGCTCGCGCTCGCCGGCCTCCGCGGCCCGGTCCGGGCGCTCCGGCGCGCGCTCTGGGGCTACGAGCTCTGGGCGGGCTTCGTCGTCGCCGCGCTCGCCACCGGCGGCAGCCTCTTCTTCTCCGAGATCGCGGGCTTCGTCCCGTGCGACCTGTGCTGGTTCCAGCGGATCTGCATGTACCCGCTCTCGCTCCTCCTTCTCTTCGCGGCGTTCCACGGCGACTACCGGTTCGCGCGCTACCTCCTCGCCTTCCCGCTCGTCGGCTCGTGCGTCTCCGTCTACCACCTGCTCGTCGAGAACCAGGTCGTGTCGGAGCCGACGGCGTGCAAGATCGGGGGAGCCGGATGCGCGGTGAAGTGGATCAACGAGTTCGGCTACATGACCATCCCCACGCTCGCGCTCACCGGCTTCCTCCTCCTCATCGGCTTCCTGAGCCTCGCGGCGGCGGGGGCCGCGGAAGAGCCAGCTACCCTTCCCGCCGGTGCCTAGCGGCAAGAAGAGCAAGCAGATGCGGCGCGCGGCCGCCGTCAAGGCTCCGCCGCCCGTCCGGTCGAAGGGCGGTCCGGGTGCGCGTCAGGCGTCCCCGCGCGCGCTCGCGATCGGCGGCGGCATCGTCGCCGTCGTCGTCGTCGCAATCGTCCTCGCCGTCGTCTTCAGCGGGAGCCAGGGCGGCGGGCTCCCGAAGAACCATGTCGCCGTGGGCAGCCTCGCGAACGGGCTCCCCGGCGCGAGCGACGTCGCCGCCGAGTTCAAGGGCATCCCGCAGACGGGCACGACCCTCGGCTGGCCGTCCGCGCCGGTGACGATGACCGAGTACATCGACCTCCAGTGCCCCATCTGCCAGGAGTTCGAGACGCAGGTCTTCCCGGACATCCTCGCCGCGTACATCCGCACGAAGAAGGTGAAGGTCGTGATGAAGCCGTGGGCGTTCATCGGGCCCGACTCGTTCCGCGCGCAGAAGGTCGTGCTCGCCGCGGCGAAGCAGGACAAGGCGTTCAACTTCGCGGCGGTGCTCTACGACAACCAGCAGACCGAGAACACGGGCTGGCTGACCGACCAGATGCTCTACACCATCGCCGCCAGCGTCCCCGGCCTCCAGATCGACCCGCTCTTCTCCGAAAGGAACTCGTCGAGCGTGAGAAGCGAGGCGAGCCAGGTCGCGGCCGACGCGACCGCCCAGAAGGTCTCCGGCACGCCGACGATCTTCCTGACGAAGGGGGCGAACAAGCCGGTCCAGGTGCCGCTCGCGAACGGCCTCGACAAGGCCACCCTCGTCACCTACCTGAACAGGGCCCTGGCATAGGAGCCCGCACGTTGCGGGATTCCCCCTTGACGGGCACCCCGGCCCGCGCATAGGCTCTGCGGGCCGGTTCCGATGAACCTTCGGGTTGGTCGGGGCCGGCATTTCTCTGGTCCGTCCGACCGCCTCTCTACCGTTTCTCGGCCCAATGGTCGTCGGACTCCTCATCGGGCTTCTCGTCGGCGGGGCCGCCGTCTGGCTCGCGCTCCGCGCGCGGCTCGCCACCTCGGCGCTCGCCCTCCGGAACGAGCGCGAGCTCTCGGCCCGCTTCGACGCCCTCGCCGCCGATGCCCTGAGGAAGAACAACGAGACGTTCCTCGAGCTCGCCTCCGGCCGGCTCGGGCAGAAGGAGCACGCGGTCGAGCAGCTCGTCGCGCCGATCCGCGAGTCCCTGAAGCAGGTGGACGGGAAGATCCAGCAGCTGGAGGTCGCGCGCCAGGGCGCGTACTCGGAGCTCCGGACCCAGGTCGCCCAGCTCGCGCAGGCGCAGCAGGAGCTCCGGAGCGAGACGGGCAACCTCGTCGGCGCGCTCCGCGACCGGCCGAACGTTCGCGGACGCTGGGGGGAGATCCAGCTGAAGCGGGTCGTCGAGATGGCGGGCATGGTCGAGCATTGCGACTTCGAGACGCAGAAGCACGTCCCCACCGAGGAGGGGCGGCTGCGCCCCGACCTCGTCGTATCGCTGCCCGGGGGGAAGAGCGTCGTCGTCGATGCGAAGTTCGCCGGGCAGGCCTACCTGGAGTCGCTGTCGTCGCGGGACGACGACGAGCGCCGGGCGAAGCTCCGGGACCATGCGCGGCAGGTCCGCGACCACATCGCGAAGCTCTCGGCCAAGAGCTACTGGTCGCAGTTCGACCAGACGCCCGAGTTCGTCGTGCTGTTCATCCCCGGCGAGACCTACCTGAGCGCGGCCCTCGAGCAGGACGCGGCGCTGATCGAGGACGGGGTCAACCAGCAGGTCATCCTCGCCACGCCGACGACGCTGATCGCCCTGCTTCGCGCGGTCGCGTACGGATGGCGCCAGGAGACGATCGCCGAGTCGGCGCGGCAGATCAGCGACCTCGGCCGCGAGCTGTACTCGCGGTTGGGGACGTTCACCGAGCACATGGCCAAGGCGGGCCGGGGGCTCGAGAGCGCGATCCGGTCGTACAACGAGGCCGTCGGCTCGCTCGAGACGCGCGTGCTGCCGAGCGCCCGGAAGTTCAAGGAGCACGGGGTCGCCCCGGCTGCCGAGCTCGCCGAGCTCGAGGTGGTCGACCGCAGCATCCGGCCGGTCACCGCCGCCGAGCTCCCGCCCGCCGACGCGGCTTAGCGACGAAGCGCACAACCCGGGCCGCCCCGGCCGGGAACGTCCGGCCGCCCGAATTCGTTTAATAGAAGTGACATGACAGACACACGCGAGCTGATCATCATCGGCGGCGGCCCTGCGGGGTACACCGCCGCTCTGTACGCGGCGCGGGCGAACCTGCAGCCGCTCGTCATCGAAGGCTTCAACTGGGGCGGCCAGCTGATGGTCACGAGTGACGTCGAGAACTACCCCGGCTATCCGGACGGGATCATGGGCCCGGAGATGATGGCCGAGTTCCGGCGCCAGGCCGAGCGCTTCGGCGCCGAGTTCGTGACCGACGACGTCACGCGCGTCGATCTCTCCGAGCGGCCCTTCAGGATCTGGGTCGAGAACGACGAGCACACCGCCCACGCGGTGATCGTGGCGACCGGCGCGAGCGCGCGCTGGCTCGGCCTGCCGTGCGAGCAGCACTTCCAGGGCCGCGGCCTCTCCGCCTGCGCCACCTGCGACGGCGCGTTCTTCAAGGAGCGCGAGCTCGTCGTCGTCGGGGGCGGAGACTCGGCCATGGAGGAGGCGAACTTCCTGACGCGCTACGCGAGCAAGGTGACGGTCGTCCACCGGCGTGACGAGTTCCGCGCCTCGCAGATCATGCTCGACCGTGCGCGCGCGAACCCGAAGATCGAGTTCATCACGAACGCGGTCGTCGCCGACATCTTCGGCGAGGGCAAAGTCGAGGGTGTCACGCTCCACGACACGCGGACGGGCGAGACCAGGGACTTCAAGACGGACGGCGTGTTCGTCGCGATCGGGCACGATCCGAACACGAAGCTGTTCGTCGACCAACTCGACCACGACGCTGCGGGATACCTCGTGACGAAGCCGGGCTCGACCGAGACGAACATCCCCGGCGTGTTCGCCGCAGGCGACGTGCAGGACCACGTCTACCGCCAGGCGGTGACCGCGGCGGGCTCCGGGTGTATGGCGGCGCTCGATGCGGAGCGGTTCCTCGCCGCGCTCGAGGGACATGCCGGCACGGCGCTGACGGCGCCGCGGCCGGAAGCCGCAGAGGTCTAGGCGTCGGGCCGTCCGGCGCGAAATCGTCCGGCGCTCGAGGTGACCCCCACCGTCTACAGGATCCCGTTCTCGACGAACGTCGAGCGGGTCGCTCTCGCCGCGGGCCACAAGGGGCTCGCGATCGACTGGATCGATGTCGACGCCGACGACCGCTCTCCGGTCGATGCCGTGAGCGGCCAGGCGCTCGTTCCGGTGCTCGTCGCGGATGACGAGGTCGTCACCGACTCGCCGGTCATCCTCGAGTGGCTCGAAGAGCGGTTCCCCGAGCCGCCGCTTCTTCCCGCCGAGCCGGCACGCCGGGCGGAGGTCCGCGTGTTCGTCGATTGGTTCAACCGGATCTGGAAGCGCGCGCCGAATGCGATCGCCGACGGCGAGCCGACGGCCGGCCCCGCGGCCGACATGCGCGCGCACCTGGAGCTCTTCGAGAGTCTTCTGGACGGGCGCGACTATCTCTTCGGCGCGTTCGGGCTCGCCGACGTGACTGCGTTCCCGTTTCTCAAATACGCGAGCATCGGCTGCGCGTCCGGCGACGCCGAGGCCTTCCACCACGTGCTCGCGAACTACCAGACGCTCCGCGAAGACTCCCCGATCCACGCGTGGGTGGCGCGCGTCGACGCGCATCCCCGCAGCTAGCCTGAGCCGGTGCCGTACTTCATCTGCCCCAACTGCAAGGAGCGGTCGATCGACACCGACCGTGTCGAGGGTCTTTACGACGAGCCGGTCGCGTGCCACCACTGCGGCTTCGGCTTCCTCTTCGAGCTGCTCGACGACTACTACCCGGCTCCGGGCACAGGCTTCGTCGTCTGCGACAAGGAGTCGCGCATCCTCGCAGTCGGCCGCGGCGTCTTCGAGCTGACCGGTTGGGGGGAGACGGATCTCATCGGCGCCGACCTCGTTTCGAGCCTTGGGCTCGCCGGCTTCGAGGATGCGAAGAATCCTGCGAAGCTCGCGCTCGAATGGGGCGTGCGGCGATTGAACGAGCCGCTCGAGCTACGAGCGCGTTCGGGCCACACGAAGGCGGTCACAGGCGATTTCTTCCCGGCGTACGACGACGACGGCGGGCTGCTCGTCGCGTTGACGCCGCGCGCCGGGTAGGTACCCTCTGCGCGGGCGATGGAGCTCGCCTCGAACCGCCGACCGGCTGATGGCTCCTACCGACCGAAGGGAGCTCCATGCGCACAGCCGTAGCCATCGCCGTCGCAGGCGCCCTCGGGGCCCTCGCCCGGTACGGGCTGGAGGGTTTCGTCAGCCGCCGTACGCCCGGCGCCTTCCCGTGGGGCACGTTCGTCGTCAACGTCAGCGGAGCGTTCGCCCTCGGCTTCATCTTCACGTTGATGACCGAGCAGCTCTCCGTCGCGCCGTGGATCCGCGGCGCGGTCACGATCGGGTTCCTCGGGGCGTACACGACGTTCTCGACGCTCTCGTTCGAGACGTACCGCCTCTTCGAGGACGGGGCGCTCGGCATCGCCGCCGCGAACGCGCTCGGCTCCCTCGCGGCCGGCCTCGGCGCCGTCTACCTCGGCGTCGTCGCGGGGAGGGCGCTGTGAAGCTCGAGGGGGAGGGAAAGCTTCTCCGGCTCTTCATCGGCGAGTCGGACACGTGGCACGGGAAGCCGCTCTACCAGGCGATCGTCGAGCGCGTCCGCACGGAGGGCCTCGCGGGCGCCACCGTCCTGCGCGGCATCGAGGGCTTCGGCGCCGATTCGCGGCTGCACACGTCGCGTATCCTCCGGCTGTCCGAGGACCTGCCCGTCGTGATCGAGATCGTGGACACCGCGGAGACGATCGACCGTGTCGTCCCGATCCTCGACGAGATGGTGCGAGAAGGAATGCTGACGGTTGAGCGCGTTCACGTCGTCTCATATCGGGGCAGCAAGCGAGAATGAGCGAGGTGGAGTCTCTCCAGGGCCGGCTGTTGATCGCGTCGCCGAGCCTGCTCGACCCCAACTTCCGGCGCACGGTCGTCCTCGTGACCGAGCACAACGACGACGGAGCGGCCGGGCTCGTGCTCAACCGTCCTTCTCCGGCGCCGGTGGTCGAGCTCGTTCCGGATCTGGAGCCGCTCGTCGAGGGCGACGAGCAGGTCTGGGTCGGCGGCCCGGTGCAGCCGAACGCCGTGCTCGTGCTCGGCGAGTTCCTCGATCCCGACGACGCCGCCGTTCCTCTTTTCGGGGCGCTCGGATTCCCGTCGCTCGACGAGCCGCAGGACGTGGCGGCGATGACCGTCCGGCGCCGCGTCTTCGCCGGCTATGCCGGGTGGGGCGCGGGGCAGCTCGAAGACGAGCTCGCGCGGGACGACTGGATCGTCGAGGACTCGCATCCCGACGACGCCTTCACCGACGCGCCCGGAGAGCTGTGGGCCGACGTCCTCCGCCGCAAGGGCGGCGTCTACGAGCTCGTCGCCCGCATCCCCGAAGACCCCTCTGTGAACTGACGGCCGGTACCAGGTACGCGTACGTCTTTGTGACCGAACGCGGCGCATGGATCCACTGCTCGTGACCCATTCGTCGCACCTCGGTGTGCGTAGCTGGTACCGGCCTTAGTCCATGTAGGCCACGCACAGTTCGGTCACGTAGGGAAGGCGGATCGGGGTGCCCTCGGCGCGGGCGAGGGCGCGGAGGGCGGCCTCGATCCCCGCGCGCGCGGCGGCGGGGGCAGAGGCGACGAAGCTGATGGAGGTGAACCGCTCGACGAAGCCGTCCTCGTCGACGAGCTGCTCGTGGGGGAAGCTCGCGGTCTCGGTCGCGCCGATCACATCCGCCCAGCGACGCCTGCGGCCGCGCGGGACGCCACCCTCGATCGGCGCGAGCAGCTCCGACACGGCCGCGTGCAGCGGATTGCCCTCGTCCCGAACGTTCGAGACGAGCGCGAGCCCGCCGCCGGGACGAAGCACGCGACGGATCTCGCGCAGCGCCTCTTCCGCCCGGAACCAGTGGAACGCCTGTGCGACCGTCACCGCGTCGACCGACGCGTCCGCAAGCGGGATCGCCTCCGCCGTCCCTTCGAGGACACGTGCTCCCGCGATCTTCGCGCGCATCGCCGCGATCGGCTCGACCGCAATCACCTCCGCGCCGGCCGGGATGAGCAGCCGCGTCAGCTTGCCGGTACCGGCCGCGAGGTCGAGCACGGTCCGCCTCGGCCCGATCCCCAGCCGCTCGACCAGCCAGTCGACGGCGGCGGCGGGATAGTCGGGACGGCCCCGTTCGTATGCGTCGGCGGAAAGCTCGAAACCGTAGGTCGCGGGATGAAGCTCAGATGCGGCTCGACGGGCAGAGGTCATGCAGCACACAGTCTTCACATCGCGGCCGCCTCGCGTCGCACACGCGCCGCCCGTGCCAGATGAGCAGGTGCGGGAGACGGCCCCAGTCCTCGCGCGGGACGAGCCGGATGAGATCGCGCTCGATCTTCACCGGATCCTCCTGCTTCGTCAGGCCGAGTCGCTGCGACAGACGGCGCACGTGCGTGTCGACGACGATGCCCTGCGGACGTCCGAGCTCGGCGGCGACGACATTCGCCGTCTTCCGCGCCACCCCCGGTAGACGAAGAAGCTCGTCGAGCGTCCGCGGAACCTCGCCGCCGAACTCCTCGGTGAGGAGCTGCATCGTGCCGCGCAGCGCCTTCGCCTTCTGCCGGTAGAAGCCGGTCGCATAGATGTCGCGCTCGAGCTCCTCCGGCGGGACGGCGAGGTAGTCCTCCGGCTTCTCGTACTTTCGGAAGAGCGTCGCGGTGACGCGGTTGACGTTGACGTCCGTCGTCTGCGCGGAGAGCATCACCGAGACGAGGAGCTCGAGCGGGCTGCGGAACGTCAGAGCGATCGTCGCATCCGGGTACTCGGCGGCAAGCCGGTCGACGATCGGCCGGATCCGCGCGCGCTTCGGCGCGACGCGCCTGCGCGCTTCGGAGACGTAGCTACGCGGCACTGGCCGCGAGAGCGGGCGCGGGCTCGCGCAGGCGCGGTCCTGCGCAGACGAGATCGAGAGCCGGGCAGCCCGCGCATGCGAACTCGCTCGGCGTCGGCCGGAACTCCCCGGCCTGGATCTGCGCGATCGCCGCCGACAGCTCCCGCTCCAGCTCGGGAACCTGGCCGCGCGTGAAGAGCGTCGAGACGACCTCGTTCGGGCGCTCGAGGAAGTGGTAGAGCACTTCCACCTCGTCCGCGCCGGCGCGGAAGCACGCGAGCGCGTAGACGAGCCGCTGCAGCCGGTAGTCCTCCTCGACGATCGCAGCGGGCGACGACTCGCCGACGAGGTTCGTCTTGTAGTCGACGACGAGCGCGCGGCCGTCTGCGATGTGGAGGACGTCGAGGAAGCCGTGGAGAAGGACGCCGTCGTGCTCGAACGTGAACGGGCGCTCCTTCGTCACCCCCGTCAGCGCGGCAATGCGCCGCGAGAGCTCGGAGTCGCAGTAGGCGGCGACGAATGCGCGGATCCGCGCGTCGTCGATCTCCGGGACGGCGGGCGCAGCGAGATCCAGCTCCTCCAGCAACGCGTGCACCGCGCTTCCGACCTCCGTCGCCGACATCTCGCCGCTGCCGGTCCCGGCGATCGGCAGCTCTCGCATGCCCGTCGCATAGCGCGCGTAGTACTTGTACGAGCACTGCTCGAACGTCGAGAGTGCCGTGAAGGACAGGCGGCGGACGCGGTGGACCGGCGGCTCCGGCAGCGCGAGAAGCGGCGGCAGCTCCGGCGCGGCTGCGACGATCGCCTCGTCGCGGACGGCGAAGAGCTCGAGCTGCCCCGGCTCGGGCTCGGGAGCGGGCGCATCAGCCCAATCCGTCTCGCGATGGCGGTCGAGACGCACGAGCAGCCGCGCGTCGCCGCGCACGAGCTCGACTGGCGCGTCGCCTGCGGCGTCCAGCTCCGCGTCGGCGGCGAGACGCGTCAGCACCCAGCCGATCGGCGTCGACGCGTCGGCGGTCTTCGTCCGGTCGATCGCGCCGGAGACGATGAGCCGCTCGCGCGCGCGCGTCATGGCGACGTAGTAGAGACGGAGACGCTCCGCGTCGTCCTCGGCGGCGCGAACCGCCTTCACCTCTTCGTAGTCGAACGCCCCGCGGCGCTTCGTCGTCACCGGGTCGGCAACGCGGAAGCCGAAGCGGCCGTCGGAGAGCGCGAGGATCTCCTCGGGCGAAGGCGGCGCCTTGTCTCGGCCTGCATCGGCGACGATGACGACGTCGAACTCGAGGCCCTTGGCCGCGTGGATCGTGAGCAGGCGCACCGCGTCGGCCCCCTCCTCCTCCGCGACCGCCTCGAGCTCGCGCGCGCCGAGCGCCTCCTGCTCGCCGACGAAGCGGACGAATCCCTCGACGTCGGGGCCGCGAAGCTCCTCGTAGGAGCGCGCGAGCCGCGCCAGCTTGCGCATGTTCGCGTAGCGGCGCTTTCCGTCCCATTGCGCGAGCACCGCGAGGTCGTAGTCGTGCTCGGCGACGATGCGCTCGCACAGCCGTTCGAGCGAGAGCCGCGGCATCGCCGCCGTCAGCCGGTCGTAGCGTTGCCGGAACGCGCGCATCAACCGTTCGTCGTTCTCGGAGAGGCCGGGCGGTACGCTCCGCTCGAGCCCGGCGAAGAGCGGCCGCCGCGAGGCCGCGCGCCGCAGGAGCACGAGCGCGTCGTTCGAGACGCCGACGAACGGCGAGGCGAGAACGCTGACGAGCGCCCGATCGTCGTAGCGATTCTGCAGCAGCCGCAGGTACGCGAGCAGGTCGACGACCTGCTGCTGGCCGAAGTACCCCTTCCCCGTCGCGCGGTACGTCGGCAGGCCGGCGCGCCGGAGCTCTTGCTCGTACAGCTCCGCGTCCGTCCCCGCGGCGAAGAGCACGACGATCTCCCCCGCGGTCGCCGTGCCGGTGTCGACGAGCTCGCGCACGCGCCGCGCGATCGCACGCGCCTCGGCGCGCCGCCAGTGCACGCCCGTGTCCTTGTACGCCGCCTTGTCGGTGACGAGCAGCTCGACCGGATGGCCGAACACCGGGTCGGGGAACTCCGCGGCAGCCGCGAGCGGCTGGAACTCGTCGCCGAAGTGCGCGCCGAAGAGCTCGTTCACCGCGGCGAGCACCTCCGGCCGCGAGCGGTAGTTGAGCGTGAGCGGGAGCAGCTGCTCCGCGCGGGCGCGCCGCTCGCGAAAGACGCCCACGTCGGCATGGCGAAACCCGTAGATGGACTGGTACTCGTCGCCGACGAAGAAGAGCTCGGCGCCGGCGCCGGCGAGCAGGTCGACGAGCTCGCACTGGAGACGGTTCGTGTCCTGGAACTCGTCCACCATGATCGAGCGGAAGCGGAGCGACTCGCGCTCGCGAATCGGTACGTCGTCGCGCAGGAGGTCGCGCGCGCGCAGCTGGAGATCCTCGAAATCGAGCGCGGACTCGCGCGCCTTCTCCTCGGCGTACGCAGCCGCGAACCGCTCGAGCAGCTCTTGCAGCAGGTCGCGGTCGCGCGCGGCCGCCTCGTCGAGCGCCGCCTGCTCGACGGCGCGCCGCGCCTCTTCGTACGACAGCGCGGAGTCGCTCTTGACGCGGAAGCCGGAGAGGTCGAGCAGCCGGTCGGGGCGCGTATCGCGCTCGAGGAGCGCGAGCAGCTGAGCGGCCGTCTCGCCGCCGAGCGCGGTCGCGGCGTCGCGCAGCTCGGCGATCCGCTCCTCCAGCTCCGGGCGGTCGCCGAGGCCGAGCACGAGCTCGCGTCCGGCCGAGCGCAGCGTCTCGAAGACGCCGGTGAGCATGCGTCGGAGGCCGGACGCGCCGTACGTCGCGAGGAGCTGGAGCCGGGCCGGCTCGCCGCTCGCGCAGAACTCGGAGAGCGCGCGCTCGAACGCCTCGCTGCGCAGCACCGCTGCCTGCGCGTCGTCGAGCTCGCGGAAACGCGGGTCGAGGCCGGCCGCGAACGGGTACGCCTTCAGCAGGCGGAGGCAGAAGCCGTGAATGGTCGAGATCCACGCGCCGTCGAGCTCACGTGCGAGATCGTGACGGCCGCGCGCGGCGAGCTCGGCGCGAATGCGGGTGCGCAACTCGCCTGCCGCGCGCCGCGTGTACGTGATGACGAGGATGGAGTCGACGTCGAGTCCCTGATCGCACACCGCGCGGGCGAACCGCTCGACGAGGACCGCGGTCTTGCCCGTCCCGGCTCCGGCGGAGACGAAGACCTCGCCGGTCGCCTCGACCGCCGCGATCTGCTGCTCGTTCACGCCCGCTCCACCCGGCACATGGGCCACAGGTCGCACCAGGGTGGGCACTCGCCGCCGCGCGGGTCGTGCTCGACGTCGCCCGCCCGAATGCGGCCGGCGAGGCGCCGCGCGGTCTCCTCCGCATTCCGTACGAGCGACCAGAACGCCTCCTCGTCGAGATAGTCGTTCTTGTACGCGCCCGGGAGCAGCTCGCCCTCCTCCTTGCGCAGCAGCCCGCGGGCGCGACGCTCACCCGCGAGCGGGCGGTAGACACCGCCGAGCGGCTCGATCCCGACGAGGTCGCGCAGCACGAGCATGTACAGCGGGATCTGCAGCCGCAGCTCCTTCTCGATCTCGACCGCCGAATGCGCGTGCTTGCCGGACTTGTAGTCCTGCACGATCCCGCGTGCGCTGAACGGGTCGATGTCGATGCGGTCGATCTTCCCGGAGAGAACGACGCCGTCTCCCAGATCCAGCCCGCGCTGGAGCTCGGGGGCGGCGCGCTCGCTGCCGAAGGCGACCTCGAACCTGCGGGGGTGAAGCTGCAGCTCGCTCGCGCACTCATCGTGCACGACCGCCTCGAGATCGCGCCAGAGCGTCTGGTCGAGCTCGCGCGCCTGCATGTCGGTCATCTCCATGCGGACGCCGCCGAGGGCTTCGTCGAGGCACGCGCGCATGAGCCGCACGGCTGCTTCCTCGACGCCCGGGTCGAGCATCTCGACGCCGAGCTCCTTCGGCATCCGCGTGAAGAACTTGAAGAGCGCACTGTGCGCGATGGAGCCCCGCAGCTTCGGATCGACCTCCGCGTCGATCGTACGCGGATCGATGAGGCGGTCGACGAACCACGCCGACGAGCAGTCGGCGAAGCGCTCGAGCTCGGTGACGTTGAAGGTGGTGCGCGAGCGGAGCTGCTCGAGCACGAGGGGACTGTCGAGCCTCGTGGAACGCTCGCGCGCGAACAACGCCCGGCGGAGCCGGCGCTCCCAGCCGTTCGCGGCGGCGAGCGCCTCCGCCTCGCCGCGGTGGCGTGCGGCGAGCTCGGCGAGAGCGCGCAGGCGCTCGCGCTCCGTCGGAGCGCCCTCGAGCGTCCAGGTCAGCTCGGACAGCTTGCGCCTGCGCGTCCACCGGCGAACGTCGTCGGCCGCGAAGAGCGCCTGCACCTCGTCCCAGAACGGGCTCGCCTCGCGCGGGGAGCCGTCGTCGGTGGCCGCCTCGCGCACGAGGTAGAGGCGCTCGGAGGCGCGCGTGCAAGCCGTGTAGAAGAGGTAGCGGTCGCGGCCCACCGGGTCGGGCCGCTCGAGTCGTGCGCCACGCTCGTCGAGCGCGCGCCGCGCGTCGTCGTCGAGGAAAGGCGACGCGGAGCCGCGGCGCGGCAGGCTTCCCTCCTCCAGCCCGAGGACGAAGGCGACATCGAACTGCCGTGTGCGGGCCCGCATGAGGTCGACGACGGCGACTCGCCCCGGCTCGTCGCCCCGCATCGGACGCAGCGTCTCCCGGTCGAGGGCGGAGACGACATCGTCGCGCGACAGCGGCCCGGCGAGCGACTGCCAGCCTTCGAGCTCGCGCAGCAGCTTCGTGACCGCCTCGTATGCGCGCAGGTCGAGCGCGGAGGCGTCGCCGACTGGCGGGCCCTCGAGCCCGTATGCGCTGCGCACCATGCGCACGGCGAGACCGCGCACCGCGGCGACCGGATCCTCGGCCGCACGCAGGTCGTCGAGCGCGGGCAGTGGAGAGCCGCGCAGCTTCTCCGACTCCTCGACGACGCGCTCCGGCGCCTCCACCGCGCGGCCGCGGAGGCGTCCCTCGACGAAGTCGACCGCGTGCCGCGGGACGCCCGAGAAGGGGGAGCGGAGATAGGCGAACAGCTCGCTCCGCGTTCCACCGAGCCACGCGAAGCGCAGGAACGATGCGAGCGCATGACCGAACGGCGTGTGCGCGACCCGCACCTCGCCGTCGACCGAGTACGGGACGCCGAGCGTCGCGAGCGCGGTCTCGAGCGGCGCGCGCCAGCGTTCGATGCTCGGACAGACGATGCCGATTCGCTCGGCCGGCGTTCCCGTCCGCACGAGCTCGAGCAGCTCCTCGCCGACGAGCTCGAGCGCGCCGCGGGCGCCCGCGCCCTCGAAGAACCGGACCGCACCGTCGATCGGCGGGGACTCCGGCGCCACGTCGTCGAAGAGGCTGCGCTCGATGTGGGCGAGGGCCGGTTGCGCCGTCTGCGCCCAACGCGGCGGCAGCTCGTCGATGCTCGCGCCGGCGAGGCGCGCGAGATCCTCCGCGGTGCGGCGCAGGGACGCGAACGCCGGGCGGCCGGGCTCGTACGGCAGCGAGACGGTCACCTCGGCCCGGCCGGCGAGTGCCTCCAGCATCGCCCATTCGGCGCCGGTGAGATCCTCGAAGCCGTAGGCGAAGACCGGCTCGCCATGCCACGCATCGAGCTCGGACCGGAGCCGCTCGGCCGCGCGGCGGCGGAGGAGATCGCGATCCCAGCGGCCGAGACGATCGAGCTCGTCGCGGTAGGCGGCGTACAGCGCGCCGAGGTCGCCGTCGAGCTCGCCGGGATCGAGCAGCCCCGACTCGAGCTCACTCAACGCCTGCTGGAGCGCGTCGGCGAACCCGCCGAACCGGGCCGATGCGGCGAGCCGGTCGAGCTTCGCGGCGGCGAGGACACGGCGGACGAGCAGTGCGCGCTGCGTGTGCGACACGAGCGGACGCGCGTCGTCGTCCCCGTACGCGACGCGTTCGAACAGGTCGTCGAACGTGCCGATCGATCCCGAGAGGAGCGCGGGACGCCGTGCGAGGAGCTCCCGCTCGACGCGCGCGACATCCGACCGGTTCGGCACGATGAACACCGGCTCGCGCTCGAGCGCGGCGAGATACCGGTCGAGGAGCGTCTCGACCTTGCCCGCGTTCGCAGGCCCAGCGATGAGGCTGAGCGGCACCGCCCCATCCTAGAGGCGGTCTCCGACGGCTTCTGTCAGGCCGCGGCGGCGGACTTCGGCTTACGACCGCGGCGCGCGACGTTGCGCCCCGGCAGCGATCCCGCGCAGTCGTCGCAGAGGTCGGCCTGCTTCGAGCCACGGCGCGCGTCGGTGTACGTCACGCGCAGCGTCGCCCCTTTCGACTCTTCGACTTCCTTGCCGCAACTGTCGCAAACGAGAACGGTTTTCCGGGCCATGACGGTAATTCTACTTGAAATTCAGGAGTGCCAGGAGAGCGGTCTCTTCCGGGTCGAGACCCGTTTGACGAGCGCGGATCCTTCGTAAATGTCGGGGGCGGAAATCCGCGATGGTTCTACCCTCGAGATACGCATCGACCACCGCCGGGGCGACGTACGAGCGGCGGCAGACGGCCGGCGTGTTCCCGAGCCTGTTCGCCACGGCGCGCATGACCGCCGTGACTGCGGCCTGTCCGTCGGGTGGGCGCTCGGCGAACGCGATCGCCGCGAGCAGCGTCCCTCCCCACGTGCGGAAGTCCTTCGCGCTGAACTCCTCGCCCAGATGCGTCTTCACGTAGTCGTTCAGCGTGCGGCTCGTCAGGTCGCAGAGGCCGTTCCCATTCCGTTCGTAGCGGAAGAGCCGCCCGCGACCCGGGACGGCGATGAGCTCGCGGATCGCAGCCGCCAGCTCGTCGTCGACGAGCGATGTGCGCACCTGCGATTTCGCCTTTCCGACGAATTCGAGCCGAATGCGGTCGCCGCGTACCCGAACGTGGCGCTTTCGGAGCGTCGTGATCCCGAACGTCCCGGATGCGCGCGTATGGCGGTCCGTGCCGACCCGAAACCATCCGAGATCGATGAGGCGGAGAGCGATCGCGCACACCCGGTCGCGGTCGAGCTCCTCCTTGTCGAGATGCTCCGCCATCGCGCCGCGCAGCTCCGGCAGCTGCTCCCCGAAGCGAACGAGGCGATCGAACTTGGCGCGGTCCCGCTCGGCCCGGAACTCGGCGTGGTAGATGTACTGCTTGCGCCCCGCGGCGTCGTAGCCGGTCGCCTGGAGCTTCGCCCGCGGACGCGCGGCGATCCAGACGTTCTTCCAGGCGGGCGGAATCGCGAGCTTCTCGATCCGCTCGAGCACGGCGGCGTCCCGGATCTCCCGCCCGTGCGCGTCGAGATAGCGGAAGCGCCCTTTGCGTCCGGTCCGGGTGGGCATGTCGTTGGCACAACGGCACTACACTGGCCGCGAGATGCGCGACGAGAACGTCATCGTCGTCCTCGAGGGCGACCAGACCGGGCAGGAGCTGCTCGAGGAGTCGCTGCGCGTGCTCGCCCCGGACGTGATCGGAGTCGAGCTCGACCTCGTTCGTTACGACCTCTCGCTCGAGGCGCGACGCGCGACGCGGAACGCCGTCGTGCACGAGGCGGCGACCGCAGTCCGCGAGCACGGGCTCGGCCTGAAGGCGGCGACGGTCACGCCGGAGGGGCGCGGCGACGTCGGCTCCCCGAACAGGATCCTGCGCGAGGAGATCGGCGGGAAGGTGATCGTGCGCACGGGGCGCCGGATCCCCGGAGTCGTTCCCGTCGGCGGCGTGTTCGCGCCGATCTCGATCGTCCGCATGGCAGTCGGCGACGCGTACGGCGCGGAGGAATGGCGCGAGGGCGACGGCGACGACGAGGTCGCGTTCCGCACCGAGCGCATCGAGCGGCGCATCTGCCACGCCGTCGCCGAGTTTGCGTTCCGGCAGGCGGAGCGCACCGGTGCGAAGGTGTTCGGAGGGCCGAAGTACACGGTCAGCCCGACGTACGAGGGGTTGCTGAAGGAGGATATGGACGCCGCGGCGGAACGGCACCCCGAGGTCGCATACGAGCCGCAGCTCATCGATGCGACGTTCGCGCTGCTCCTGTCGACGACGGGAGAGCCGCTCGTCATCCCCGCGCTCAATCGCGACGGCGACATCCTCTCCGATCTCGTCCTCCCGCTCTTCGGCTCGATCGCGGGATCGGAGTCCCTGCTCGTCGCGTTCGAGAACGACTTCGAGCCGGCCGCGATCATGGCGGAGGCGGCGCACGGGACGGCGCCGTCGCTCGAAGGCAAGAACGTCGCCAATCCGATGGCGATGATCCTCGCCGGCGCGGCGCTCCTCTCCCATGCGGGAGAGGCGGCCCAGCGCGCCGGCCGCGCCGTGCGCGAGGCGTGCCTCGAGGCTGTCGCCGCCGGCGCGCGCACGGCGGATCTCCGGGGCGACCTCGGCAGCTCCGAGTTCACCGACGAGGTGATCTCGCGCGTCCGGCAGAAACTGGACGTCTGGGCCGCGTTGTAAAGGGACAACGGCCGGTACCAGGTACCGTCACCGAGGGCGCGCGGGCACGCCACGCGCCCCGGAGCGCAGCCGCGCATCGCGTGACGATTCCGTATGCGTACCTGGTACCGGTCTCTCAGACGGCGAGGGGGAGCTGCTCGCCCTGCCAGACGGCCAGGAAGGCGTCGACGACCCCCGGATCGAACTGGAGCCCCGACTCGCGGGCGAGCTCGGAGCACGCCTCGGCGTGGGTCCGCGCGGCGCGGTACGGACGAGGCGACGTCATCGCGTCGAAGGCATCGGCGACGGCGAGCAGGCGCGCCTCGATCGGGATCGAGTGACCGCGGAGGCCGCACGGGTATCCGTCGCCGTCCCAGCGCTCGTGGTGGAGCAGGACGTACGGCAGGACGTGCCTCGCGTTCGGCAGCGGGAGCACGAGCGACGCGCCCGCACGCGGGTGCTCGCGCATCTCGTCCCGCTCCGCCGGCGAGAGCGCGCCCGGTTTCAGCAGCACCTCCGCCCGGACGACGAGCTTCCCGACGTCGTGGATCGGCGCCGCATGGCGCAGCATCGCGACCCGCTCGGGCTGCCACCCGAGCGACCGCGCGACGGGCTCGGCCAGGGCGGCGACGCGCGCCCCGTGCCCTTCCGTCCTATCGCGCTCCTCGAGACAGCGGACGAGTGCAGCCAGCATGCCCGGAGTCAGTTCAGCGGGAGGGCGCGGACTCCTCTCTCAGCGAAGGAGCTGCTCGAGGCGCCGGCGGCCGAGGAAGACGGCGACGAAGAGGACGGCCACGACCGGGAACGCATAGATGCCGTATGCCTGGATCGCGTTGCCGGCCGCCTTTCCGCCGTAGTAGGCGACGAGGCCGACGAGCGTCGCCCAGCAGATCCCGCCCGCCCCGTTCCACGCGAGGAACCTCCACCACCGCATCTCGCCGAGCCCGGCGATCCACGCGGCCGTGTAGCGGAGCACCGTGATGAAGCGGCCGAAGAAGACGGTCTTGCCGCCGTGCTTCCTCATGAAGGCCTCGGAGCGCGGGAGGACGCGGTCGCCGAACCGCCTCAGCCATCGCGTCTTCTCGAACAGCGCCCGGCCGCCGACCCGGCCGATGAGCCAGTAGCCGAGGTTGTCGCCGACGATGGCCCCGGCCGCGGCGACGACGATCACCTCGACGATGCCGTAGTGCCCCTGGGCGGCGAGGACGCCGAACGCGATGAGCGCGGTCTCGCCGGGAAGCGGAACGCCGAACGACTCGATGAGGACGACGACGAAGAGGAGGGGCAGACCGTGGTGCGTGAAGAAGTGGGTCACGCGCGCTCGGCGCGGCGCAGGATGAAATGCACGCCGACGAGCACGAGCACGAGCGCGACGATGACGCCGACGCCGATGAGCGCGTCGCGCTGCACCGCGTCGACGACCGCCTGACCGGCGTAGTAGGAGGCGAGGCCGACCCCACAGCCCCACGCCACCGCCCCGGCGACGTTCCACGCGAGGAAGCGCGGCCACGGCATGTGCGCGACGCCCGCCATCCAGCCGATCGTCGCGCGGAGCACGGGAAGGAAGCGGCCGAGGAACACCGTCTTCGAGCCGTGCCGGTGGAAGAACTCCTCCGAGCGCTCGACCCCTGGCCGCGTCACCCGCTCGAGCCAGGGCCAGAAAGAGAGGATCTCGCGGCCGCGCACGCGCCCGACGACGTAGCCGGTGGCCGCGCCGAGAACGGCGGCGAGGACCGCGAGCGCGATCGTCCCGCCGATCGACCCGTGCCCCTGGGAGGCGAGCGCGGCAGCCGTGATGAGCGCGGTCTCGCCGGGGATGAAGGGCAAGCCGGCGACTTCGAGGAAGACGACCCCGAACACGACCCACAGCCCGTAATGCGAGACGAAGTGCGTCACGAGGTCAGGAGCAGTCTAGAGTTGCGCCGATGCGGGTTGGTGTCGCGCGTGAGATGGCGCCGGGCGAGCGCAGGGTCGCCCTCGTCCCCGAGACGGCGGGAAAGCTCGCCGCCGCGGGCTTCGACATCGTCGTCGAGGCTGGAGCGGGCGATGCCGCCTCGTTCCCGGACACGGCGTACACGGAGGCCGGCGCGTCGATCGGCTCGCCGTGGGAGGCCGACGTGGTCGTCGCCGTGCGGCGACCCGACCCGGCGATGCTCCACGGCGGGCAGCTGCTGATCGGCTTTCTCGACCCCCTCGCCGACCGTGGAGGCGTGGAGGCGCTCGCGGGCCGAGGCGTCGTCGCCTTCGCGATGGAGTCGATCCCGCGCATCACCCGTGCGCAGCCGATGGACGCGCTCTCCTCGCAGGCGACGGTGGGCGGCTACAGGGCGGCACTGCTCGCCGCCGAGCATCTCCCCCGTTTCTTCCCGATGCTCATGACCGCGGCGGGGACCGTTCCGCCCGCGAAGGTGCTCGTCATCGGCGCCGGCGTCGCCGGCCTCCAGGCGATCGCCACGGCGCGGCGGCTCGGCGCGGTCGTCACCGGCTTCGACGTGCGGCCGGTCGTCCGCGAGCAGATCGAGAGCCTCGGGGCGAACTGGCTCGACCTCGGCGTCACCGGCGCGGAGGCAGAGGGCGGCTATGCGCGCGAGCTGACGCCGGAGGAGATGCAGGCGCAGCAGGCGGCGCTCGAGGGGCGCATCGCCGAGTTCGATGCGGTCGTCACGACGGCGGCCGTCCCGGGACGCGCAGCGCCGAAGATCATCCCCGCATCCGCCGTACAGGCGATGCGTCCGGGCTCGGTCATCGTCGACCTCGCGGCGGAGACGGGCGGCAACTGCGAGCTCACCGTCCCCGGCGAGGTCGCGGTGCGCGACGGCGTCACGCTCGTCGGCCTGACGAACCTTCCGTCGACGATGCCCTACCACGCCTCGATGCTGTACTCGCGCAACGTGCAGGCGCTGCTCGTCCACCTCGCGCCCGAAGGGACGCTCGACCTCGACTGGTCGGACGAGATCACCGCCGGCGCCTGCGTCGCCGGCAAGAAGGAGGCCACACCCGCATGAGCCACAACACTCTCCTGGTCTTCGAGGTGACGATCCTCGTGCTCGCGATCTTCCTCGGCTTCGAGGTGATCTCGAAGGTGCCGACGCTCTTGCACACGCCGCTCATGTCGGGGACGAACGCGATCCACGGGATCGTCGTCGTCGGCGCGATGCTCGTCCTCGGCCTGAATCACAAGGGCCCGTTCCTGTGGATCATCGGCTTCCTCGCCGTCGTGCTCGGCTCCGCGAACGTCGTCGGCGGCTTCGTCGTCACCGACCGGATGCTGGAGATGTTCAAGAAGCGCGAGCCGCCGAAGAAGGGCGAATGACCGTCAATGCCGGCAACCTGATCTACCTGGTCACGATCGTGACCTTCATCCTCGCGCTGCGTTTCCTCTCCAACCCGGCGACTGCGCGGCGCGGGAACCAGATCGGCGCGGTCGGCATGCTCGTCGCGATCGTCGTCACCTGGATCAAGACCGGCGGCACGAGCTGGTGGGAGCTCGCGCTCGGGATGGCGATCGGCGGCGGCTTCGGAGCGTACGCCGCGCGCAAGGTGAAGATGACGGCGATGCCGCAGATGGTGGCGCTGTTCAACGGCGTCGGCGGCGGCGCCGCGGCGCTGATCGCGCTCGGCGAGCTGCACCGTCTCCTCCCCGAGCCGGGCAAGCCTTCGCTCGACATCCTCGTCGCGATCGCGCTCTCCGGGCTCATCGGCGCGATCTCCTTCGCCGGCTCGATGATCGCGTTCGCGAAGCTCCAGGAGCTGATCAAGGGCCGCCCGATCACGTATCCGGGGCAGAAGGCCGCCAACCTCGCGCTGCTCGGCGCCTGCGTCGCGCTCGGCGTCGTCCTCGCCGCCGGCGTGCAGGATCAGTGGCTGCTCTGGGCGGTCGTCGCGGGCGGCGCGGTCTTCGGCGTCCTCTTCGTCCTCCCGATCGGCGGCGCGGACATGCCGGTCGTGATCTCTCTGCTGAACGCGTTCACGGGTCTCGCGGTCGCCGTCGGCGGCTTCGAGCTCGAGAACAACGTCCTCATCGTCAGCGGCATGCTCGTCGGCGCGTCCGGCACGCTCCTGACGATGATGATGGGCCGGGCGATGAACCGGTCGATCGCGAACGTCCTCTTCGGCGCGTTCGGCCAGGTGGCGGAGGGAGCGGCGCTCGCCGCCGGGACGGACGGCGGAACGGTGCGCTCGGCGAGTGCCGAGGACGTCGCCGTCATGCTCGCGTACGCCCACAAGGTCGTCTTCGTCCCCGGCTACGGCCTCGCGGTCGCGCAGGCGCAGCACGACGTGCGCCAGCTCGCCGACCTGCTGGAGTCGAAAGGCGTCGAGGTCTCGTACGCGATCCATCCGGTCGCAGGGCGCATGCCGGGCCACATGAACGTGCTGCTCGCCGAGGCGAACGTCCCCTACCCGCAGCTGAAGGAGATGGACGACGCCAATCCGGAGTTCTCACGCACCGACGTCGCACTCGTCGTCGGCGCGAACGACGTCGTCAATCCGGATGCGCGCAACAACCACGGCAGCCCGATCTACGGGATGCCGATCCTGAACGTCGACGACGCGCAGGCGGTCGTCGTGCTGAAGCGGTCGATGAACCCCGGGTTCGCCGGGATCGAGAACCCGCTCTTCTACAACCCGAAGACGGTCATGCTCTTCGGCGACGCGAAGCAGTCGATCGGGAAGCTCATCCAGGACGTCAAGACGCTCTGACGGCGATGTGCTGCTGGCGGATCGCCTGCCCGTAGGCCTGCCATGCCTGTGCGCTCATGTTCGTCTCGGCGTTGTACACCGAGAAGCCGGTCGTACCGGCGGCGGCGAGGAGCGGCACGTACTGCTGGGGGCTCATCCAACCCTTCTGGCCCTTGTAGCTGCCGACGGTCGGATGGATCGCGGACAACGGGAAGTATGCGGATGCGGCCCGCACGCAGACCGACGGCGCGACGTTGCCGCCGAAGTCGTTGACGTACGCCTGGGGCAGGAAGGCGAAGCCGGCCCGTGCCCAGGGGCCGAGACCGATCCCGCTCGCGTCGCAGAGCGACGAGAGCCCGGCGGTGATGGTCGGCTCGAGCTGACGGAATCGGGTCACGAACGACTGTGAGGCCCCCGGTCGCCCTTGATACGACGCCTCGGCGTTCGCGATGTAGAACGCGAGGCCGTCGAGCTTCAGCTGCCGCGCGGCGAAGCCGGCGTCCGCGTGCGCGTTCCCGTTCAGCACCGTCCAGCCGCCGACCGGGAGGCCGCTCGCGAGGATGAACCGGTAGACCCAGTCCCGGTCGATCGGCGTCGCGTCGCCGGACGAGCCGAGGTAGACGGCGACCCAGCCGAACCCCGCGCTTCGAAGCTGCTGGCCGAGCCACGTCGGGTCGACGTCGTGCGTGTGCACGATGAACGCGCCCGCGTTGTTCCACGACATCGCGATCCTCGGCGGCGGGGGCGAGGGCGCCGCGGCCGTCGTCGTCGGCGGCGCGGTCGTCGTCGTCACCGGCACGGGCGGGACCGCCTTCGGTGGAGGCGCCGCGGCCGGCTTCGACGCCGCCGGATGCACCGTGAAGAAGCCGAGCACGGCTGCGAGGAGGAGCAGGCTCATTCCGCTGACCGCGAGGTTCTTCGGCGTGATCACGCCGCCATCCTTCCCGGGTCGAAGACGCTCGACAGCTCGTGCCGGCGGTCGAGCATCGCATCGGCGACGAGCCGGCCGCAGCCGAAGCCCATGACGTTGCCGTGCCCGGAGTACCCGGCCGCGATCCACACCGCGTCGCGGCCCGGCACCGGACCGACGAGCGGCAGCATGTCCTGCGTGAGCGCGAAGATCCCCGCCCAGCGGTGGCTGATCCGCGCCGCGCCGCCGCTGAGCTCCGAGAGGAAGCGCTCGAGAGAAGCCTGGATCGAGGGCGTCATCTCCTCGACGTCGGTGAGCTCGTCCATGATCGAGACGTCCCGGAAGCCGCCGAGCAGCAGCCGGCGGTCGGGGAGCTGCTGCCAGTAATCGAACCCCTGGCGGGCGTAGTGCGGACGGTCGTAGAGGACGCGGTCGAGCGGCTCGCTGACGACGACCTGCCCGCGTGCAGGCCAGATCGCGTCTGCGAGCTCGGGGACGAGGGCGCGGCCGTAGCCGTCGGTCGCGACGAGCACGCGCTCGGCATCGAGCGCGCCGACATCCTCGACGGGATCGTGCTCGCGGAACTCCACCCCCGCCTCGGCCGCCCGCGTCGCGAGCCTGCGCACGAAGCGCGCCGGCTGGATCGTGCCGTCCCGAAGATGGTGGATCGCTCCGTGGAAGCGCGGGAACTCGTCGATCCATTCCGCGCCGAAGCCGTCCTCGTCGAGCGCCTCGAACTCGGCGCGGATGCTCTCGCGCTCCTCCTCGTCGGCGGCGAGCCGGTAGCTGCCCGGACGACGCAGCGCGTCGCCGGCGAGCTCCTCCATCCGGTCGAGCGTCTCCTCGGTCCAGCGCCAGAGGGCGCGGGACTCGTCGGCCCCGTAGGTCTCGCGGGCGACGTCGTAGCGGGCGGCGCCTCCGCGGAGGGCGAAGCCGCCGTTCCGTCCGCTCGCGCCCTCGGCGATGCCTCTGCGATCGTGCACCCGGACGCGCAGACCGGCCTCGGCGAGACGGAGCGCGGCGCTGCAGCCGGTCACCCCGGCGCCGACGATCGCGACGTCGACGCGGCCGTCGCGCCTGCCGTTCGTGCGGGCGGGAACCGGGTCTTCGAGCCAGTAGGGGTTCACGCGCTGCCACGGTACACGCCGTCGCGGGCGACCACGCGGCCCGCGAGCTCCAGCTCGACGAGCTCGCGGGAGATGTCGGCCGCGTCCCGGCCGGTGAGGCGGACGAGCTCGTCTGCGGTCGCCGGCAGGAGCCCGAGGAGCGGCGAGCCGGCGGCCGGCGCCGCCGGCTCGATGCCGAGGTCGGCCGCGCACGTGAGGGGCGCGGCGCCGAGCTTCAAGAGCGCATTCGTCCCCGCGGAGAGCGGCGAGGTGATCTCACCCGGGACGGCGAAGACCTCGCGTCCCTCCTCGAGAGCGAGATCGGCCGTGATGAGGGCGCCGCTCCGCTCGCGCGCCTCGACGACGACGGTCGCGCCGGCGAGGCCGGCGACGATGCGGTTGCGGGCAGGGAAGCGCCACGGGGCAGGCTCGACGCCGGGCGCGTACTCGGAGACGACGAGGCCCGTCTCGGCGATGCGGCGGGCGAGGTCGGCGTGCGCGGCGGGATAGTCCCGGTCGATACCGCAGCCGAGAACGGCCACCGTCGTCCCGCCCGCGTCGAGCGCGCCCCGGTGCGCCTCGCCGTCGATGCCGCGGGCGAGCCCGCTGACGACGACGAGCCCGGACGCCGCCGCCTCGCGCGCGAGGCCTCGCGCGACCGACGCGCCGTAGCCCGAGCATGCGCGCGCCCCGACGATCGCGACCGCGCGACGCCCGAGCACGTCGAGCGCGGCGCCGCCGCGCACGAACAGCCCGACGGGCGGGTCGTGGATCGACCGCAGCAGCGGAGGCAGCTCGGCGGTGAAGCGGAAGCCGCGCTCGGCCAGCGTCGCCTCGTACGCGCGCGCGTCGAACGCGCGGAGGTGATCGCGCCAGCGTGCGGTGCCCGGAGGGCGCAGCAGATGCACTCCGGTCTCGGACGCGAACACCGCGAGCGCGAGCTCGTTCACGCGAGCTCCTGGGGCGAGCGGTAGGCGAGCGCTTCGGCGACGTGCTCGGCGTGCACCTCCTCCCCTCCGGCGAGGGCGGCGATCGTGCGGGCGGTGCGCGCGACGCGCGCGCGTCCCCGTCCGGAAAGCGGGAGACGGTCGACCGCGCGCGAGAGCAGCGCGTCGGCGTCGCTCGTGCGCCGGAGCGGCGCGGACGCGAGTCGCGAGCGGGCAAGCGCGACGCGTTCGGCGACGGCGGCCGACGACTCGGACGGCTCGGCCGCGAGCTCGGCCGCGCGCGGGCGCGGGACGGCGACCACGAGGTCGAAGCGGTCGAGCAGCGCCCGCGACAGCTTCGCGCGGTAGGAGGCGAGCCGCTGCGCCGTGCACGAGCAGATCGCGCTTCCGTCTCCGCGTGCGCCGCAGGGGCAGAGGTTCATCGTCGCGACGAGCTGGAACCGCGCCGGGAAGACCGCGCGTCCGGCCGCGCGCGCGATCGAGACGACGCCGTCCTCGAGCGGCTGGCGCAGCGCCTCGAGCGCCGGCCGCGCGAACTCCGCCAGCTCGTCGAGCAGCAGCACGCCGTGATGGGCGAGGCTCGCCTCGCCGGGGCGGATGCCGGGACCGCCGCCGACGATCGCCGACGTCGACGCGCTGTGGTGCGGCGCGCGAAACGGCGGCGTGCGAACGAGCGGCTGCTCGGGCGCGAGCAGCCCGGCGACCGAGTGGATGCGCGTCACCTCGAGCGCGGCCGCGTCGTCGAGCGGCGGGAGAAGCGACGGCAGCCTCCGCGCCAGCATCGTCTTGCCCGTTCCGGGCGGGCCGGCGAAGAGGAGATTCTGGCGGCCGGCGGCGGCGATCTCGAGGGCGCGCCGCGCGCGCTCCTGGCCGCGCACCTCGGCGAGGTCGGGGAGCGCGGCCGGCTCGGGCTCGGGCGGGGGCTCGACGGCCTCCGGGTCGAGCTCGCCGCGGAGGTAGGCGACCGCCTCGGCGAGGTGGGCGACGGGGACGGGGCGGACACCGGCGAGCGCCGCCTCGGGCGCCGACTCGGGCGGGCACAGGAGCCGCTCGAGGCCGAGGCGCCGCGCGCCCTCGGCGACCGCGAGGACCCCGCCGACGCGGCGCAGGCGGCCGTCGAGTGCGAGCTCGCCGACGGCGGCGTGGCGGCTCAGCTCGCCCTGAGGGATCTGGCGCGACGCGGCGAGGAGCGCGAGCGCGATGGGGAGGTCGTAGCCGGAGCCCTCCTTCCGCAGGCCGGCGGGCGCGAGGTTGACGGTGACGCGCCCGCGCGGGAAGTCGAGCTCCGCCGAGACGATCCCGCTGCGCACGCGCGTGCGCGCCTCGGCGCAGGCGCGGTCGGGGAGGCCGACGATGGCGAACGCCGGCAGGCCGGTCTCGTGGACGTCGGCTTCCACTTCGACGCGTCGCGGCTCGAGGCCGACGACGGCATGCGTGACCGCGCGTGCAAGCACGCCGTGACGCTAGGGCCGAAGGCGATACGACTCAGTCGACGATCTGCAACGCGCCGAGCCCGACGAGCTCGCGGCAGAGCTTCACCGCGCGCTTGTCCGCGCCGAGCTTCCGCAGCGTCCTGCGCCCGTCCAGCCGTTCGACGAGCGCGACCGCCTCGGGCGTCGCCGGCAGGATCGAACAGGTCCCCTCGTCGAGCACGACGTCGGCGCTCTTGCGTCCGAGCTCGCGCTCGACGCGGATCGGCATCGCCCGCCGGAGCCGGGCGTCGAGCAGGTCCTTCGCCCGGTGCCGGTTCGCGAAGGCGCGGCGGATCTGCGCGTCGGCGTCCTCGAGCGAGTCCTCGTCGATCTCGTCGATGCGCAGGCTCGCACGGCCGCCGTTGCGGTGGAGCAGGATCGCGCCCTCCCCCACGCCGCGCGCGCCGAGCTCGCCCAGGTACCGCGTCCAGCGCTCGAGCGCCTCCGCGTAGGTGCCGGCGTCGGCGAAGAAGCTGCTGTTCCACGTCGCCGCGTGCTCGAGCGGGTCGCTCTCGATCGACGTGAGGATCCACGCGTCGCAGCCTGTCGCCTTCAGCCACTCTGCCGGCCGTTCCTCCGGCGCGTCCTCGTCCACGATGAGCCAGCTGCCGAGGAGCGTGGCGTAGCCTCCGTCGGCGAGATGCGAGGCCGCCTCGCGCACGACGTGCGCGGTCACGTCGTCGCCGCGGAAGCCGCTGTCGCGATACGCCCACCGCTGCTCGGGCGAGACGACGAACGGCGCGTTGCAGGTGATCAGGCCGAACGCCTCGCCCTCGACCGGGTCGAAGAAGCTCCCGTTCCTGCACTCGACGTTGTCGAGACCGTTGAGTGCCGCGTTCAGCTCGGTGTAGGCGAGCGCACGCTGGTTGACGTCGATGGCGACGACATGCTTCGCGTGGCGCGCCGCGAGAAGCGCGTGGATCCCGCTGCCCGTCCCGACGTCGAGCGCGCGCTTCACGCGCGGGCGCGGCGTCAGAAGGTCGCACGTCCGCGCGGTGGGCGTGTACGTCGCGACGTAGTCGGGCGGATCATCCGAGTCGCGCGTGAACCCGTCCGAGGCGAGCAGCGTCTCGTCGACGGGCACGACCCGTGCACGCGGAGCGAGCGTCGAGCCGGAGCGGGAGACGAGCCCGAGGGCCACGAGCGCCTCGGCGACACCCGAGCCGATCTTGCGCTCGGCCACCGGGAGCTCCAGGTAGAGGAGGCGGATCATCGACTCGAGCGGGGACTCGGACAGCCGCCGCTCGGCGACGACGACCTCCTCGCGCTCGGCGATGTCGTCTCCGATCAGCTCCGAGATCGTGTCGGCCTCGTAGGCGAGGCCGCGGAGCGCATCGCCGAGAGCCGCAGCGGCCGCGCGATCGGGAACGGGGAACGTCACCCGCCGAGATTACTGACGCGCGACGAGGACGTCCTCGTAGTACTCACCGGCGCGCCTCCCCGTTCTCCGGTTGACGTGCCGGCGCAGGCGCTCCTCGAGGCGGAGCCCGGCGCGCTCGAGGATGCCGGGATAGAGGTCGCGGCGGTCGTTGACGACGACGAGGACGGGCGCGCCGGGGGCGAGCGCAGACGCGGCGTTCGCGAGCGCCTGCGCGATCCCCGCGCTGTACTCCTCGAGCGCGGCCTTCGTCGCGCCCCTTCCGAGCTCGAGGTCGCGGCGCTCCTCGAGCCCGAGCAGCTCGTAGGCATAGCGGTGCTGCTCGTGGTAGTCGATGAGCCCCGGATACGGCGGCGAGGTGATGACCGCGTCGAAGGCGCCGGGATAGCCGAGCTCCCGCGCGTCGCCCTGGAGGACACGGGCCGAGCGCTCGCTGCGGACGGAGGCGAACTCCCCGATCCGCGCGAGCGTGTCGAGCGCATACCGGCGGAGGAAGCCGGTGGCCGATTCCACCGGGCGGCACGTGCGCCGGTGCTTGTGACACCAGTACTCGCCCGTCATCGGCTCGGCCGGCGCCTCCAGGTCGAAGTGGGCGGCCCGGCGCGCCGAGCGGGCCGCGCGCGAGAGGACGACCCGGAGCACGTCCGAGGCCGCGTGCTCGCGGAAGGCGAGGAGCTGCCTCGCCGCCTCCGGCGCGTACCAGCGGCGCATGTACGCATTCGGGCGCGCGCTCGTCCTCAGCTCGTCGAGCCGGCCCGTGACATCGTGGATCTCCGCTCCGAGCGCGTCGAGGTCGTAACGCGCCGTCTTCACGCGCATGAGGAGGCAGTTGAACGCGGCGAGCTCCGCGCCGGTCGCGTCGTAGCCCGACTCGAGCGCCTGCACGAGCGTCGTCCCGGACCCGGCGAAGGGGTCGAGCACATGCCCGCCCGGCGCGACGTAGCGCTCGAGCAGCACCTCGACGAGCTGGGGGATGAACTTGCCGTGGTAGGGATGCAGGCGATGCACGTGCTTCGTCCGCACGTGCTCGGGCAGCGCGCGCTCGGACCACGAGAGCTCGAGGTCGAGCCCGGAGTAGAGCTCCTCCTGCGTGACGGCCACGAGAGAGGGACTTCGCTATCCGGGGAGCCAGCCCTCCTGATAGCGCGCCTTCTCGATCCGGTGGCCGGCGTATGCCTCCTTCGGATCGGAGGTGTCGGCGGCCGGCGCGGCGCCGTGGCGCCGGGCCACCGGGTCGGCGGGATAGACGATGCCGCTCCCGTGCATGCGCGAGCCGACGGCGAGGACGAGCGCGGGCCTCTCGCCGGCCCCGACGATCACGTGCGCCACCCGGGGCGGGCAATGGAAGAAGTCCCACTTCACGAGCGGCCGCTCCTGCCCCTCGACGACGAGCGTGCACTCGCCGTCGAGCACGAGGAACCCCTCCTGCCCGTCCTCGCGGTGGTACATCGCCATCGGCTCGCCGGGGGCGAGCACGTTCAGGTTGAAGCCCATCTGCGCGAAGCGCTCGCCGCCGGGCTCGAAGTTGCAGAACTTGCCCATCGTCGTGTCGAGCCAGTCCGCATCGCGCGCGTTGACGACGAACCAGCCGCTCATGCCGGCAGCCACCCGTCCCGGTAGTCGGCCCATCTGAAGCGGTGGTCGGCGTAGACGGCGCGGTTGTCGGGCGTGTCGGCGTCGACGGAGACGCCGTGCTCGCGCGCGAGGTCGTTTGCGACGTACATCGTCCCGTTGCGCTCCTCGCCCGTGCGCGCGCCCGCGCACACGAGCAGGAGGGGCCGGACGCCGGTCGCCTTGATCATGTGCGCGACGCCGGGCTCGCAGTGGAGGAGATCCCATTTCCCCATCGTCCGCTCCTCGCCGTCGACGATCGCGATCGCCTCGCCGTCGAGGACGAGGAAGTCCTCCTGCCCGGCCTCGTAGTGGTACATCCCGATCGCCTGCCCGGGCTGGAGGACTCGGACGTTCACGCCGAGCTGTGGGAACGGATCGTTCTCCTCGTCCTCGAAGGCGACGCAGAGACCCGTCTTGTCCCCCTCGACCCACGGGCAGTCGCGCGCGTTCAACACGTACCACTCCACGAGCCCACCCTAGAAAGCGTCGGGGATCCTGCGCAACTCGCGCTCGCGCACGGCGACGACGTCGAAGGAGACGTCGAGGCCGCGGAGCTCCGGATGCGACGCGAGGAAGGCGGCCGCCGCACGGCGCACGCGGCGCTGCTTCTCCTCGTTGACCATCTCGGCGGGGTCGCCGAAGCGCGGCCCGCTCTTCTCCTTCACCTCGACGAAGCGAAGCGCACGGCCGCGCCGGGCGACGAGGTCGATCTCGTTCCGTCCCGCCCACACGTTCGCGCCGACGATGCGCCAGCCGCGCAGCCGGTACCAGCGCGCGGCGCGGCGCTCGGCCGCGTTCACGTGTAGCAGAGGGCCTGGAAGGAGAGGCGGTGCACGGCCGACGGGCCCACTTCGCGCACGACGGCGGAGTGACCCGGGGTGATGTAGCCGACGTGCTGCGCGAAGCCGTACGCGGGGTAGAGCGCGTCGAGGCGGCGCATCAGCCGGTCCCGCGTCACCTTCGCGACGATCGATGCGGCCGCGATCGCGGCGCTCTTCTCGTCGCCGTCGACGACGGCCGTGTGCTCCGGTGCGAGCGGGCCGAGCCGGAACCCGTCGACCAGGCAGGCCTCCGCCGGCGGTGAGAGCTCGCTCAGCATCGCGCGCAGGCCGGCGAGGTTCGATTTGTGCAAGCCGTTGCGGTCGATGTCACCGGCCGGGATCGCGCGCACGACGACCTTCTCCGCGCACGCGACGACCGCGCGGAAGAGCTCCTCTCGCCGCTCCTCGCTGCACTGCTTCGAGTCGTTCAGGTACGCGAGCGGGCGCACCCGGTGCTCCTTCAGCGCGCCGTAGTCGAGGAGGACGCCCGCGACGACGAGCGGCCCCGCGAGCGAGCCGCGACCCGCCTCGTCCGCGCCGGCGACGAAGCGGGCGCCGAGCTTCCGGTCGAACCGAAGGAGCTTCTGGCCGGTGCGCTTCACCGGCCCGAGACTAGCGCCCTAGTCGGTGGTGGCGACAGTCTCTTCTTCGGCCGCGGCCTCGGGGGCCTCGACCTCGTCCGGCGCATCCTCGAGCGGCTCCTCCGTCGCGACGGGCGCGTCCTCGAGGGCCGTCTCGGGCCGCGCGCCGGTGTAGCGCTGCTCGCGCACGCGCGCCTTCTTGCCGACGCGGCCGCGGAGGTAGTAGAGCTTCGCCCGGTTGACGTCGCCGATCGCGGCGACGTCGATCTTCTCGATCTTCGGCGAGTGGAGCGGGAACGTGCGCTCGACGCCGACGCCGAACGACTGCTTCCGCACGGTGAACGTCTCGCGCGCTCCCGAGCCCTGCCGCTTGATGACGATGCCCTCGAACACCTGCACGCGGCGGCGCTGGCCCTCGATCACCTGGAAGTGGACGCGCACCGTGTCGCCCGCCTTGAAGCGGGGCACCTTGCGCAGCTGGGCGCGCTCGATCGACTCGATGACGTTGCTCATGGGAAGGCGAGCCCGAAGGCCGGAGGGCAGGTTAGCGAAAGTTCACGCCTTTTCGGGCGCGATCAGGTTGCGCAGCGCCTCTTTCCCACCCTGGAGCACGGGGTCGCCGTGCGCGACGAGGATCCGCTCGACGGGCAGGTCGAGGAGCGGCAAGAGCGACTTGACGAGCTGCTTGCGCGTCGCCCCGTCGAGCCAGTTGTCGGGAGCGAGCCGGAGCGGCTCCGAGGTCGCGTGCGGCTTCGCGCCCGCACCGAGGAGGACGTCCCCGACGACCACCGCCTTCTGCTGCGGCAGCCAGTAGACGACCTCGCCCTCGCGGGCGGTCGGGAACGCCTTGATCCCGCCGGGCAGCTCCGGGTCCTTCTCGAAGGGGTCGGTGACGGTCACGCCGCGGTTTCTCAGCTTGCGCACCTCGCGGGAGGTCGCCCAGACGCGCTCGGCGGGAAGCTCTCCGGCCGAGCGGGCGTGCCAGTGGACGGTGAGGAGCACGTGCGCCGGCGCGCGGACCTCCGGCGGCGGGTCGAGCGGGTCGATGAGGACGAGCCCGTCAGGCGTGTCGACCGCGACCGAGCCGACCTCCTGGCGCCACTCGGAATGCCAGGCCGACCACCGCCGGAGCCCTGGCGCGACCTGCTCGAGCTTACTCATCGGAATCCGATTCTGTTTGGCGGCCAGTACACGAAGAACACCGTTCCGATCAGGTTCTGGCGCGGGACGGAGCCCCATTCCCGCGAGTCGCACGACTGCGCGCGATTGTCTCCCATGAAGAAGTAGCTGCCTAGTGGGACATGCCAGGTCTCCTTGAAGTGGGCGCTGTCGGCGAGGCGCCGCGCGGCGGGGATGTACGGCTCCTTCAGCTCCTGGAACGGGCCCCCGTCCGGCCCCCGGATCCAGATGTTCCCCTTGGCGTCCTCGTGCACCGTCTCCCCGGGCAGCCCGATCAGGCGCTTGACGAAGGTGCCCCCGGCGCCGCACTTGACGAGGGCGAGCGGCGGCGTCTCGAAGACGATGATCTGGCCGCGCTTCGGGCTCGAGAAATCGAGGCAGATGCGGCAGGCGAGGACGCGGTCGCTGAAGGTGGACTCGCAGCCGGGCGCGGGCCGGGCGCAGTGCAGGGTCGGCTCCATCGACGAGGACGGGATCCGGTACGGATTGACGACCCAGGCCTTGAGGGCGAGGACGATGAGGATCGCCCCGGCGATCGTCAGCACCCAGTCGAGCGCGACGCGGACGGGCCGCGACAGGTTCGGGAACAGGCGGCCGAGCGGGTCTCTCATCGGACGTGGTCTCTGCGCCAGGCGTCGATGCGGGCGTGGTCGCCGGAGAGGAGCACGTCGGGGACGGCCCAGCCGCGGAACTCCGGCGGCCGCGTGAAGTGCGGGTACTCGAGGCGGCCGCCGAGCTCGGCGGAGAAGCTCTCGAGCTCGCCGGAGCCCTCCGCGAGGGCGCCCGGCAGGCGCCGCGCGACCGCGTCGAGGAGCACCATCGCCGGCAGCTCGCCGTTCGAGAGGACGTACGGCCCGATCGAGATCGCGTCGCTCGCGAGGTGGGCGACGATCCGCTCGTCGAAGCCCTCGAAGCGGGAGGAGAGGAGCGTCAGCTCGTCCTCGGCCGCGAGCTCCTCCACGACCGCCTGGGTCAGCGGCCGGCCCTGCGGGGTCAGCGCGATGACCCGCCCCGGCGGCGTCCCCCCGTAGGCGGCGTCGAGCGCGGCGGCGACGACGTCGACGCGAAGGACCATCCCGGCGCCCCCGCCGTAGGGCTCGTCGTCGACCTGGCCGCCGCGGAGCGGCGTCGTGTCCCGGTAGCTGAAGAGCCGGAGCTCGAGCTCCTCCCCGAGCACGCCTGCGAGCGGCCGCTGCTCCGTGAGCCAGGCGAACGCGTGCGGGACGAGGGTGAAGACATCGACTCTCATTCCGGCTCTGCGAAGCCTGGCGCAACGACGATCAGCCCGCCCTCGACATCCACCGACCGCACGCAGGCTCCGACGAGCGGCAGGGACATCCCCGAGTCGAGCTCGAGCACGTCGTTGGCAGGGTAATCGACCACGCCGGCGACGCGACCCAGGAACCGGCCGCCCTCCTCCTCCACCGCGAGGCCGACGAGTTGGAAGGCGTAGTACTCGTCCTCGGCGAGCGGCGGCAGGCTGGCGCGGGGCACGGCGAGCTCGGCCCCGCGCTCGACCGCCCGGTCGAGCCTGATCACGGGGCGGTTGCCGCCGCCGCGGCGGGAGACGACCACCTTCGCGGGCGCGCCGGCGACCCACAGCTCGGCCCCGACGGCGAAGGCCGAGGCGCGTTCGCTCGGCTGCTCGACGAAGAAGGCGCCGTCGATCCCGTGCGGGCGGCCGACGCGGCCGACCGCGATGAGGTCGCGGCTCACCTAGCCGACGATCTCGAGCTGCAGCCGGCGTCCCGCGTTCGGGCCGCCGGCGCGCACGACCGTTCGCAGCGCACGCGCGATGCGGCCCTGCCGGCCGATCACCTTGCCGACATCGCCCTCGGCGACGTGCAGGCGGAGGACGAGCGACCCGTCGTCGCCCTCGACCTCCTCGACGCGCACGGCGTCCGGCTCGTCGACGAGCCGCCTTGCCAGCTCGGCAAGGAGCTCGTCCACCGCTACTCGATGCCCTTCGCCTTCAGGAGCTTGGCGACGGGATCCGTCGGCTGCGCGCCCTTCTCGAGCCAGCCGCGCACCTTCTCCTCGTCGAGCTCGATGAGGGACGGCTCGGACTGCGGGTTGTAGCGGCCGACGATCTCGATGAACTTGCCGTCACGCGGAGAGCGCGTGTCGGCGGCGACGACGCGATAGATCGGGTTCTTCTTCGAGCCGACCCGCGTCAACCTCAGCTTCACTGCCATTTACCTTCTCGCTTTCTTTCGCTTCTTCGTTGCGGATTTCTTCCGCGGTTGCCCCGGTGCGAGGGGCATCTTGCCTGAACCCATCGCCTTCATCATCTTCGCCATCTGCTTTCGCGCCTCGAGCAGCTGGTTCACCTGCGTCACGGTGGTGCCGCTCCCGGCCGCGATCCGCTTCCGCCGCGATCCGTCGATCAGGTGCGGGACGCGCCGCTCCCGCGGGGTCATCGACAGGATGATCGCCTCCACCCGGCCGAGCTGCCGCTCGTCCACGTCCGGGATCTCAGGCGCGCCGGGGATCATCTTCAGCACGCCCTGCAGCGGCCCCATCCGGCGCAGCATCTTGTAGCTCGAGAGGAAGTCGTCGAAGGAGAACTCGCCGGCCATCAAGCGCCGCTCGAGCTCCTCCTTCTCGTCGTCGGCGACCGCCGCCTCGGCGCGCTCGATGAGCGTGAGCACATCCCCCATGCCGAGGATGCGCGACGCCATCCGGTCGGGGTGGAACCACTCGAGCGCGTCGAGCTTCTCGCCGACGGACGCGAGCTTGATCGGCTTGCCCGTGACGTGCTTCACCGACAGCGCGGCGCCGCCGCGGGCGTCGCCGTCGAGCTTCGTCATGACGACGCCGTCGAAGTCGATGCGCTCCTGGAACGCCGTCGCGACGTTCACCGCCTCCTGTCCCGTCATCGCGTCGAGGACGAGAAGGACGTTCGTCGGCTTCGCCTCCTTCCGGACGGCGGCGAGCTCGTCCATCAGCGCCTCGTCGACGTGGAGGCGCCCGGCGGTGTCGAGGATGACGACGTCGCGGTCGTCCGCCTTCGCGCGGTCGATGCCGTCGCGCACCGCCTTCACCGGATCGGCGCGCTCGTCGGCGTACACGGGCACGCCGACCTGGGCGCCGAGCTGGACGAGCTGGTCGATCGCCGCCGGCCGCTGCAGGTCGGCGGCGACGAGCGCCGGCTTCCTTCCGTCCTTCGCCAGGAGCAGCGCGAGCTTGCCCGCCGCGGTCGTCTTCCCCGAGCCCTGGAGGCCGGCGAGGAGGATCGTCGTGGGCGGCCGCGGGCTGAACGCGAGCTGCGAGGAGCCCGAGCCCATCAGCTCGGTGAGCTCCTCGTGGACGATCTTCACCACCTGCTGGCCCGGGGTCAGGCTCTTCGCGACGTCCTGGCCGAGCGCCCGCTCGCGCACGTGGGCGACGAACTCGCGGACGATGGCGAGGTTGACGTCGGCCTCGAGGAGCGCGAGCCGGATCTCCCGCATGGCGCGCGCGACCGCCTCCTCGTCGAGCACCCCGCGGCCGCGGAGGTCGCCGAGGGCGCTCTGGAGCTTGTCGGACAGGGCGTCGAACACGGGCGGCCAGTGTACTGGCCGCCACTTTGCGCCTTTCGGCTCAAGGAGGGACACTGTCGGCCATGGCCGCAGGCGTTGTCATGCGGAAGACCGTCACCGTGCTCTTCTGCGACCTCGCCGACTCGACCCGCCTCGGCGAGCGGCTCGACCCGGAGGCGCTGCGCACGGTCATGACGCGCTGGTACGACGCGATGCGGGCCCCGGTCGAGCGTGCGGGCGGCACGGTGGAGAAGTTCGCGGGCGACGCCGTCATGGCGGTGTTCGGCGTCCCCGCCGCTCACGAGGACGACGCGTTCCGCGCCGTGCAGGCCGCCATCGAGATGCGCGACGCCGCCGCCGCGCTCGAGCTTCCGGTCCGCATCGGCGTCAACACCGGCGAGGTCGTCACCGGCGATGCGGCGACGACGCTCGTCACAGGCGACGCGGTCAACACGGGGAAGCGGCTCGAGGAGGCGGCCGCGCCCGGGGAGATCCTCATCGGCGCCGCCACCCGCAGCCTCGTCGCGAATGCGACCGAGCTCGAGCCCGTCGATGCGATCGACGCGAAGGGCAAGCGGGATCCCGTCGACGCCTGGCGCGTGCGCGCGACCATCCCCGGCGAGACGCCGTACGCGCGCCGGCTGGATGCGCCGCTCGTCGGCCGCCGCGGCGAGCTCGAGAAGCTGCTCGGCGTGTTCGACGCCGCGGCCGGGGGTCTCGCGTGCCGGCTCGTCACCATCACCGGGACGGCCGGCATCGGCAAGTCGCGCCTCGCGCACGAGCTCGTCGCCCGCGTCTCGGGCCGCGCGCGTGTGCTGACGGCACGCTGCCTCCCGTATGGAGACGGGGGCACGCTCCTGCCGCTGCGCGAGCTCATCGGCGAGGTCGAGGGCGCGTCGACCGACGAGATCTTCGCCGAGGTGCGGCGACGGCTCGAGGCGCTCGCCCGCGAACAGCCGCTCGTCGTCTGCATCGAGGACGTTCACTGGGCGGCGCCGACGTTCCTCGATCTCGTGGAGTACCTCGAGGGGTGGGTGCGCGGCGCGGCGGTCCTCCTCCTCTGCCTCGCGCGGCCGGAGCTCTACGACGAGCGCCCGCGCTGGCCCGGGGAGAGCATCTCCCTCGAGGCGCTGAGCGAGGCCGAGTCGGCGGAGCTGCTGGACGAGCTCGCGGCCGAGTGGCCGCTGAGCGCCGGCGAGCGCGCACGTATCGGCGACGTCGCCGAGGGCAACCCGCTCTTCGTCGAGCAGCTCGTGGCGATGGTGGCGGAGGCGGGGACCACTCCGATGCCGCCCACCATCCAGGCGCTTCTGACCGCACGGCTCGACCGTCTCGCCGCCGGCGAGCAGGCGGTCCTCCAGCGCGCGGCGGTGGCCGGCCGCGAGTTCTCGCTCGCAGCGGTCGCCGACCTGACGCCCGCCCACGAGCGCGCACACGTCGCGGCCGTGCTCCTCGCGCTCGTGCGGAAGGAGTTCGTGCGGCCCGCGCCCGAGCGCTTTCCCGCAGACGACGGTTTCCGCTTCCGGCACGCGCTCATCCGCGACGCCGCCTACGGCGAGATCCCGAAGTCGGCCCGCGCCGGGCTGCACGAGCAGTTCGCCGACTGGCTGTCCGCGCGCGGCGCGCCGGAGGAGCTCGTCGGTTTCCACCTCGAGCAGGCATACCGCTGCGGCGTCGAGCTCGGCGCTCCCGACGTCGCACTCGGGGAGCGTGCGTTCGGGCTCCTCGCGAGCGCCGGAAAGCAGGCGTACGCTCGCGACGACGTCAAGGCCGCGCTCGACCTGCTGCAACGTGCATCCGAGCTCGAGCCGGGCAACCCGGAGATCTCCCTCATCCTCGGCAGCGCATTCATGAGCGCGGGGGACTTCGGGCGCGGACGGGTCTCGCTCGAGACCGCGGCCGCCTGCGGCGACCGCCTCTTCGAGACGCGGGCGCGAATCGAGCTCGCGTTCAACACCGCGCTCACCGGGTCGAGCGTCTCGACCGCGGAGCTCGTCTCCGTCGCGGAGGAGACGATGCCCGTGCTCGAGGGCCTCGGCGACGACTTCGGGCTCTCGCGCGCGTGGCGGCTCGTCAGCGAGGCGCACGTGATCGCGTCGCGCTGGGCAGACCGCGCGACCGCGCTCGAGCGCGCACTTGACTACGCCCAGCGGGCAGGCGACCGGCGCCAGCAGGCGAGCATCATCGGGCTGCTCGCGCAGGCGCTTCACTACGGACCGACGCCGGCGGAGGACGCGATCGCGCGTTGCGAGCTTCTGCTTCGCGATGCCGCCGGAGATCGGTCGCTCGAGGCCGCGCTCGACAGCACGCTCGGCGGCCTGTACGCGATGCGCGGGGACTTCGACCATGCACGCGCGCTGTGGACGCAGGCGCGCACACTGTACGAGGAGCTCGGGCTCCAGCACCGGCGCGCGGCGCGCTCGCTCATCCCCGCCTCGATCGAGCTGCTCGCGGGGGATGCGGAAGCCGCCGAGCGCGAGCTGCGCGTCGGCTACGACACGCTCGCCGCCATGGGCGAGACCTGGGTTCGCGCGACCGTTGCGGCCTACCTCGCGGCGGTGCTCGTCGAGATCGGCCGGGACGCCGACGCCCTGGCGCTCACCGCCGAGAGCGAGGCCAACGCGAGCGACGACGACGTCGTGCCGCACGTCGTGTGGAGGGGGGCGCGTGCGCGCCTCCTCGCACGTCGAGGAGACCGGGCGGACGCGCTCGCGCTCGCCCACGCCGCCGTCGAGCGCGCGACGGCGACCGACTTCGTCGACCTGCGCGCCGGAGCGTTCCTCGATCTCGCCGCAGTCGCCCGCGACGACGACGCGGCGCGCACGGCCGAGGAGGAGTACGAGCGGAAGGGCAACGTCGTCGGGGCGGCACGTGCGCGCGCGCGCGCGACGGTCTAGGCTGACCCAACCCGGCTAGGAGGAGACCTCATGGCTGAAGAGCACGACCCTCTCAAGGTGATCGAGGGAGCTTGGCGCGGACGCTCCAAGACCGACCTCCAGGACGCGATCAAGGATTCCTGGGAGCAGGCGAAGGCGGCCGGAGCGCAACCGGGCAACTTCCAGGTGACCGGGATCTACTTCAACGCCGAGAACCCGATCACCGAGTACAGCGTCACCATCGGGCACATCTAGGTCACGAGAGCCCGCGCGTAGTCCTGCGCATCGAACGGGCGGAGGTCGTCGAGGCTCTCGCCGACGCCTACGAGCTTGACCGGCAGGCCGAGCTCGTAGGCGATCGGGATCGCGACGCCGCCCTTGGCGGAGCCGTCCAGCTTCGTGAGCGCGACGCCGGTGACGCCGACCGCCTCCTTGAAGAGGCGCGCCTGCTGCACGCCGTTCTGGCCGGTCGTCGCGTCGACGACGAGGAGCGTCTCGTGCGGCGCGCCGTCGAGCTTGCGCTCGATCACGCGACGAACCTTCGCGAGCTCCTCCATCAGGTTCGCCTGCGTGTGCAGGCGCCCGGCGGTGTCGACGACGACGACGTCGCGGCCGCGCGCCTGCGCGGCTTCGAGCGCGTCGAATGCGACGGCTGCGGGATCGGCGCCGCGGCCCGAGCCGACGAAGTCCGCGCCGGCGCGCCGCGCCCAGATCTCGAGCTGTTCCTCCGCAGCCGCGCGGAACGTGTCGGCGGCGGCGACGAGGACCGAGCGGCCGTGCCGTGCGAGGACGGAGGAGAGCTTCCCGATCGTCGTCGTCTTCCCCGTCCCGTTGACGCCGACGACGAGGATCACCGCCGGCTCGTGCTTCACGTCGAGGGTCGGTGGTGCGCCGAAGAGCTGTGCGATCTCGTCCGGGAGCGCGCCGATGTCGCCGCGCTGCTCGAGGCGCCGAACGATCTCGGCAGTGGCGGGGACGCCGACGTCGGCTCCGAGCAACGCTTCCTCGAGCCGCTCCCATGCGAGATCGTCGCCGGGGTCGAACGCCGCGACCTGGATCTGCTCGGTCAGCGCGCGGCGCGACTTCGACAGCGAGTCGCGCAGGCGCGAGAAGAGCCCCGCCCGCTCGGCCTCCGGCTCGGGCGCGGCCCCCTCCTCCCCCAGTAGCTCCGACCAGCTCCGCGCCACCGCCGCAGACTAGACGCCGGGTCGGCACACGCCTCCCACCACCCGAAGCTGCCATGCCCAAAACGGACATGTTGGGGGTCTGGCACCACGTATACCCCCTCGTCACGGCGCCGCATGGTCAAGCCCGACCCGAGTGCCCGGGCCGCAAATGGGGCCAGACCCCTGCCATGTCTTTTCGGGTCAGGCCACTGCGACGGCTTCGGCCTCGTCGCGCGGGAGGCGGCGAGAGACGATCTGCGAGACGCCGTCGCCGCCCATCGTCACGCCGTACAGGATGTCGGCGGCTTCCATCGTCCTCTTCTGGTGCGTGATGACGACGAACTGCGCGCGGTCGGCGTAGCGGCGCAGGAGCTCGACGAAGCGGCCGATGTTCGTGTCGTCGAGCGCCGCCTCGACCTCGTCGAGGAGGTAGAACGGGCACGGCCGCGCGAGGAAGAGCGCGAACAGGAACGAGATCGCGCCGAGCGCCTTCTCGCCGCCCGAGAGGAGCGACAGCCGCTGCACGCGCTTGCCCGCCGGCCGCAGCTCGACCTCGATCCCGAGCTCGCCCTCGTCGTCGTCCGCCTCCGTCATCCGCAGGCGACCCTCGCCGCCCGGGAAGAGCGTCGACGCCACCTCGGCGAAGTTCTCCTGCACGGCCGAGAACGTCTCCGCGAAGCGGCGCTCGACCGTCTCCGTCAGCTCCGTGCGCAGCTTCTCCAGCTCGTCGAGGCTCGCCTCGAGATCGGCGCGCTGGGTCGACAGCTCCTCCAGCCGCGCCTTCTCCGCGTCGTACTCCTCTTTCGCGAGCGGGTTCACCTGGCCGAGCGACTCGCGGCGGCGTTCGAGCCGTTCGGCCCTCTCGGCGAGCTCCGCGCGGTCGTCGCCCTCCGCCCGCTCGTCGGTGCCGGCATCCGCCAGCCGCCGCCGCGCCTCGTCCGCCTCGGCCTCGATGCGCGCCGACTCGACATCGATCGCCGACGCACGCTCCGCAGCCTCCGACAGCGCCTGGCGCAGCTCGACCTCGGCCGCGCCGAGCCGGCGCAGCTCCTCGCCGAGCTCGCCCGTCCTCGTCGCGCCTGCGTCGACGCGCGCGCGCAGCGGCGCCTCGAACCGCGAAGCGGGAACCTCGAGCGCGCGCACGAGCCGTTCCGCGAGCGCGACGCTTCGCACGACCACGGGATCGGACTCGACCGAGTACGCGCTCTCCGGAATCGGCGCGTCCGCCCGGCGGCGCAGCGCCTCGAGCTCGGACGCGAGCTCGCGCCGTCGCGCCTGGAGCTCGAGCAGCACCGCCTCCGCCGTCTCGCCCGCGAACCACAGCTCACCGCGCTCGGGGTCGTAGCCGAAGCCCTCGCGTGTCACCGCCGCGACCGGGGACGAGAGCAGCTCCTCCTTGGAGACCACCGGCAGCGCGGGATCGCGCCGTCCGATGACGACGGTGAGCGAGCCGAGCCCGGCCGCCCGCGCACGCTCGAGCAGCGCGAGCGCGGCATGCGCGTCGTCGGCCACGAGCGCGGATGCCTGCTGGCGCAGGGCGGCGGCGACCGCATGCTCCATCCCCGGCTCGACGTCGAGCAGCGACAGCGCGATCCGCTCGCCCTGCTCGGCAAGTGCGCGCGCCGCCGGCGGCAGCCCCTCGCGCTCGGCGAGCGCGCGGTCGAGCGCACGCAACCGCTCCTCGTGGAGCGCGACGTGCTCCGCGAGCGCGGCGCGCTCCATGCGAACGCGCTCGTCGAGAACGCGGCGCGGCTGCTCGAGCTCGTCCCGGAGCCGGCGCAGCAGCGACTCGGCCGACTCGCGCCGCATGCCGGCACGCTCCGCCGCGCTGCGCAGCCGATACAGCTCCTGCATCGCCTGCTCGCGCGCGCCGGCGGCGTCCGCCAGCTCCTCCTCCGCTCCCCCGCGCTCGGCGAGCACGCCCTGCAGCCGCTCGTCGGCGTTGCGCTTCGCGAGCGCCGCCGCGGCCTTCCGCCCGGCCGCATCCGCGAGGCGCTCGTCGAGCGTCACGAGATCGAGCTCGGCGACGCGCGCGCGCAGCCTGGAGAGCTCGCCGCGCAGCTTCTCCGCGCGCTCGGCCGCCGTCGCCTGCAACGCCAGCGGGCGCAGGCGCTTCTTCACCTCCGCCTCGAGGTCGCGCGCGCGCTCGACCTGGATCGCGACGCGCGCGAGCTTCAGCTCGGCGCGATGGCGGCGCGCCTTGAAGCGGCCGAGGCCGGCCGCCTCCTCGATGAGCGCGCGCCGTTCCTCCGGACGGGAGGCGAGGATCGCCTCGACCTTCCCCTGGCCGATGATCGAGTGCATGCCCTGGCCGAGGCCGAGGTCGGCGAGCAGCTCGACGAGGTCGATGCGGCGAACCGCGGTCCTGTTCAGCAGATACTGGCCCTCGCCGCCACGATGGAGGCGCCGGGTGACCGAGATCTCGGCGAAGTCGATCGGGAGCGCGTGATCGGCGTTGTCGAAGAGGAGCTCGACCTCGCAGAAGTCGGCCGGCCCGCGGCCGGCGGCGCCGGCGAAGAGGACGTCGTCCGGCTTCTCCGCGCGCAGCTCGAGCGGGCTGAGCGAGCCCGCCGCCCAGCGGATGGCGTCGGAGACGTTCGACTTGCCGGACCCGTTCGGCCCGACGATGACGCCGACGCCCTGTTCGAGGCGCACCTCGACCGGGTCGGGGAACGACTTGAAGCCGCGGATCTTGACGGCACGGAGATGCACGCCTCGGGACCCTAACGACGCCTACGGACGGTCGTTCTCGTCCGGCTCGCGCGTGAGCGGCGCATCCTCGTCCCGCTCGAAGATCTCGAGAATCCCGCGCGGCTCGGCCGCGTCCTCCTGCTCCTCGAGCCGTTCGTCGAGCCGCTTCTCGGAGTGCTTCTGGCGCGTCACGCCCTCAGGATGCCAGATGGGCGAGGGCATGCTTGGCCGCCTCCTGCTCGGCGGCCTTCTTCGAGCGCCCCTCGCCCACGCCGAGCTGCTCGCCGTCGACGATCGCGGCGCACGTGAAGTGCCGCTCATGCGCGGGCCCGGCCGCATCGAGCACGGCGTAGGCGACCTGCTTGCCCCTCCGGGCGAGCGCCTCCTGCAGCTCCGTCTTGTGGTCGACGTGCGTCGTTAGCCCGTATTCGATCCTCTCGGAGAACGCGTCCACGACCGCCTCCTCGATCGCGGCGAACCCGTGCTCGAGGAAGAGCGCGCCGAGAACGGCTTCCAGGAGCGCCGCCAGGACATTGCGGTTCTTCGCGAGCCGAGCCGCGTCCTCGCCTTCGTTGAACGCTGCGAGACGCCGGCCGAGGTCGAGCTCGTGCGCGACGACGGCGCAGCTCGCGCGCGAGACGACGAACGAGCGCACCTTCGCCAGACGCCCCTCCGAGAACGCGGGATACCCGGAGTAGAGCGCGTGCGCGACGGCGAGCTCGAGGACGCTGTCGCCGAGGAACTCGAGGCGCTCGTACGACGCGGTGCGCTCGGCCGCCCACGACGAGTGTGTGAATGCAGTCGCCGCCGCCTCGGGCGGCAGCGCGTCGATCAGCTGTGCGAGCGGCCGGACCCGCGCTCCGCTACTGGTGCGACGAGACGTAGTCGACGGCTTGTCCGACGGTCGTGATCTTCTGGGCGTCTTCGTCGGAGATCTTGATCCCGAACTGATCTTCGAGCTCCATGATCAGCTCGACGAGGTCGAGCGAATCGGCGTCGAGGTCCTCCTGGAACGACGCCTCCTCCGTGATGTCGCTCTCATCGATTCCGAGCTGCTCGGTCAGGACTTCCTTGACCCGCTCGAAGACTTCCTCGCGCGACGCTGCCATGTCACCTCATCCAGTTGTGTTGTCGGGGGCCTGAAGCGCGCCGATCATACAGCCTGCACCGGTGGCGCAAGCCGGGTCGTCAGCCTTCCGACGACGTCGTTGTCCACTCCTCGGGCCGCGAGCCGGATGGCGTTCGCGATCGCCGTCCGCGACGAGTTGCCGTGGGCGATGACGGCCAGGCCGCGCAGGCCGAGGAGATAGGCGCCGCCGTACGTGTCGGGATCGAGCCGCTTGCGCAGCCTCCTGGCAGCGGGTCGGATGAGGAGCCCGCCCACCGTGCCGCGCGTGGTGGCCGCGATCTCCTCGCGGAACGCGTCGAGCAGCGTCGTGATCGTCCCCTCGAGCAGCTTCAGGGCGACGTTGCCGGTGAACCCGTCGGTGACGACGACGTCGGCTGCGCCGGCGAGGAGGTCGCGCCCTTCGCAGTTGCCGCCGAAGTCGAGATCGCTCGCGGCGAGCAGCGCGTGCGCCTCGAGCGCCAGCTGGTTCCCCTTCTCCGGCTCCTCGCCGATCGAGAGCAGCCGCACATGCGGGTTGCGCACGCCGAGGATCTCCTCGGCGAAGACCGCGCCCATCGTCGCGAACTGCAGGAGGTGCTCCGGGCGCGCGTCCGCGTTCGCGCCCGCATCGATGAGGACGGAGGGGCCGCGCCGCGCGGGGATCGGGACGGCGATCGCCGGGCGCATGACGCCCGGGACGCGGCGGAGCTCGAGGAGCCCCGCGGCGAGCATCGCGCCGGTGTTGCCGGCCGACACGACCGCGTCGGCGTCGCCGGATGCGACGGCGCGGACGGCGGAGACGAGGGAGCTGTCCGGCTTCGCGCGCACGGCTTCCGCGGGCTTGTCGTCCATCTCGACGACCCCGTGCGTCTCGCGCAGCTCGAGACCGTGCGCGTGCGTCCCGGCCGAGCCGTACAGGATCGGGGTCAGGTTTCCGCCGGCCGCCTCGAGAGCGCCGGCGACGACTTCCGCCGGGCCGCGATCGCCCCCCATCGCGTCGACCGCGATCCGAGGAGGCATGGCCCTACGGCGCGTCGATGCGGAGCGGCTCGACCTCGCGGCCCTTGTACGTCCCGCAGTTCGCGCACGCGTGATGCGGCCGCTTCGGCTGCCCGCACGTCGGGCACACGTTCACCTTCGGCGCCTCGATCGCGTGCGTCGCGCGCCGCTTGTCGCGCCGCGAGCTCGATTGTCGTCTCTTCGGAACGGCCATGAGCGGCGCGGAGTATAGCCGCAGACGGCTACCGTCCCGGCATGCAGACGCGGACGCTCGGCCAAGGGCTCGTCGTCTCGGCGGAGGGCCTCGGGTGCATGGGGATGTCGGCCTGGTACGGCGAGACGGACGAGCAGGAGTCGATCGCGACCATCCACCGGGCGATCGAGCTCGGGATCACCTTCCTCGACACCGCCGACGTCTACGGGCAGGACTTCGGAGGCAACGAGCGGCTCGTCGGCCGCGCGATCGCCGGCCGCCGCGACGAGGTCGTGCTCGCGACGAAGTTCGGGAACGCGGCCCGCTCGGGACGGTCCGACCGCGGCATCGACGGCCGGCCCGAGTACGTGCGCGCGTCGATCGACGAGTCGCTCCGGCGGCTCGGCGTCGACCATGTCGACCTCTACTACCAGCACCGCGTCGATCGCGACACGCCGATCGAGGAGACGGTCGGCGCGATGGCGGAGGCGGTCGCGGCAGGCAAGGTCCGCCACCTCGGCCTCTCGGAGGCGTCGGCGGCGACGATCCGCCGCGCGCACGCCGTCCACCCCATCGCCGCGCTGCAGTCGGAGTACTCGCTGTGGTCGCGCGAGCCGGAGGGAGAGATCCTCGACACGCTGCGCGAGCTCGGCATCGGCCTCGTCGCATACAGCCCGCTCGGGCGCGGGTTCCTCGCGGGGCGTTTCAGCTCGACCGACGAGCTCGCCGACGACGACTTCCGCAAGCGCCATCCGCGCTTCACCGGCGACAACGTCGAGCGAAACCGTGCGCTCGCAGAGCGCGTGCAGGCGGTCGCCGAGGCGAAGGGCGTGACGCCGGCGCAGATCTCGCTCGCATGGGTGCTGTCGCGAGGCGCCGACGTCGTGCCGATTCCCGGCACGAAGCGGCGCACGTACCTCGAGCAGAACGCGGCGGCGCTCGACGTCGCGTTGACCGAGGACGAGCTCGAGCAGCTCGACGGCATCGGCGAGGCGGCCGGCGACCGCTACGCCGACATGTCGACCGTGAACCGCTAGAGCTTTTCGCGGAGCTCGTCGAGCACGGACCAGCGCGGATCGCCGCGCGTCTCCTCGTGCGCGTGCGGCTCGACGTTCAGATCCTTGCCGCAGACGGGACAGAGGCCGGCGCAGTCGGGGTCGTGGAGGATCTTGTCCGGAAGCGCGAGGACGAGCGCGTCGCGCGCCCAGGCCGAGAGCTCGAGGACGTCGTCGCGGACGTACTCCGAGCGGAGGTCCGGGTCGTCTCCCGGGCTCGTCGCCTGGTACTCGCGCGCGCGGATCGGCAGCTCGAGGGCCGCTCCCGCGAGGCAGCGAAAGCACGGGCCCTCGAGGCGCACACCGAACGAGAGCTCGAAGACGGTGCCTGAGCTCGCCTTCGTCACGGTCAGGCCGGCCGGGACGCGCGCCGGCTCCGATCGGTACTCCTGCCCTCCGAGGACGAGCGGCTCGATCTCGACCTCGACTTGCTCGCGAAGCTGCTCGCCGGTGCGCAGCCGCAGCCGGCGAAGCTGGAAGGTCGTCACCCGGCTACGGTAGCGGGCGCCTCCGCCCTGACCTTCGGCCCGCGCGGCGGCTGCGGCCGGCGCGCGAGGAGGATGAGCGCCACCGAGCCGACGACGACGAGGCCCGCGACGAGCTCGCGCTCGCCGAGGCGCTCGCCGGCGAGAAGCCAGCCGAGGAGGACGGCGACCGCCGGGTTCACATACGCATACGTGGAGAGGAGCGGGGTCGGCGCGTTGCGCAAGAGCCAGCCGTACGCGGTGTACGCGAGGATCGAGCCGAAGCCGACGAGGTACGCGATCGACCCGATCGACGTGAGGCCGAGCGCGGCCGCGTGCACGTGCGCGAGATCCCCCTTCGCCGCCGAGATCACGACGAGCGTCGCGCCCGCGGTGAGCATCTGCATCGCCGCGGAGAGGACCGATCCCCCGGGCAGCGGAGCGACGCGCGCATACGCGGAGCCGGCCGCCCACGCGAGCGCGCCGCCGAGGAGGACGAGCGCCCACACCGGGCTGAGCGAGCCGCCGCCTCCGGCGAGGAGGCCGACGCCGGCCAGGCCGGCGAGGATGCCGACGGCGGCGAGCGGCGCGAGGCGGATGCCGAAGAAGGCGCGGTCGATCAGCGCCATGAAGAGCGGGACGCTCGCGACGATCAGCGCCGCCATGCCGGTGGGGACGTGCTTCTCGCTGAAGGCGACCGCGCCCGTCTCGACGACGAGGAGCAGGAAGCCGACGAGGGCGGCGGCGCGCCACTGGCGCAGGCCCGGCCGCTCCGCGGCCACCTCGCCGCGACGGCGCGCCCAGGCGTACAGGAGGGCGCCGGCGATGAGGAAGCGGATCCCGAGCATGAGGAGCGGCGGCAGAGCGCGCTCGGCCACATCGATGCCGAGGTAGGTCGATCCCCAGACGACGTAGACGATCCCGAGCGCAGCTGCGAGCCTCATGCGTTCAGGGTGCCTGCGTGTAAGTATTAGGGCAAATCCAGATATAATTCCTTAACATGAACAAACGTGATGGATTTCTCGGACTCGAGCTCCGCCATCTCGCCGCCCTCGAGGCCGTCGGGCGGACGCGCTCGTTCGGCAAGGCGGCGCGCGAGCTCGGCTACACCCAGTCCGCGGTGAGCCAGCAGATCGCGCAACTCGAGCGCGTCGTCGGCCAGCGCCTCGTCGACCGGCCGGGCGGCCCGCGCGCGGTCTCGCTCACCGAGGCGGGCGCGCTCCTCCTCCGCCACGCCGACGCGATCGTCGCGCAGCTCGACGCGGCCGAGGCCGACATGGCGGCGCTGGCGGCGGGCGCGGCCGGGCCGCTCCGGGTGGGGATCCTCCAGAGCGTCGGCGCGCGGATCCTCCCGGCGCTCCTGCGCCGCTTCCGCGAGGACTATCCGCGCGTCGAGGTGCGCGTGCACGAGGAGGCCGACGAGGCCGAGCTCCTCCGGCGCGTCGAGCGCGGCGAGCTCGACCTGACCTTCGCGGAGCTGCCGCTCCCCGAGGGGCCGTTCGCGTCACAGGACGTGCTCCGCGACCCGTATGTGCTGCTCGTGTCGGCGAAGTCGGAGCTCGCCGGGCGCGACCGCCTGCCGCTCCGCGCGCTCGAGGGGCTGCCGCTCATCGGCTGGCGGACGACGGGCGAGCCCGACCGCATCCTCGGCGGCCGCGTCTCGAACCTGAACGTCGTCTTCCGCACCGACGACAACGGCACGCTCATGTCGCTCGTCGCCGAGGGGATCGGCGGCGCCGTCGTCCCGCTCCTCGTCGTCAACCCGCGCAACCCTGCGCTCGCCGCGCTGCCGCTCGAGGGGCGCATCCCGCCGCGGACGCTCGGGATCGTCTGGCATCGCGACCGGTACCGCTCGGCCGCATCGCACGCCTTCGTCGAGCTCGCGCGCGAGCTCGGCGAGGAGTACATGACCCGTCAGTAGCCGAGATCGTCGGAAGCGCCGTCGGTCGGCCCGATGCCGGCGATGACGGTTTCCTGCGAGCGCTCGTGCAGCCGCTCGCGCCCACGCTTGACCGCGGAGAGGAACTTGTCCAGGTTGACCTCGAGCGTCGAGAGGATGCCGTCGGCCCAGTCCTCCATCTCGAGGCGCGTCTCGCGCGCCTGCCTGCGCGCCTCGTCCACGATGTCCTGCGCCTGGTGCTCGGCGATCTTCACGATCTCGGTCTGGGATGCCTCGCGGACGGCCTGCTCGCGGGCCTCGGCCAAGAGCCGGTCGACCTCACGCTTCGCCTCGGCGAGCATCTCCTGGCGCTCCTTGACGATCCAGCGCGCCTGCTTGATCTCCTCCGGGATGGTCGCGCGCATCTGGTCGAGGATGTCGTAGATCTCCTCGCGGTCGATGCGGACCTGGTCGGTGAGGGGAACGGCCTTCGCGTTGTGCACGAGGTCGTCGAGCTTGTCGATCAGAACGAGGACGTCCATGGCTTCAAAGTCTAGCTTTCAGTCTCCTGGGTTCTCCGGCGTGCCCGGACGTCCTGCCGGGAAGAGCTCCTTGAATCGACGGGCCACCGGCTCGGGCACGAGCGCGGAGACGTCCCCGCCAAAGGCCGCGATCTCTTTCACGCCGCTCGACGAGACAAAGCTCACATTCGGGCTCGCCATGACGTAGACGGTCTCGACGTCGGGCGCGAGATGGCGGTTGAGCTGGTTCATCTGGAACTCCCACTCGAAGTCGGAGATGACGCGCAGGCCTTTGACGATCGCCTTCGCCTCCCAGCGGCGCGCGAAGTCGACGACGAGCTCGCGGAACACGTCGATCTCGACGTTCGGGATGTGACCGAGCGCGACGCGGAGGAACTCGATGCGCTCCTCGGTCGAGAACATCGGCTGCTTGTGG
>JAGWRZ010000040.1 GCA_028876365.1 Acidobacteriota bacterium | reverse complement strand
GCTTCACGAGCCTGATCCAGAACACGCTCGTGCTCGGCGGCTCGGTCGTGATCCTCTTCGTGCTCGACTGGCGGCTCGCGCTCGCGACGTGCGCGGTCATCCCGGCGATGAGCGCGGCCACGATCGTCTTCCGCACGCGCTCGGCGCGCGCCTATGCGGCCGTGCGCGAGCGGCTCGGCCTCGTCACCGCCACTCTCGCGGAGGACATCGCGGGCATGCGCGTCGTCCAGGCGTTCACGCGCGAGCAGGCCGCATACGACAACTTCCGGGCCGTCGCCGGGCGCTACCGCGAGTCGAACATGCAGACGGTCGTCCTGAACGGCGTCTACTTCCCGTTCGTCGACCTCCTCTCCACTGTCGCCCTCGCGGTCGTCCTCGGGTACGGCGGCCACCTGTACTTCGCGCACGCGATCTCGCTCGGGACGCTCTTCGCCTTCATGCTCTATGTCCAGAACTTCTTCGATCCGGTACAGCAGCTGTCGCAGCTGTACAACACGTTCCTCTCGGCGACGGCGGCGCTCGACAAGATCATCGGCGTGCTCGACCAGCGGCCCGAGGTGGAGGACCGCCCGGGCGCGCGCGACCTTCCCGCGATCGCCGGGCACGTGCGCTTCCAGAGCGTCCGCTTCGCGTACGGTCGCGGCGACGAGGTGCTGCACGGCCTCGACCTCGACGTCCCCGCCGGAACGACGGTCGCCCTCGTCGGCCACACCGGCGCGGGAAAATCGACGATCGCGAAGCTCCTCGCGCGCTTCTACGAGCCGACCGCGGGCCGGATCACGATCGACGGCCTCGACGTGAACGAGGTGACGCAACGCTCGTTGCGGGCGCAGCTCGGCGTCGTGCCACAGGAGGGATTCCTGTTCGCGGGGACGGTCGCGCAGAACATCGCCTATGCGCGACCCGACGCCTCGGCGGACGAGATCGTCCGTGCGGCGCAGCTCGTCGGCGCGCACGACTTCATCCTGCGGCTCGAGGACGGCTACGAGACCGAGCTCGGCGAGCGCGGCTCACGCCTGTCGCTCGGCCAGCGCCAGCTCGTCGCGTTCGCGCGCGCGCTGCTCGCCGACCCGCGCATCCTCATCCTCGACGAGGCGACCTCGTCGGTTGACATCGGGACCGAGCGGAAGATCGAAGAGGCCCTGCGCGTGCTCCTCTCCGACCGGACGGCGTTCGTCATCGCGCACCGGCTGTCCACGATTCGCGACGCCGATCTCATCGTCGTGCTCGAGCACGGGCGCATCGTCGAGCAGGGCTCGCACGAGGAGCTGCTCTCCCGCCGCGGCATGTACACCTCGCTCTACGGCGACTGGGCCGCCGACGTCGCCTGACTAGGCGGCTTCGGCGAACTCGTGCTCCGGCGTCGGCGCGCCCTCGAGCGGGCTCGCGTGCGGGTACGCCTCGGTGAGGACGAAGAGATACGCGTTCACCTGCGCCTGGTAGCGGAGCGCGTACGCGGCGAAGTTCCGGAGCCCCCACGGAGCGGCGCCGCGCGCGAGCCCGACGAACCAGGTGAGGAACGCGGTCACGAGCAGGCCGTATCCGAGCGCGCTGCTGACGAAGAACGCGGGGATCGCGAGGACGAGCCGGAAGAACGCCGTCCACCGGCTCTGCCGCGACGGACCGGGCAGCTCGAGATCGATCGGGTAGGAGCCCGGCCTCCCGCCGAAGGACGGCATCGGGTTCGCAGCGAGATAGAAGAACGCCGACACGTGCAGCTGATAGCGCACGTAGCGCGAGATGAAATCGTGCAAGACCGGCGCGTTCTCGCCGCTGAACCACGTCGCGAACCAGTTCATCACGACCGCGACGAGGGTCGCGATCCCCCAGAGGACGAGCCAGACGGCGTGCGGGATGACGAGGAGCAGCCGGAAGAAGACGGTCAGGCGCGAGAGGCGGAGGTCGTCCGCGTCGCCCACGAGGCGAACGACGTGCTCGGGCGGACGGCCGACGCCGTCGAGCATCGCCGTCGGGTCGGCGTCCGGATAGCGGTCCGTGACGAACAGGAAGTATGCGAGCGTCTGCGCGCCGTATCCGATCCCGTAGGCGGAGGCGTCGCGCAGGCCCTTCGGCATCGTGCCGCGCGCGAGGATCGCGAACCAGCCGAGCACCGCGCACACCCCGGCGAGCGCGCCGCGCGTGCCGCCCGAGTAGTAGCCGGACTTGCCGCTCCGCGAGGTGAAGCCCCAGGCAAAGCCGCCGCCGAGCGCGGTTGCGAGCGCGAACGCCGGGAGCGCCAGGAAGATGCGGACGGCCGTCTTCCACCGCTCCTGCGGCCCAGGCGGCGGAAGCCTGACGTCGACCGGGTACTCGCTCTCCTCGCCCGCGAACCCCGGATACGGGTCCCCGACGAGATACAGGTACGCATTCAGATGAAGCGTGTACCGGATGTAGGCGCACGACCAGCGGTGGAGCGTCGCGTGCGGGGTCCCGGTCGAGAGCGTGACGAGCCAGTTCGCGATCGCGACGGCGATCATCGCGATCGACCACAGGAAGATCCAGATGAAATGCGGGATCGCGAGGATCAGCCGGAAGAAGACGGTGAGCCGGTTCCGCTTCAGGTCGTCCCGGATGACCAGCCGGACGGGATGCTCCGGGTGCATGCCTGATGTATGGCAGATGCGTCAGACTGCGTCCATGGCGATCGACAAGGAGACGGCCGAGCGGATCGATCAGCCCGCGTCGGTGGAGGCCGAGCACGAGGCTCGGCTCACGCCGGCCGAGGCGATCGAGCGGATGCGGATCAACGTGCCGGTGCGCGGAAACCGCAAGCTGCGGACGATCATCGAGCGCGTCAACGCGGACAAGCAGGTCAAGGCGTGGTGGCACGTCTCCAACGTGAACGCAGTCGCGCGAATGGAGATCAACGACCATTCGTGGGTGCACATCCAGATCGTCGCCAACATCGCGCTGAAGCTGCTGCGCCAGCTGACGAAGCACGGTGTCGAGCCGGCCATGGTCCGCGACTACGGCATGACGCCCGACGACTCCGAGGTCGTCGTGACGCTCGCAGCGCTCTTTCACTGCATCGGCATGTCGATCCACCGGCACGGCCACGAGGACTTCAGCCTCTTTCTCGCCGAGCCGAAGCTGCGCGAGCTGCTGGCCGGCGTGTACGACGAGCCGGAGCGCACGGTCGTCGTCTCCGAGGTGCTGCAGGCGATCATCAGCCACCGCGCCGACGGCGAGCCGCTGACGACCGACGCGGGCATCGTCCGGGTCGCCGACGCGCTCGACATGGCGAAGGGACGCTCGCGCATCGGCTTCGAGCGCGGCCGTGTGTCCATGCACTCGTTGTCCGCCGCCGCGATCGAGGATGTGACCATCACCGACGGCGAGGAGCGCCCGATCCTCATCGAGATACGGATGAACAACTCGTCCGGGCTCTTCCAGGTGGACGGGCTGCTGCGGGCGAAGCTCCGCGGGTCGCGCCTCGAGCCGTACGTCGAGGTGATCGCGCACATCGACACGGAGACCGAGCAGCGGCTCGTGCCGGTGTACAGGCTGGAGGCATAGGCCGGTACACTGGCCGCGACCGTTGCGGGATCGTCTAACGGTAGGACGCCTGACTCTGGATCAGGAAGTTGGGGTTCGAATCCCTGTCCCGCAGCTCTTCAGGATCTCGTCACGAGCGGCCGCCTGCTGCGAGACTCCCGCGATGATCGCACGCCGCGTGGTGCCCCTCCTTCTCGTCGTCGCCTGCCTGATCGCGCTCGCCGCGCTCGCCGCGCACGGCCACCCGCTGAGCGGGTCGCGCGGCACCGGGCCGACACCCGGCTTCTTCGACTACGTCTTCACGACCTTCGCGCTCGTCGCGGCGGGCATCGCCGTCGTCTTCGTCTACGGGCTCGTCGACACGAAATGGTCGGTGCCGCGAGGCCGGCCGCCGCACATCGGGCTCCTTCAATTCGTCCTCGCGATGGCCACGAGCCTGCTCCTGGGCTGGCTCCTCGTGCACGCGCGTTTCCATCTCTTCGCGCACGCGAACCGGCCGAGGAGCTCGTCCGTGATCGATGCCCTCGCGCGCGGCGGCAGGAACGGGCCGAGCGCCGCCGCCCGCCGGGGCGCCCGCCTGCGCTGGGACGAGGTCGCGATCGTCGCCGCGCTTCTCGCCGCGGCCGGGGTGGCCGCGTTCGCGACCCGCAAGACGAGGCCGATGAAGGAGTGGACCCTGCGCGCGAAGGAGGAGGAGGTCGCGCTCGCGCTCGACGAGTCGGTCGACGACTTGCGCGACGACCCGGACATCCGGCGCGCGATCATCGCCGCCTACGCGCGCATGGAGCGCACGCTCGCAGCCGCCGGGATCTCCAGACGGCCCTCCGAGACGCCGTACGAGTACCTCGCGCGCGCACTCGGCTCGCTGCACGCGAGCGCGGCGTCGGTGACGCGGCTGACGGATCTCTTCGAGCGCGCGAAGTTCAGCCAGCACGTCCCGGACGAGTCGATGCGCGCCGGCGCGGTCGACGCGCTCCTCGCCGTTCGCGACGAGCTGCGCGCGCCGCTCGAGGAGGCGGCGGCGTGAAGCAAGGGCCGCAGGTCCCCACGGGCACGATCGTCGCGGTCACGGTCGGCCTCGTCGTCGCGCTCGGTCTCCGGCCGGTCTCCGTTCGCGAGATCCTCGCCGCCTATGTTCTGGCACTGGCGGCGATCGCGCTCGTCGTCCTCGCCCGCCTGGCGCGCACGCAGGAGGAATGGGAGCGCGCGACGTCCGAGCTCGAGCGTGCGCTCGCGCCGCGCAGGCCAGTGCGCGCACGGCCGAACGAGCTCGTGCGCGTCGAGCGCGACCTCGTCCTCTCGAGCTCGAACGGGGCGGAGTTCCACGCACGCCTGCGCCCGTTGCTCCTCGAGATCGCCGCTGCCCGCGTCGGGCGGCTGGAGGACGCGCTCGACCGCGAGAGCTTCGAGCTGCTGCGCCCCGACCGTCCCCCGCCCGATGACCGCGGAGCCCCCGGGCCGTCGTTCGCTCGGATCGCCGGTCTCCTCGACGCGATCGAGCGCCTGTGATGGAGCTCGCCGAGCTCCGCACGCACGCCGCCGCGATCCTCGACGAGGTCGAGCGCGCCGTCGTCGGCAAGCGCGATGCGCTCGAGTTGATCCTCCTCGCGATCCTCAGCGACGGCCACGTCCTCCTCGAGGACTATCCCGGCCTCGCGAAGACGCTGATCGCGCGCTCGCTCTCGCGCGCGACCTCGCTCCAGTTCGCGCGCATCCAGTTCACTCCCGATCTCATGCCCTCCGACGTCACCGGCTCGTCGGTCTTCGACCAGCGCAGCGCGGAGTTCGACTTCAGAGCGGGCCCGATCTTCACCAACCTCCTCCTCGCCGACGAGATCAACCGCGCCCCGCCGAAGACGCAGGCGGCCCTCCTGGAGGCGATGCAGGAGCGGCAGGTGACGAGCGAGGGCGAGACGCGGCCGCTGCCGCAGCCGTTCATCGTGCTGGCGACGCAGAACCCGATCGAGTACGAGGGGACGTATCCTCTGCCGGAGGCTCAGCTCGACCGGTTCCTCATCCGCGCCGGCATCGGGTATCCCGCGCGCGCCGACGAGATCGAGCTGCTCGGACGCCGCCTCGGTCGCGGCGAGGACGAGGTGATGCTCTCGCCGGTCGTCGACGCTGTCACGCTCGTCGCCATGCAGCGCGCGCTCGAGCAGGTCCACGTCTCGCCGGCGATCGAGGGCTACATCGTCGACGTCGTCGCCGCCACGCGGGCATCGCGACAGCTCGCGGTCGGCGCGAGCCCGCGCGGCAGCCTCGCGCTGATGAAGCTCTCGCGCGCGAAGGCGGCGCTCGCCGGACGCGACTTCGTCGTGCCCGAAGACGTGAAGGCGATCGCTGCGCCCGCGCTCGCGCACCGCCTGACGCTTCGCCCGGAGCTCTGGGTGCAGCGGATCCGGGGCGAGGACGTCGTTGCCGAAGCGCTGGCGTCCGTCCCGACGCCGCCGGCCGAGGACGTCCGCTGAACAGATCGACCGCGCCGCGACTGGCGGCATACGCGGCGATGGCGGCGGCCGGTCTCCTCGCGGGCCTCGCGCTCGGCCGGGTCGAGCTCGTCGCGGTCGCCGCGCCGTTCGCGCTCGCCGCCGTGCTCGCGCCCGCGCTCGCCCGAGAGCCCAGGCTGCAGGTGCGGCTTGATCTCGACCGGGAGCGCGCGCTCGAGACGGAGACGGTGAACGCGAGGATCGCGCTCTCCGCGGAGGACGCTGCCCACGCCGACGTGCTGCTCGAGCTGCCGTCGCGGCTGTCGGCGGACGGCGACAACCCACGCGCAATCGCCGTCCGCGCCGGCGAGACGCGAACCGTGGAGCTTGCGCTGCGCTGCGAGCGCTGGGGCGCGTTCGGGCTCGGACCGGCGCTCGTGCGCGTCCGCGACCCGCTCGGCTTCTTCGCGTGGGAGGGGCGGCTCGGCGGCACCGTGCCGCTGCGTGTGTATCCGAGCGTGGAAGCCCTGCACGCGCTCCTTTCGCCGCTCGAGACGCAGGTCTTCGTCGGCAACCAGGTGTCGCGGACGAAAGGCGACGGGATCGAGTTCGCCGACGTCCGCCCGTGGGCGCCGGGAGACCGCCCCCGCCGCGTCAACTGGCGTGCGACCGCGCGCCGCGGCGATCTGTGGGTGAACGAGCAGCATCCCGAGCGGAACACCGACGTCGTCCTCTTCCTGGATACGTTCACGACCGCGGAGCTGGGCATGCGCGGAACGCTCGACCAGACCGTGCGCGCGGCGACCTCGCTCGCGCACCGCTACCTGCAGCGCAAGGACCGCGTCGGCCTCGTCAGCTTCGGCGGCTTCCTCTCGTGGCTGCTGCCCGCGTCGGGGGCGCGGCAGCTGTACCGGATCGTCGACTCGCTGCTGCAGGTCGACATCGTCCTCAGCTTCGCGTCGCGGGACGTGAATGTCCTGCCGCCGCGCTCGCTGCCGCCCAAGTCGCTCGTGCTCGCGATCACACCGCTGCTCGACCCGAGAACGGGGCCGGCTCTCCTCGATCTCCGGGCGCGAGGATTCGACCTCGTCGTCGTCGAGGTGTCGCCGGTGCCGTTCGTCGACCCCGGCGAGCGTGAGCTCGAGCGCCTCGCGTACCGGCTGTGGCGCCTTTCGCGCGAGGCGACGCGCACGCGCTACCGGCACGCGGGGATCCCGGTCGTGGAATGGATCGACGGAGTTCCGCTCAACATCCCCCTGGAGGAGGTGGCGTCGTTCAGGCGTTACGCCGTTCCCGCGCGCGCATAGGGCTCGCGTGCGGCGCCGTCGTCGTGTACGGCGGCGTGCTCGCGTATGTGCTCGCGCACACGCCGCGGGCGATCGAGGGGACGGGCGCGCTCGGCGGGCTCGGTGCGCTCGTGCTCGTCTTCGCCCTCGTCCGTGCGAACGCCGCGCTCGTCGCGTGGCCGGTCGCTCTCCTCGGCGTCGCGTACGCGATCGCGCTCGTCGTCCACGGGTCGAGCGTCGACGACGGCGCGCCGTTCGTGGCCGGGGGGCTTTTCCTCTGCGCGGAGCTCGCGTCGTGGTCGATCGACGAGCGGCTAGGCATTCCCGCCGAGCGCGGCGTCGTGCTCGCGCGTGCGTTCGCGCTCTGCGGTCTCGCGACCGCGTCCCTCGCCGTCGCGGCGCTGGCCGTCGCGCTCGCGGCCGCGCCGGCCGGCGCCGGGCTCGCCTGGACGATCGTCGGCGCTGCGAGCGCGGTCGCCGTCGTCGGGGTCGCCGTCGCCCTCGCACGCAAGGCTCAGGAAGCGGCGCGGTCGCGGCTACACTAGGCGCCGTTCCGGGCGCATTCGTCTAGTGGCCTAGGACACCGCCCTCTCACGGCGGCGGCACGGGTTCGAATCCCGTATGCGCCTCTTCGAAAGCCCTCTGCGGAGGGCTTTCTCATTCGCGGAAGTGGGAAGGAGCCGGTTTCATGCCGCGCCGCCGCCCGAAGCCGAAGGATCTGCTCGACCTCTGGATCGGGCTCTTCCGCGAGCACGACCTGATGACCTACGCGACGGCGATCGCCTTCCAGGCGCTCGTCGCCCTCGTCGCCGTCGCCCTGCTCGCACTCGCCGTCCTCGGCGAGATCGGCCGCGGCGATGTCTGGACGAATCAGATCGGCCCGCGCATCGAGCCGAAGGTCCTGCCCGAGGTCTTCTCCGGCATGACCGCGGTCGTCGAGAAGATCTTCCACACGAGCTCGGTCGGGTTGATCGTGCTCGCGAGCATCATCGCCCTCTTCGAGCTCTCGCTCGTCGTCCGCACCGCCTCGCGCGCGATCGCCCGCATTTACGGCCAGACCGAGGACCGCTCGTGGTCGAGCCGCTGGATGACGGCGCTCGGGATCTCCGCGGCGATCACCGCCGCCGTCCTCGGCGCGATCCTCCTCGCGACGGCCGCGCGCACGGCGGTGCACGGCGGCTGGAGCGTCCCGTTCACGGCGGCCCGCTGGCTTCTCGCCGCGGTCCTCATCACGGCGGGGTTCGGCGTGCTCCTCCGCTTCGGGCCGCCGCGGCCGCGGCCGACGCGCTGGGCGAGCGCCGGCGGGGGGCTCGTCGTGCTCGGCTGGATCGCCCAGACGCTCGTCTTCGCCGAGTACCTCGGGCTCACGAACTACCGCAGCGCAGCGCTCAGCCTCCTCGGCGTCTACTTCCTGACGAGCTATCTCCTCGTGGCGGCGATCGTCTTGCTCGTCGGGGTCGAGCTGAACGAGCTCATCCGGAGAGACAGCGTCAGCCGACCGCGTTGAGATCGGCCACGAGCGGGCCGGTGTCGAGCGGGTCGAAGCCGAGCCTGCCGGCGATCTCCTCGCTCGTCGGCTTCGTCCCCTCGGCGAAGAGGCCGCGGAGGATCTCGCCCGTCTTCGCGCTCTTCCACCAGTCCTCGCCGACCTCGCCGACGAGGAATGCGCGCAGCTGCGCACTGCGGATCCATGCACGCAGGTAGTCGGCCGAGTAGAAGCCGCCGTCCATGTCCGACAGGTAGTTCCGCGGGTCGTAGCGCACGCCGGTCGCCTCCGTCAGGAGTGTCGAGTAGTCGCGCGGCGAGCGGCCGCCCTCCTCCGCGAACGCGGCCCAGAAGCCGAGCTCGTAGCGCAGCTTCGCCGTGTAGCGGCGGTAGAGCAGCGCCTCGAGGAAGAGCGTCGCCTCGGCGTTCTCCGCGGCCTGCGTGTCGGAGAGGTGAAAGTGCTCCGCGTGCCAGCCGGGCTCGCGTGTGATCGCCTCGAGGATGTACGAGTAGATCTCCGTGAGGGCGTGGTCGCGCGAGATCGCGCGGAAGGTGAAGGGGAGCCGCGGGTCGACCCCCGCGTAGTGCAGCGCGTGGCCGGCCTCGTGCATGAAAGCCTGGTAGTCGGCGAGCCCTCCCTGCGCGCGGGTGATCAGGTGCACGACCTCGGGCGGATCGGATGCGATCACACAGGCGCGCGGATTTTTCTGCGGCCGGTCCTCGAGGTCGAGGCGGATGTTGGGGATCGCGGTCAGGTCGAACCCGATCGCGAGCGTGGACGCGAGGCAGATCGGGACCGCCCCGTCCTTCGTGTACGTCGACTCGAGAGGTGAGAGCCTGCGCATGTACGCGACGTGGCTGTTCGTCGGCTGGGCGTCGCGGCCCGGCCCGAGGATCCGGTCGAACCAGCGGTCGCGCAGCCGCTCGTACGCCGTCGTCGTCGCATCCGACGCGGCGACGAGCGCACGCTCGAGATCGCGCAGCGAGATCGCCTTCTCCTCCTCGGTGCGGGCGATCGGATCGGGCTCGCCGCTGACCTCGCCCTCGAGCTCCTCGGAGACCGTCAGGAGGTCGAGCCGGTCGGGGTTGAGCTTCGCCGACTCGGCGCGCTCCAGATCGCCGAGCAGCTCGCGATCGGCGTACTCGTCGATCACGGCGAGGCGCGCCTGCGCTGCGCGCAGCGGCATCTCCTCGCCGTTGAACGTCACGCGCGACCGGATGAGCGCGTTCTCGAGCGCGTCGCCCTTCTCGGCGAGCTCGTTGTAGATGAAGCCGCCCTCGCACGCCTTGCGAAGCCGGTACAGCCGCTCGCGCTCGTCACCGCTCGACGAGGCCTCCGCCTCGCGCAGGGCATCGATCTGCTCCCGCGAGAAGAGGTCGCTGTAGCGCGCGACGATCGCCGCCTGCTCCGACACCTCCTTCTCGCCGACGCGAACGGCGCGGCCCTCCTCGGAGCGCTCGCGGTAGTACTCGCGAAGGCGTGCCTCGTACTCGGCGGGCGTGCGCACGGCGGTGGTCGACACGCCTCGCAGACTATCGGGCAGCAAGGCTCTTCACGGTCGAGAGCAGATCCTCGATCGAGTAGGGCTTCGGCAGGTACGCGTCGGCGAGCCCTTCGACGCCGGAGCCGAGCGAGGCCGACCCGCTCACGAGCGCCACCCGGACCGGCGGCGTCCGGCCGCGGAGCTCCCCGATCAGGTCCGCTCCGCTCTCGCTCCCGATCCGAAGGTCGAGCAGGACGACCTCCGGCGCGCGCGAGGCGACGGCGGCGCGCGCCTCGGCGAGCGTCGCCGCCTCGACGACCTCGAAACCCTCCAGCTCGAGATTGATCCGGCACAGGAGTCGAAGCGACGGCTCGTCCTCGACGACGAGCACCGCGGGGCGTTCCACGGGCCTGACGATATCCCGTAACCCGGTCGACGAGGCCCCCGTTTCCTCTTCGGGTGATGCAAACGGGAACGGGCAACGGCCCGTCCGTCGACCGGGGGAACGAGGCGGCCAGACGAGATCTTCCCGCGCCGACGCCGGAGTACCGGCGCCGCGCCTGGCGCACCTTCCAGCGCGCGCTCGACCCGCTCGCCGAGCCGCGGCCCCTGCCGCGGCCTACCGAGCGGCGGAAGCGAGCCGGCTGAGCGTCGTCTCGCGGCCGAGGAGCTCGATGCTCTCGAACAGGCCGGGCGACACCGTCGATCCCGTCACGGCGACGCGAATCGGCTGGAAGCCCTGGCGCGGCTTCAACCCGAGCCGGTCGACCACGCCGCGGAGCGCGGCCTCGATCGACTCGGCGGTGAACGGCTCCAGGTCCGCGAGCGCATCGCGCGCGGCGCGCACGACCTCCGCGTCGCCGTCGACCGACACGTCGACGTCCTCGAAGAGGAAGCCGGCGAACCCGGGGAACTCGCCGAGGCGCGCGATCTTCTCCTGTACGAGCGGCGCAGCCCTGCGCACGAGCTCCGCATCCCACTCGTACCCGTGCTCCCCGAGCCAGATGACGAGCCGGTCGGCGAACGCGTCCGTGGAGAGCGCGCGCAGATAGACGCCGTTCATCCAGTCGAGCTTCGCGTAGTCGAACTGCGCCGGGCTCGAGCTGACGCGCTCGAGCGAGAACCTCCGGACGAGCTCGTCGCGGCTCATGATCGTCGTCTCGCCGTCGGGGGCCCACCCGAGCAGCGCGAGGAAGTTGACCATCGCCTCGGGCAGGTACCCGGCGTCCCGGAACTCGTCGACGCCGACGGCGCCGTGCCTTTTCGAGAGCTTCTTCCCGTCGGCGCCGAAGATGTTCGGCACGTGCGCGTAGACCGGCAGGTCACCGCCGACCGCCCGGATGATGTTGATCTGCTTCGGCGTGTTCGAGATGTGGTCGTCGCCGCGGATCACGTGCGTGATCCGGTCCCAGACGTCCTCCATCGGGGACGCGAAGTTGTACGTCGGCCGCCCGTCCGACCGGACGAGCACGAGGTCCTCGATCGTCTCGTTCGGCACCTCGACGCGGCCACGGACCACGTCGTCCCACGCCGTCACGCCCTCGTCGGGCATGCGGAAGCGAATGGCCCCTTCGTCCTCGTATGCCCTGCCGTCGGAGACGAGCTGCTCGGCCACGCGCCGGCAGTCGCCGATCCGGTCGAGCTGGAACGTCGGCTCCTCGTCCCACTCGATCCCGAGCCACGAGAGCGAGTCCTTGATCTGGTCGAACGCCTCGGCGACCTCGCGGCTCGTATCCGTGTTCTCGATGCGGAGGAGGTTCCGGCCGCCCTGCTGGCGCGCGTAGAGCCAGTTGAAGAGGAACGTCCGCACGCCGCCGATGTGGAGGAAGCCGGTGGGGCTCGGCGCCATGCGAACGCGGACGGTCACGGTCTGCCTATCGTAGAGCGGTGCCTCTCGGTCTCGTCTCCGACGCGCACGGCGACGACCGCGCGCTCGCCGCGGTCGTCGACGAGCTCGGCCGCCTCGGCGTCCGGCAGGCGGTGTGTCTCGGCGACATGGTCCAGGGCGGCGACGAGCCGCGTGCGGTGCTCGACCGACTCGCGCGGCTCGGCTGGCCCGTGATCCTCGGCAATGCCGACGACTTCCTGCTCGAGGTCCCGGTCGACTCGCCGGAGGAGATCACCGCGGCACAGCTGACGAGGCGGGAATGGACGCTCGCCCGGCTCGACGCGTCGCACCTGACGCAGATCCGCTCGTTCCCGCGCACGCTCGAGGTCGACGGGCTGCTCGCGTTCCACGGCTCGCCGCGCTCGTACGACGACGTGCTGCTGCCGGAGACGGAGGACGACACGCCGTGGCGCGTCGAGGGCTTCGACGTGCTCGCCGGAGGTCACACGCACAAGCAGTGGGCGCGTGCCGTGGGCGGCGCCCTGTACGTCAACCCCGGCGCGGTGATGTCCGATCCTCCCGAGTTCGCGGTCCTCACCGGACGATCGGTCGAGTTCTTCCGATGCAGATAGGCGCGCACGTCTCGTCGTCCGGCGGGATCCACACCGCCGTCGACCGCGCCGTCGCGATCGGGGCCGACTCACTCCAGCTCTTCACCCAGAGCCCGCGCATGTGGCGCCCGACGAACCACGACCCCGCGAACCTCGAGAGGTTCCGCGAGCGCCGCACGGAGACGGGCATCGGCGGCGTCGTCTGCCACGCGCTCTACCTGTGCAACCTCGCCGCGCCCGACGACGGCGTGTACGCGAGATCGGTCGCCGCCTTGCGCAACACGATGGAGGTCGGCTCGGCGATCGGGGCCGACGGCGTCGTCTTCCACGTCGGCTCGCATCTCGGCTCGGGGTTCGAGCACGGGCTCGAGCGCGTCGTGCCGGCGATGCTGGAGGTGCTCGAGCTGGCGACCGACGAGACGTGGCTGCTGATGGAGAACTCCGCCGGCACGGGCGGGACGATCGGCCGCTCGATCGACGAGCTGGCGACGATCTTCGAGCGGCTCGGCCGGCATCCGCGGCTCGGCATCTGCCTCGACTCGTGCCATCTGTACGCGTCGGGCGTCGACGTCTCCGACCGCGCCGCGCTCGACGCGTGCCTCGACGAGGTGGACGCGACGATCGGCCTCGACCGGCTGCGCGCGCTCCACGTGAACGACTCGGCGATGCCGCTCGGATCGAATCGCGACCGCCACGCGAACGTGGGCAAGGGGCTGATCGGCGAGAAGCTCGGCGTCTTCCTCGCCAACGAGCGCCTGCAGGGCCTTCCCGCCGTGCTCGAGACCGAGGGGCCGGACGGTCACGGGCCCGACAGGAAGGAAGTGCGCCGGGCGAAGGAGCTGAGATCCCGAGCTATCGCTGGGTGATCCTGGCCGCAGGCACGCTCGCGCAGGCGAGCTTCTCGACCGCCTCGGTCGGGCTGCCCGCGCTCGCGCCCGCGATCCGCTCCCACTACCGGATCTCGCTCTCGGAGACCGGGCTCGTCCTCGCCGCGATCGGGATCGGGATGCTCTTCACGCTCCTGCCCTGGGGCCTCGCCGCGGACCGCGTCGACGAGCGGCTCGTGATCGCGGTCGGGCTTCTCGGCGCCGGCCTCGCGCTCGGCGCCGCGGCGTGGACGCACGGCCTCGGAGCGCTCGTCGGCGCGC
>JAGWRZ010000039.1 GCA_028876365.1 Acidobacteriota bacterium | reverse complement strand
CAGGCTCGCGGCGGCCGGCGGCCCGTACGACGAGGACGCCTTCGCGCGGCATCTGTACGCGCCGGAGATGCCGGACCCGGATCTCGTCATCCGCACGTCGGGCGAGCACCGCATCTCGAACTTCCTCCTCTGGCAGTCGGCGTACGCCGAGTACGTCTTCACCGACACCCTGTGGCCCGATTTCGGCCCGGACGAATTTCGCAGCGCGTTGGAGGATTACGCGCGGCGGCGCCGCAGATTCGGCGGACGATGAGCAATCTCATCTCCCGCGTCCTCGTGGGCGCCGTCGGCCTGCCGCTCGTGCTCGGCCTCGTCTGGCTGGGCGGCTGGTGGCTCGGCGCGATCGTCCTCGTCGCGGCGGTCGTCGCCGTGCACGAGTTCGTCACGGTCACCCGCCCGCTGCGGCCGCTCGCGCCGGCCCTGTACATCGGGGTCGCCCTCGCGATCGTGCTCGCACGGACGAGCGGAGGCATGTGGATGCTGGGCGGCGTGCTCTCCACGTTCGTCCTCGCGTTCGCCGCCAGCGTGCTGGCGAGGACGCGCGCGCCGTCGACCGTCGCGATCGGGGCGACCGTCCTCGGCGCCGGCTGGATCGGCTTCGGCCTCGCGCACCTGCTCCTGCTGCGCGACGTCCACCATCACGGGCGGCTGCTCGCCTTCACCGTGCTCCTCACCGTGTGGGCGGCGGACACGTTCGCGTACTTCGGCGGACGGCTCGTCGGGAGGCACAAGATGGCGCCGGCGCTGTCCCCCGGCAAGACGTGGGAAGGACTCGTCATCGGCTCGATCGCAGGCGTGTTCGTGTCGTTCGTGGCGCTGTACGACACACGGCACACGTATCTGCGCGTCTGGGAGGCGCTCGTCCTCGGCGTCGTCGTCGTTGTCGCCGCGGTCGTCGGCGACCTGTTCGAGTCGATGCTCAAGCGCGACATGCAGGTGAAGGACACCGGCAGCCTGCTCGGCGGCCACGGCGGGGTCGTGGACCGCATCGACGCCCTGCTCTTCGCCGGGCCGGCCGCCTACTACCTCATCCTCGGCCTGGGTCACGGGTAGCAGGCAGACTGACGGGATGAAGAGGGTCGCGCTCCTCGGCGCCACGGGGTCGATCGGGCGCCAGGCGATCGAGATCGTCGAGGCGCACCCCGAGCTGGAGCTGTGCGCCGCCACCTCCGGCTCCACGCCCCTCGACGACGTCGACGCCGCGTTCACGCAGGTGGGCGGCGACGTGGAGGAGATCCTCGAGCGCGCGCAACCGGACATCGTCCTGAATGCGATCGTGGGCTTCGCAGGGATCCACGCGACGCTGTGGGCGCTCGAGCGCGGCGTCGATCTCGCGCTCGCGAACAAGGAGAGCCTCGTCGCCGCCGGCGAGCTCGCGCTCGCGGCGCAGCGGCGGGGCGGCGGACGCATCCTTCCGGTCGACAGCGAGCACTCGGCCCTGTACCAGTGCCTCGAGGGCCGTGCGCCGGAGCAGGTCGAGACGCTCGTGCTGACGGGGTCCGGCGGCCCGTTCCGCGGCAGGACGCGCGACGAGCTGACGACGGTGACGCCGGACGAGGCGCTCGCGCATCCGACGTGGCGCATGGGTCCGAAGATCACGGTCGACTCGGCGACGCTCGCGAACAAGGGTCTCGAGCTGATCGAGGCGCACTTCCTCTTCGGCGTCCCGTACGCGCGCATCGAGGTCGTGCTCCAGCCGACGTCCGTCGTGCACTCGCTCGTACGCTTCCGCGACGGCGCCGCGCTCGCGCATCTCGGTCATCCCGACATGCGCGTCCCGATCTCGTTCGCGCTGACCTATCCCGAGCGCGCGGCGACGCCGCTCGCGCCGCTCGACCTGGCCTCGCTCACGCTCGTCTTCGAGGCTCCGGACACGGAGACATTCCCGCTGCTCGCGCTCGCGCGCGAGGCGGGCGAGAGGGGCGGGACGTATCCGTGCGTCTTCAACGCCGCGAACGAGGCGGCCGTCGCCGCCTTCCTCGACGGCCGTCTGCCGTTCCTCGAGATCGCCGCCGTCGTCGCCGACGCGCTCGCGCGCGCCGACGGGGCGCCAGCCCGCGACCTCGACGAGCTGATGGAGGTCGATCGCGCCGCGCGCGCGATCCCGGTCGCATGAGCGGGGTCATGTCGGCTTCCTCGGCAGGCGCGCTCCTCGGGCTCCGCCCGGCGGGACGCGCATGATCTGGCTGACGGTGATCCTCGGGCTCGTCCTGCTCGTCTTCCTGCACGAGCTCGGGCACTTCGGCGTCGCGCTCGCGGTCGGGATGCGGCCGCGCGCCTTCTACATCGGCTTCCCGCCGGCGGTGGCGAAGATCCGCCGTCGCGGGATCGAGTTCGGGATCGGCGCAATCCCGCTCGGCGGGTACGTCCGCATCCCCGGCATGCACCGCCCGGCCGGGAGCGACCTGGAGGCGTTCATGGGCCAGGCGCTTCAGGAGGACCCGTCGCTCGCCCCGGCGGTGCAGCGGGTGCGGCGGGACCTCGACGCGGGCGAGCTCGAGGCGGCGCGCACGCAGCTCCCCGAGCTCCGGCGGCAGGTCGACGCGGCCCGGCTCTCGCGCGGCGCACGACGCTCGGCGAGCCGCGCGGTGCGGGAACTCGACGAGGGGACCGGCTCGGATGCGTACTGGCGGCAGGCGACGTGGAAGCGCATCGCCGTCATCGCCGCCGGCCCGCTCGCGAACGTCCTCGTCGCATTCGTCATCTTCACCGGCGTCTACCTCACCGGCGCGCCGACGTCGCAGCCGAGCAACGAGGTCGCCGCCGTCACCGCGCACTCTCCCGCGGCCGCGGCCGGGCTTCAGCCGGGCGACCGGGTGATCGCGGTCGACGGTCGCGCGGCGAAGACGTTCGACTCGATCTCCCGGCTCATCCGCGGGAGCGGCGGCCGCGCGATCACCGTCACCGTCGACCGCGGCGGGCGCAGCGTCACCCTCGGCCCGCGGAGGACGATGCGCCTCGGCGACCGCTGGATCTGGGGATTCGAGCCGGCGTCGACGCTCGCCTCCTATCCGCTCGGGCACAGCGCGGGCCTCGCCGCCTCCGACTGCTGGAAGGTGGTGACGGGGACGTTCGCCGCCTTCGGCTCGCTCTTCCACCGGCACGGGCAGACCCAGCTGACGAGCACGGTCGGGATCGTCCGCGTGTCCGCGGCCGCGCTCAAGGTCGGCTTCAACTACTACCTCCAGATCGTCGGGCTCGTGAGCATGTCGCTCGCGCTCCTCAACTTGCTGCCCCTGTTGCCGCTCGACGGCGGGCACATCCTCTTCTCGGTCATCGAGGCGGTCCGCCGCCGCGCCCTCGCCCGCGAGGTGTACGAGCGGGTCTCCGTCATCGGCTTTGCTCTGATTATCTTGATCTGGGTGATCGCGCTCCAGCACGACCTCGGCTCGAGCGGCCCCGGCTAAAGAGGACGGCCGGTACCAGGTACCCGTGCGAAAGGGTCACGAGGTGCGCGCGGCGCGGTGAGCCACGCTGAGCCACGCCGAGCCGGGTTGGGGACGCCGTTACACACTCTCGTGACGGTGGAGAGCGCGCCGCCTCGGGCTCCTGTGCGCGAACCGCGAGACCGGCCCGGCTACACTCGAACCAGTGGCCAGCGAGCGGCAGATCACGGTCGGCGACGTGAAGATCGGCGGAGGCGCGCCCGTCGTCGTCCAGTCGATGACGACGACGAAGACGCACGACGTTCCCGCGACGACGGCCCAGATCGCCGAGCTCGTCTCCGCGGGCTGCGAGATCGTGCGCGTCGCGGTCCCGAAGACGGAGGACGCCGAGGCGCTCGGCAAGATCGTGCGCTTCTCGCCCGTCCCGATCATCGCCGACATCCACTTCAACGCCTCCCTCGCGCTGAAGGCGATCGAGCAGGGCGTCGCCGCGGTCCGCATCAACCCCGGCAACATCGGCGGCCCGGACAAGGTGGCCGAGGTCGTCCGCGCCGCGAAGGCGAAGGGCATCCCGATGCGCATCGGCGCGAACTCCGGGTCGCTGCCCAAGCACCTCGAGGACGTCGCGCACCGCGACCAGGCGGAGGCGCTGATGGAGGCCGCGCTCGAGGAGGTGCGCCTGCTCGAGTCGCTCGACTACACCGACTTCAAGATCTCGGTGAAGTCGAGCCACGTGCCGACGATGATCCGCGCCTACCGCATGCTCGCCGAGCGCGTCCCGTATCCGCTCCATCTCGGGGTGACCGAGGCCGGCACCGTCTTCAGCGGATCGATCAAGAGCGCCGTCGGCATCGGCACCCTCCTCGCCGAGGGCATCGGCGACACGATCCGCGTCTCGCTCTCCGCCGACCCGGTGGAGGAGCCGAAGACCGCCTTCGAGATCCTCAAGGCGCTCGGCTTGCGCGAGCGCGGGCCCGTCATGATCGCGTGCCCGTCCTGCGGCCGCGACAACGTCGGCGTGCACACGCTCGCCGAGGAGGTGGAGACCAGGCTCGCGGGCTATCCGCAGGCGTTCGAGGTCGCCGTCCTCGGCTGCGCGGTCAACGGCCCGGGGGAGAGCGGCGACGCCGACTTCGGCATCGCCGGCGGCCGCGACGTCGGCTTCATCTACGCGCACGGCCGCGTGTTGAAGAAGGTCTCGTCCGACATCCTCATCGACGAGCTCTTCTTCGAGATCGACAAATGGATCGCCGAGGGCATGCACCGCCCGAAGCGGCTGAAGATGGCGAAGCCGGCCGCCCTCGCGATGGCGGAAGCATCACTGATTCCGCTCGAGTAGCCTGCCCGGACAACGCATGATCTTCCGGGCCTCACAGCTCTTTCTCCCGACGCTGCGCGACGACCCCGCCGATGCGGAGGCGGTCTCGCACAAGCTGCTCGTGCGCGGCGGATTCATCCGCCAGGTCGGCGCCGGGCTGTGGACGATCATGCCGCTGGGCTGGCGCGTGCACCGCAAGGTGGAGCAGATCGTCCGCGAGGAGATGGACGCGATCGGCGGCCAGGAGATGCTGATGCCGGTGCTGACGCCGGCAGAGCTCTGGGAGGCGACCGGCCGCATCAAGACGCCCGAGATCTTTCGCGTCGTCGATACGCCGTACATCCTGCCGATGACGCACGAGGAGACGGTCACGTTCCACGCGCGCGAGATCCAGTCGTACAAGCAGCTCCCGCAGCTCTGGTACCACTTCCAGACGAAGGACCGTAACGAGCCGCGACCGCGAGGGGGCCTGCTGCGCGTGCGCGAGTTCGTCATGAAGGACGCCTACTCGTTCGACCGCGACGAAGAGGGCGTCAAGCGCAGCTTCGAAGCGAACCGCGAGGCGTACAAGAAAATCTTCGCGCGCTGCGAGGTCGAGGCGTACGACGTCGTGGCCGAGAGCGGGATCATGGGCGGCAAGTTCAGCGTGGACTTCCTCGCGCCCTCGGGCTCGGGTGAGAACGTCCTGGTCCGCTGCGAGAACGGCGACTACGCGGCCGACGGCGACATCGCCGAGGCCGTGCCGCGCGTGCCGACGTTCCCCGAGACGCTCGTCTCTCCCGAAGAGGTGGTCACGCCCGGCGTCACCACGTGCGAGTCGCTTGCCGGCTTCCTCGGCATCGACCTGGCGGCGACGTCGAAGGCGATGCCGGTGACGCGGCCCGACGGCTCGGTCGTCCTCGCGCTCGTGCGCGGCGACGACCGCCTCAGCGAGATGAAGCTGTACGACGCCATCCCGGGCGAGTCGCGGCCGTCCACGGACGACGAGATCCGCGCGGCCTTCGGCGCGAGTGGCGGATCACTCGGGCCCGTGGGCTTCTCGGGCGAGGTGATCGCCGATGAGACGCTGCGCGAGGGCCAGTACGTCGCCGGTGCGAACAAGGACGGCGTGCATCTCCGCGGCGTTCAGGCCGGTCGCGACTTCACCCCGCGCTTCGCCGACCTGCGGGAGCCGAAGCAGGGCGACCGCTGTCCCGTCTGCGGCGGTGCGCTCCAGTTCCAGATCGCCGTCGAGGTCGGGCACATCTTCAACTTCGGCAGCTTCTACGCGAAGCCGCTCGGGGCGACGTTCCTCGACGAGGACGGGCAGGAGAAGCCTCTCCTCGGAGGCAGCTACGGCATCGGCCCCGGCCGCGTCATGGCGGCGATCGTCGAGCAGCACAACGACGGGAACGGGATCGCGTGGCCGCGCTCGGTGGCGCCGTACGACGTGCACGTCGTCGTGCTTCCCGGAGCGGAGTCGATCGCGGAGGAGGCAGCCGGCGTGCTCGCCGCCGCAGGCCTCGACGTGCTCCTCGACGACCGCGATCTGCGCGCGGGGGAGAAGTTCGCGGATGCCGACCTGATCGGCTGCCCGGTGCGCGTGACGGCGGGGAAGAAGAGCCTCGAGGACGGAAAGGTGGACGTCCGCGATCGCGCGACCGGCGAGGAGAAGCGGTTAGCCGTCGCCGATCTCGGCAAGGAGACGGCCTGATGCCGCGCAAGAAGCGCTTCAGCGAGGAGGCGTTCGGGGCGACCGTCGAGGCGCTGATGAACGAGATCGGCGTGACCTACCGCGAGCTCGCCGCGAAGACCGGCCTCTCTGCGGGGTACCTGAACCATCTCGTCCACGGAAACCGTCCGGTGCCCTCGAACGACGTGGTGAAGACGCTCGCGGAGGCGCTCGAGGTGGATCCCGAGCACTTTCGCGAGTACCGCCTGCGGGCGATCACCGAGCGGCTCGAGGCGATGCCCGAGCTGATCGACCGCTTGTACCGTCGGCTCGCGTAAGCGCCCCGTAAAGCCTGCGTAAGGGCGGACAGGAGCCGCCGCGCCACCGCCGTAGTGTGGCTGCATGAAGAGACTCCTCCTCGTTTCCGCACTCGGGCTCGTTCTCGGGGTCGCCCCGTCTCTCGCGGGCGACTCGCGCGCGACGGTCGCACCGTCGAGCTCCTCGCCGCCGACGGTGTCGGGGACGGCGCAGATCGGCCAGTCGCTCACGGCGACGAGCGGGAGCTGGAGCGGCGACACGCCCATGACCTTCACGTATGCGTGGGAGCGCTGCGACACCTCGGGCGCGAACTGCACGGCCGTCTCCGGCGCGACGAGCACGGTCTACACCGTCGCCTCCGCCGACGGGGGACACACGCTGCGCGTCGCCGTCACGGCGACCAACGCGTCCGGGACGGGGACGGCCGAGTCGCTGCAGACGGCGACCGTCACCGCAGCCTCCGCTCCGCAGAACACGGCGATCCCGACGATCACGGGAACCGCGTCCGTCGGATCGACGTTGACGGCGACGAACGGCACGTGGACGGGATCCACCCCGATCACGTACGCCTACGCGTGGGAGCGGTGCGCGGCCGACGGGGGCTCGTGCGCCGCGATCGCGGGTGCGACCGCGCAGACCTACGTCGTCGCCGTCGCCGACGTCGGCGCGACGCTGCGGGTCGTCGTCAGCGCGACGAACCCCGGCGGATCGGGCCAGGCGACCTCGGCGTTCGTCTCGGCGAGCGCGGTCAGCGCGCCGAAGAGCACGGTCGCGCCGGTCATCAGCGGCACCCCCGCGCAGGGAGACACGCTGACGAGCACGCTGGGCACGTGGACGGGCGGATCCCTCACCTACACCTACCTCTGGTACCGCTGCGACGCGAACGAGACGAACTGCGGCGAGATCTCGGGCGCCACGGCATCGACCTACGTCGCCACCTCGAGCGACGTCGGCAAGTACCTCATCTCGATCGTCGTCGCGACGAACGGCGCAGGCTCGGCGCGCGCGAACTCGAATGCGCTCGGCCCCGTCACGACGTCGACGACGACGACGACCACCACCGCTCCGGCGCCGTCGGGCGCGACGAAGCTCCCGAACGGCGAGACCTCGATCCCGGCGTCGGACGTGCCCGACAGCGACCGCCTGCTCATCGCATCGGTGAAGGCCGCGCCCCCGGTCATCCGCGGCCGGGAGCCCGTGACGGTGACCTTCAAGGTGCTGGACGCGAACAAGTACGACGTCGCCGGCGCGCTCGTCTACGTCGTCGCCCTGCCGTACAGCTGGGCGAAGGCGGGGCCGGAGGCGGCGACAGCGGCCGACGGCACGGTGGGCATCACCGTCACCCCGACGCGGAACATGCCCCGAAGCGGCGCGCTCGTCCTGTTCGTCCGCGCGCGGACGCCGAGCGGCAGCCTGCTCGCCGGCTCGTCCACGCGCCGGCTCGTGCAGGTGAGGTTCCGCCCGTAGCGGCGCCCGTCAGTCGATCTTGAAGGCCGCGTGCTTGATCTGCGTGTACTCCTCCATGGAGTAGATCGACATGTCCTTGCCGTAGCCCGACTGCTTGTAGCCGCCGTGCGGCATCTCGGAGGTGATCGGGAGCAGGTGGTCGTTCACCCACACAGTGCCGAACTGGAGACGCCGGACGGCGTTCATCGCCCGCCCGACGTCGCGCGTCCAGACCGACGCCGCGAGCCCGTAGCGGACGTCGTTCGCCCACGCGATCGCCTCGTCGTCGTCGGCGAAGCGCTGGACGGTGACGACCGGGCCGAACACCTCGTTCTGGACGATCTCGTCCGTCTGCTTCACGTCCACGACGACGGTCGGCTCGACGAAATAGCCCCGCTCGCCGCTTCTGCCGCCGCCCGTGAGCACGGTCGCGCCCTTCGCGCGATCGAGGAAGCCGAGGATCCGCTCCTGCTGCGCCTGGGAGATGACGGAGCCCATCTCGATCTCCTCGCTCTCCATCGGGTCGCCGACCTTGAGCGACTCGATCTGCGGGACGAGCGCCTCGAGCAGCGCGTCGTAGATCTTCGGCCCGGCGATGACGCGCGATCCCGCCGTGCAGTCCTGGCCGGAGTTCCAGTAGCCGGCGAGCCGGATTCCCGCGGCGACCGCCTCCGGGTCGGCGTCGTCGAAGACGACCATCGGCGCCTTGCCGCCGAGCTCGAGATGGACGCGCTTGAGCGTGTCGGCGGCGTTTCTCGCGATGAGCTTGCCGGTCGAGATGTCGCCCGTGAGCGAGACGAGCCGGACGTCCGGGTGCGCGACGATGCGCTCGCCCGCCGGGACGCCGTCGCCGGTGACGACGCTGAGAACGCCGGCGGGCAGGACGTCCTGCGCGAGCTGGACGAATCGGAGGAGCGAGAGCGGCGTCTGCTCCGACGGCTTGAGGATCTGGACGTTGCCGGCGGCGAGCGCAGGCCCCATCTTCCAGATCGCCATCATCAGCGGGTAGTTCCAGGGGCAGATCCCGGCGACGATGCCGAGCGGCTCGCGCCGGACGATGGAGGTGTAGCCGGCGATGTACTCGCCCGCGGACTTCCCTTCGAGGTTGCGCGCCGCCCCCGCGAAGAAGCGGAGGTTGTCGGCGGAGAACGGCATCTCGTCGCGTGAGGCCATCAGCGGCTTGCCGACGTTCCTCGACTCGAGCTGCGCCAGCTCTTCGGCGTTCTCCTCGAGCACGTCCGCGAGCCTGTGCAGCAGCTCCGACCGCTCCTTCGGCGTCGCGTCGAGCCAGGTGGCGAGCGCCTTGCCGGCCGCCTGGACCGCGCGGTCGACGTCCTCGGCGCCGCACGCCGGCACCTCTGCGATCGTCTCTCCCGTCGCCGGGTTGACCACCGCCATCGTCTCGCCGGAGGCGGCATCGGCCCACTCGCCGCCGATGAAGCACTTGTAGGTCTCGGTCGTGGTGCTCATGTGCCCTCCTTGAGGTACGCCCGAGCCAGGTGCCCGTTCGGGGCGAGGCTTTCCGTGGTGCGGGAAAGACCGGAACTTGGCACGGGATTCATTTGGCGACCACAGCAGCCGATGCTCCCCGGCGGAGGACCCCGGTCTCGCGCATCAGCCGCTGCGCGAGGAGGACGGGGACCGCCGTCACGAGGATCATCGCGAATGCGATGACGTTCACGACGGGGAGCTGCTGGCCGAGCCGGATGTAGCCGAGGATGAGAAGCGGGAGCGTGTTCTGCGATCCCGCGGTGAACGTGGTGACGATGACCTCGTCGAACGAGAGCGCGAAGGCGAGCAGCCCGCCCGCGACGAGCGCCGTCGAGAGGACCGGCCACACGACGAAGCGGAACGTCTGCCAGCCGTCGGCGCCCAGGTCCTGGGAGGCTTCGAGCAGCGACGGCGAGGAGCGGCGGAGCCGCGCCAGGACGTTGTTGTAGACGATCACGACGCAGAAGGTCGCATGCCCGGTCACGATCGTCCACTCGGAGAGGTTGACGTGGCCGGCGATGAAGGCCGAGTTGAGGGCGATGCCGGTGACGATGCCGGGAAGCGCGATCGGAAGGACGAAGAGGAACGAGATCGCCTCGCGGCCGAAGAAGCGGAAGCGCGCGACGCCGAAGGCTGCGGCGCTTCCGAGCAGGATCGCGATGCCCGTCGCGATGAGCCCGACGCGGACGGAAAGCCAGAGGGCTGCCTTGACCTCCGACGTCCACGCGGCGTGGAACCAATGCGTCGTGAACGCCGGAATCGGCCAGCTCTGGACGTTCGACTTGTTGAACGCGTAGACGGCGATGAGCGCGAGCGGGATCCACAGGAAGAGGATCACGAGCGCCGTCCAGGCGCCGAGCGCGACGCGCGTGCCCCGCTGCTCCATCAGATCGCCTCGAAGGCGCCGAGCTTGCGCGCGATCAGCAGGTACACGGCCATGACGGCGAGCGGGACCGCTGCGAACGCGGCGGCGGACGGTACGTCGCCCGAGCCGATCTGGCTGTACACGACGTTGCCGATGAACTGGGAGTTCGTCCCGCCGGCGAGGAGCGGGGTGACGTAGTCGCCGAGCGTGAGCGAGAACGTGAAGATCGAGCCGGCGACGACCCCGGGAAGCGCGAGCGGCAGCACGACGCGTCGGAACGTCGTCCACGCCCCGGCGCCGAGGTCGCGCGAGGCCTCGAGGTAGGAGTCGGGGATCCTCTCGAGCGCGCCGTACACCGGGAGGATCATGAACGGCAGCCAGACGTAGGCGAAGATGAGCCACACGGCCCAGTTGGAATAGCCGATGTTCGCCGCGGGCAGGCCGGCCTTCCCGAGGGCCCAGTTGAGGACGCCCTTGTCGTCGAGGATGAGCCGCCAGATGTAGACGCGCACGAGGTAGCTCGACCAGAGGGGCAGCAGCACGGCGACGAAGATGAACGCGCGCGACCGGCCCCCGGCGATGCGCGCCATGAAGTACCCGAGCGGGAAGGCGAGAACGGCATCGGTGAACGTCACCGCGGCGGCGATGCCGACCGTGCGGAAGGTGACCGTGCGGAAGACGCTCGAGTCCCAGAGCGAGGTGTAGTTGCCGACGTTCCAGATGTGCTGGATCTCCGTCGTGAGCGGATTGACGGTCCAGAACGACGAGAGGAAGAGCGCGACGAGCGAGGCGACGTAGACGAGCACGAAGGCGAGCAGCGGCGGAGCGAGGAGCAGGAGCGCCTTCGCCCACGGATGCCGCCAGAAGAGACCGGACAGGCCGAGCCGGGCCGCCCGGAGGCGGCCCGGCTCGCGGTGACTCAGCCTCTCAGCTGTGTCCAGGCTTGCTGCCACTTCGTGTAGTCCATGCAGTCGTTCTGGCCGTTGCCGCATGCTGCGACCGGCGTCTTCCAGAACCTGATGGAGTTGAAGTACGACGCGGACGCGCCGCAGTGGTACTGCGCGGCGGAGCCCGGCGACAGCTTGTTCATGATCGGGCACGCCTTCGGGTTCGCAGGCGTCTCACCGAAGTAGATGGCCTGCTCCGCCTGCACCTTCGGCGTCGAGACCCACGCCATCCACTTGTACATGCAGTTCGGGTGCTGTGCGTGCGACGACATCATCCACGTGTCGGCCCACCCGGTCGCGCCCTCCTTGGGGATGAGGTCCTTGACCGGCACCTTCGCCGCCTGGAGCGTGTTCGTCTGGTACGGCCACGACGCGCCGACGACCGCGTCGCCGTTCTTGAACAGGTCGATCTCGTCCGAGGCGAGCGCCCAGTACTTCTTGATCAGCGGCTTCTGCCTCTTCAAGAGGCTGATCGCCGCGTTGAACTGCGCCTGGTTCAGCTCGTACGGATCCGTGATCTTGAGCGACGGCTGCGCCTTCGAGAGGTACAGCGCCGCATCCGCGATCTGGATCGGGTTGTCCGGGACGGTGATCTTGCCCCTGTACTTGGGCGAGTAGATGACGGACCAGCTCGTCGGAGCCGGCTTCACGAGCTTCGTGTTGTAGAGCAGCGTGTTCGGGCCCCACTGCAGCGAGATCCCGTAGTGGACGCCGTTCACGGTGTTGTGGGCCGGCGACTTCAGCGCCGGGATGAAGTTCTTCCAGTCCGGAATGAGATTGGGGTTCACCGGCTGGACGTCCTTGCCGTAGATGAGCCGAAGGCTCGCGTCGCCCGACGCCGAGACGCCGTCGTATTGCGAGCCGCCGCCCTGGCGCATGAGCGTCACCATCTCGTCCGACGAGCCGGCGTACTTCGCGTTCACCTGGCACCCCGTCGCCTTCTCGAACGGCTTCACCCATTGCGGCTGCGTGTAGCCCTCCCAGGCGATGAGGTTCAGCTGCCCCTCGCCCTTGCCGATCGATGTCGGCAGCCCGCTCGGCGAGCTCACGCCCGCCGCGGGAACGCACAGAGCCGCCGCCGCGGCGGCGAGCAGGATGTGCACCCTCTTGATCCGACTCACTCTCCCTCCTTGCCGATCTCGTATGTGTGCTCCGGACGCCACGACAGGCGCACCCGCCGGCCCCGCGCCTCGAGCGCCTGCTGCGAAGATGTCTCGAGGTTCTGCTGGACGACGACGAGCGATCCGCCGCCGTCGAGGTCGACGGTGTACCGGGTGACCATCCCGACGTAGACGACGTCGCGGACGACGCCCTGCTCGCCCTCGCCGTCGTCTCCGGTCATGGCGATCTTCTCGGGACGAATGGTGAAGCGCCTGCCGCTCCGCACGAGCACGTTGGAGACGCCGACGAATCCGGCGACGAACTCCGTCCCCGGGTGCTCGTAGACGTCCGCCGGCGTCCCGATCTGCTCGATGCGGCCGTTGTTGAAGACTGCGAGGCGGTCGCTCATGGTGAGCGCCTCCTCCTGGTCGTGCGTGACGTAGATGAACGTGATGTCGAGCTCGCGCTGGAGCTCCTTGAGGAAGACCTGCATCTCCTGCCGCAGCTTCAGGTCGAGCGCACCGAGCGGCTCGTCGAGCAGGAGCACGGAAGGAGAGTTGACGATCGCGCGCGCGAGGGCGACGCGCTGCCGCTGGCCGCCGGAGAGCGCGGCCGGGCGGCGCGGGCCGACGTGGGGGAGGCGGACGCGCTCGAGCACCTCGCTCGCCTTTGCACGGCGCTCGCGCCTGCCGACCCCGCGGACGCGGAGGCCGTACTCCACGTTCTCGAGCACGCTCATGTGCGGGAAGAGCGCGTAGTCCTGGAAGACGGTGTTGACGTCGCGCTCCGACGGCGCGACGCGGGTCACATCCGCGCCTCCCAGCTCGACGTGGCCGGCATCCGGCCGCTCGAAGCCGGCGATGACGCGCAGCGTCGTCGTCTTCCCCGAGCCCGACGGCCCGAGCATCGTGAAGAACTCGCCGGTGCGAACATCGAGGTCGACGCCGTCGACCGCGACGACGTCGCCGTAGACGCGCCGGATGCCGGAGAGGCGGACCGCCGGTGCCTGAGCCGGAGCCGCGACCTCCGCTTTATGCGGAGCCTGCGTCGCCAAGTGATTCATCCAGGATGGACAGGCCGCGCTCGAGCTCGTCGTCGGTGGCCGAGAGCGGCGGGAGAAGGCGGATGACGTTGCCGTAGAGGCCGCAGGAGAGAAGGACGAGGCCGCGCTCGCGCGCCCGTCCGAGCACGCGCTTGGCGGCGGCGGGGTTCCGCTCGGCGAGCTCGAGCGCGAGCATCGCGCCGAGGCCGCGCACCTCGCCGACGGCGGCGCGCCGGGCGGCGATCTCGTCGAGGCGGCGCCGCAGCAGCGTGGCGATCTGCTCCGAGCGCTCGCGGAAGCCGGGCGCGGCGAGCTCGTCGAGCACCGCGGCCGCGGCGGCGCACGCGACCGGGTTGCCGCCGAAGGTGCCGCCGAGTCCGCCCGGATGGACGGCGTCCATGATCGACGCCTTCCCGGTGACCGCCGCCAGCGGAAGGCCGCCGCCGAGCGTCTTGCCGGAGACGAGGATGTCGGGCTCGACCTCGAGCCGCTCGATCGCCCACACGGTCCCGGTGCGGCCGCAGCCCGCCTGCACCTCGTCGTCGACGTACAGGATGCCGTGCCGCTCGCAGCGCTCCTTCAGCGCCTGCACGAACTCGGCCGGCATGGGGATGAAGCCCCCCTCGCCCTGAACCGGCTCGAGCACCATGCACGCGACCTCGCCCGGGTCGACGTCCTGCTCGAAGAGGAGGTCGAGGCCCGCGAGCGCGTCCTCGGTCGAGACGCCGCGGTACGGATACGGCGCCGGCGCGCGGTGAACCGACGGCGCGAGGGGCCCGAAGCCCTGCTTGTAGACGAGCTTCGAGGTCATCGCCATCGTCAGGTTCGTGCGGCCGTGGAAGGCGCGGTCGAAGACGACGACGCCGGGGCGGCCGGTGGCGGCGCGCGCGATCTTGACGGCGTTCTCGACCGCCTCGGCCCCCGAGTTGAGGAGGATCGACTTCGTCGCCGCGTCGCCCGGCCAGAGCTCGTCCAGGCGGCGGCAGACCTCGACGTACGGCTCGTAGGTCCCGACCATGAAGCACTGGTGGAGGTAGCGGTCGACCTGCTCGTGCACGGCGCGGACGACCCCCGCCGGCCCGTGCCCGAGGTTCTGGCAGGCGATGCCGCCGGCGAAGTCGAGGTACTCGCGCCCGTCCGCGTCCCAGATCCTTGCGCCCCAGGCGCGTGTGACCACGAGATCGGAGGCGGAGACGCCGCGCGGGACGTAGCGCTCCCGCGCGCCGAGGACATCCTGAGACGACGCCTTCTCCTCGACCCTCATGGCACGAGCCTATCGCTTAGGCTCGCCGGTCGAATGGGTCTCGCGGCGGGAGTCAACCACGCAATGCGCAGCGCGATCCTCGCCGCCGCCGACAGCCCGCGCGTCCGCCGCTTCGTCTCGAAGCACGGGATGCGGCTCGGCGCCGGGCGCTTCGTCGCCGGCGAGACGCTCGACGAGTGCATTCCCGTATTGCGCAGCCTCGGCGAGCGGGGCTTGTACGCGAACACGACGCTGCTCGGCGAAGGCGTGCGCGACGAGCACGAGGCGGCGGCGGTCGTCGTCCGGTACGAGGAGGTGCTCGACCGGCTCGCCGGCACGAAGGCGAACGTGGCGTTGAAGCTGACGCACCTCGGGCTCGAGCTGGACGAGGAGCTCGCCTACGCGAACCTCGAGCGGCTCGTCGCGCGCGGGAGCTTCATCCGCATCGACATGGAGCAGTCGGCGTTCGTCGACGCGACCCTTCGCATCTACCGCCGCCTGCGCGATGCCGGCTTCGAGAACGTCGGCGCGGTGCTGCAGGCGTACCTGTACCGCAGCGGGGACGACCTCGCCGCCCTGGCGCCGCTCCGGCCGAACCTCCGCATCGTCAAGGGGGCTTACCTCGAGCCTGCGGCGATCGCGTACCCGGCCAAGCCCGACGTCGACGCCGCGTACGTGCGACTGCTCGAAGAATCTCTCTCGGGCGATGGGTACACCGCCGTCGCGACGCACGACGATCGGATGATCGAGCACGCGATCCGCTTCACGGAGGAGCACGGGATCGGCCGCGACCGCTTCGAGTTCCAGATGCTGTACGGCGTGCGACCGCGTCTTCAGCAGGATCTCGCCGCGCGCGGCTACAAGGTGCTCGTCGCGACGCCGTACGGGCCCGAGTGGTACCCGTATCTCATGCGACGCCTCGGCGAGCGGCCGGCGAATCTCCTGTTCTTCGTGCGCAACCTCATCCGCGGCTGACGCGATACAGGACGGCGTGCGCGTCGGCGCCGATGCGCGTGAGGCGCGGATCTCGCGCTGCGCGGCGACCCGCCTTCGAGGCAGGCGCGACGAGCACGAGCGCTGCGTGCGCGACGGCTGCGTCCGAGCTGCCGTACAGCCAGTCGACGTAGAGCCGCTGATCCGGCTCTCGGAAGGCGTCGACGGGATTGTCGATCCACACGCGGCCGCCGGCGAGGACGACCTGCTGGCCGAGGATCGGCTCGGCGAGCACCGTCCTCTGCCCTCTCGCTGCCTCGGCGGCGAGCCTGCTCGAGCCGGGATCGGTCGGCCCCACGACGAGAAGCGCGACGGCGAGGACGGTCAGCACGATCGCCGCGCTCGTGACGACGCTCGACCGGAGCGGGCGCGGGCGCAGCGCGCGCGCGGCCGGATAGGCGGCGACAAAGAGGAAGAACGTCCCCGTCCGGGCCGCATGCACGGTCGCGGCAGCGAGCCCGAGGAGCGCGACCGCCTCCCACACGCGCACATCGGGCCGGCGGGCGATCGCGGCGAGCAGGACGATCGCGGCGACGACGAGCGCGATGTCGAAGCCGGAGGCGCCGAGCGGCCCCCACATGCCCTTGCCCTCGCGTGCGACGACGGTGCCGAAGACGTGCGCGTAGTAGCGCGGCGTGCTCCAGAGAGCCGGGTTGGCGAAGACGGCGAGAACGGACACTGCGAGGACCGGGAGAGCCCGCGGCCTGTGCAGGACGGCGTAGCAGGCGAGGAGGCCGAGCCCGACGAGGACCCCGCCGTGCAGGTTCCCCCAGAGCGCGAAGAGCGGGACCGCGAGCCAGATGCTCCGCGACGCGCTTTCGAGCAGCAGGAGGAGGAGCGAGAAAAGCGCGACCGAGAAGAGCTGGACGCCCGCGACCGCCACGGCCGGGATGGAGCCGGCGAGCACGACGGCCGCGACCGGCAGCGCCGCGTTCCGCCGGAGGCCGGCGGCGAGCGCGCCGAAGCCGACCGCCATGGCGGCGGACTGGGCGACGACGATCCCGCGCAGGCCGCCGAGAGCACGGTAGAGCGCGAAGAAGACGAGCTCCGCGCCGGCGGGAACGTCGTGCCAGCCGTGCGTCGGCGCTGTCGCGAACGGGATCGAGCCCGGCAGATGTCCGTGCGCGATCTCCCGGCCGAGCGGGACGAGCCAGAGCGCGTCCGACCCGACGACGCCGAGCGCACCGACGGCGGCGGCGAGTGCCGCGACGAGCCACGCCTCCCGGGTCAGGGCGTGGGCGCTGGCCGGAGGATCCGGACCGGCGGGCGGAAGCCGGCGCTCGTGACGAGCGTCGCGGCGGCGATCGCCAGTGCCGTCGCTATCGCCTGCCACGACGCGGCGCCGGGCGTGATCGGGAACGCGAAGAGCGTTGCGGGGAGAAGCCAGGCGAGGCCAAAGCCGGGGGACATGATCGCGACCGGGACGAGGAGGAGCGCGAAGTAGTGCATCCAGACGATCGGGCTGAGGACGAGCGCGGCGCAGACGGCGAGGACGAACGACGTCCGGTCGTCGTTCCGCCGCGCGGCGCGCACGGCGCCCGCGAGGACGAGCGCGCCCGCCGCGTAGCCGACGAGCTGTGCCGCCCCCCAGCCGAGGCCGAGCTTCCGCACGACGACGCCGACGGTGTAGCTCTCGGGCGCCTCGATGGACGAGAGCACGCGCAGGAGGTGCGGATAGCCGCTGAAGCCGGCGAAGCCGAGCGCCGCCCAGGGGACGACGACGAGGAAGGCGGCCGCGATCGCCACCGCTCCGACACTCTTCCATCGTCGCATGGCCCCGAGCCAGAGAAGGAGCGGCCAGACGAAGAGCTTGAGCGCGATCGCGCTCCCGAGAGCGCCCGCGACGGGGGCGATGCGCCGCCGGTGCCTCCACGCGAGCGCGAGGAGGAGCGCGAGCGGGAGGCTGAGCGCGCCGCAGCGGACGGACTCCCACACGGGCGCCCACAGGAGGCTCGCCCCGTAGCAGCGCCAGTCGCGCACGCCGAGGACGTGGAGCGTCGCCGGTGCGCAGGCGAGCACGAGGATGGAGAGCGCGTACGCCGCGCCCTGCGCCGGGACCCACGTGAAGGGCACGAAGACGAACGCCGCCGCCGGGGGGTAGACGAACGCGGTCCCCGGCTCGAGCGCCGAGACGGTGGCCGCCCCGAACGGCGAGTGCCCGTGCGCCACCGCGCGCGCGGCGGGCAGGAACGCGACGCGGAAGTCGTAGGCGACGCCGCCCTTCGAGCGCGGCTCGAGCACGAGCAGCGCGACGTTCATGAACACCGGCAGGATCCCGAGGCCGAAGAGCTCCGCCGCCCGCCGCCCGAGCGTCAGTGGGGACGCGGGTCGACGGGCCGCCATGGAAGGTGAGAGCGCGGCCGCACGGCGATTCTTTCGCGGCGGTTGATACCGTGGGCGGCAGCGGGGCGTGGCGCAGCCTGGTTAGCGCGCCAGTCTGGGGGACTGGAGGTCCCGAGTTCGAATCTCGGCGCCCCGACTCAGTCGGCGAGCACGAGCCGGTCGCCCGGCTCGATGCCCGCCGAAGCGCCGGCGCGGAGCTCGACGACGGTCTTCGCGCCGCGCGCGGCCGCAGTCCGCCAGGGAGCGAGCCCGCGCGCCACCTTCACCACGCGCAGGTCGCGATCGCAGAAGACGGCATCGATCGGGAAGCGCATGAAGAACATGTGGATCGATCCGGTGCGCGGGAAGAGCATTCCCTCGTCGGCATCGAGCGATGCGCGTCCCATGAGCCCGACGAAGCGCTGCCATGGTGTCGCGGCGATCGCGCAGCGCGCGCACACGACCCGTCCGTCATCCGTTCGCAGTTGCGCCACGCACCGAATTCTACGCGTACCTCTTCCGGGTGATCTTTCGCGCAGCGAGAAAGAACCCGTCGCGTGTTGTCCTCATAGCGGACATCCACACGTTCGGTGACATCCGCAAGCGACTTCGCTCGAAGGGAGGTAGAGGGCACTTCAGTCTTCGCATCGTCCGGGGGGAGGACGGTCAGGCGATGGCCGAGTACGCCGTGATTCTCGGGCTCATCGCCGCAACGCTCATCCTCACCTACTCAACGCTCGGCGAGACGACGGCGCGCCTGTTCGAAAGCGTCGTCTCGCAGATCTAAGTCCGCAAAAGCACACACGACCACAAGAGGTGAGAGACATGTTCGCTTCGTTCCTGTTCCAGTGGGTGAAGGACAACATCAAGCGCCAGGAAGGCCAGGCAATGGCCGAGTACGGCATCATCCTCGCCCTCATCGCCGCGGTCTGCGTCACGCTGCTCTTCACGCTCGGCGGGCAGATCAAGGCCGCGCTGCAGACGGTCGTCAACCAGCTGTAGGGGTCGAGACCACGAACGACACGACGGTGGTGGGCCCGCTCCGAGGGGGTCCACCACCGCCTCCCGCTCACGATGACACGCCGACGCCGCATCGGTTTGCACGAAGAGGACGGACAAGCCGCCGTCGAGTTTGCGCTGATCGCGCCCGTCCTCATCGCGCTCCTCCTCGCCATCATCCAGGCGGGCGTCGCGTTCAACCACTACCTCGCGGTGACGGACGCCGCGCGCGCAGCCGCCCGGCAGGCGGTCGAGGCGCGCGTCGCGGGCGTCACCGTCGCGCAGATCCAGCAGGCGGCGCAGAACGCCGCCGGCGGCCTCGACCTGACAGGCCGCGTCACCGTCGCCGACCCGACCGACCCGACGTTCTCGACGTCGGGCAGCTCGGTCACGGTGACCGTCGTCTACCCGTACTCGATCAGCGTCCTCGGGTGGGCGGTCGCGTCCGGGAACCTCCAGAGCACGATGACGGACCGGCTCGAATGAGGGCGCGCGTCCGTGAAGAGGCGGGCCAGGCCGTGATCATGACGGTGATCTTCCTCGTCGTCCTCGTCGGCGCGGCCGCGCTGACGACCGACGTCGGCGCGTGGTACCGCCAGCAGCGCCAGGCGCAGGCGACCGCCGATGCGGCCGCGCTCGCCGGCGCGCAGGCTCTCCCCGCCAGCGACACGACCCAGGCGCAGACGCTCGCGCAGCAGTACGCCGACGCGAACGGCGGCGGCGTGAACGACATCACCTTCAGCAGCGGCTTCGAGAACAACGACACCGTCACCGTCGACGTCAAGAAGTCGGTGCCGAGCTTCTTCGCGAACGTCTTCTCGATCGATCACGCGACGGTGACCGCCACCGCCGCCGCGCGCGCCGGCGTGCCGAACCAGGTCTTCGGCCTCGCGCCGATCGCGGTCGACAAGCACCACCCGGACCTGACCGGACCGGGCTGTCCGTGCTTCGACACGAGCACGACGCTCTGCCTCGGCACCGCGTGCAACAACCTTCCCCCGGGCGCGTTCGGGATGATCAACCTCGACGGCGGCAGCAACTCCGATCCCGAGCTCGGCGGCTGGGTGCAGAACGGCTACTCCGGCTACCTGGGGCTCGGCCAGTACCTGTCCGACCCGGGCGCGAAGTTCAACTCCACGCCGGTGCAGTCGGCGCTCTCGAATCGCATCGGCACCGACCTGCTCTTCCCCGTGTACGACGGGACGGGTGGGGGCGGCGCGGGCGGCTACTACAACGTGATCGGGTGGGTCGGCTTCCACCTCACCGGTTTCAGCGGCAGCGGCTCGAGCGGCCAGCTCGACGGCTGGTTCACGAAGGTCATCTGGAACGGACTGCAAGGCACGACCGACAACAACCTTCCCGACTTCGGCGTGTACAGCGTCGAGCTCGTTCACTGAGGAAAGGGCCATGACGTACCGCATCCGAAACATCCTGATCGCCGTCGGCCTCGCACTCGTGGCGATGCTGCTGACGCTCTTCTACGTGAGCAACTACAAGCGCTCGGTGCAGAAATCGACGAGCGGCGTTCCGGTGTATGTCGCCGTCAAGGACCTGACGCAGGGGACGCCTGGGAGCGAGATCGTCAAGTCGCACGAGCTCCGCGTCGAGACCGTGCAGCAGCGGGATGTCGTGCCGGGCGCGATCTCGAGCCCGAGCGACGTCGCCGGCCTCATCCTCTCCGCGCCGATCTACGCGGGCGAGCAGGTGACGCTGCGCCGCTTCTCCGCCGTCTCCGCGCAGGGCATCCGCGCGCAGCTGAAGGGGACGCTCCGCGCCGTCCAGGTCGCAGGCGACCCGAACCAGCTCCTCGCGGGAACGCTTCAGGCGGGCGACCACGTCGACATCGTCGCGAATCTCCGCACCGACGCGCAGTCGTCGCAGACGGCGACGAAGATCGTGCTCCGCGACCTGCTCGTCCTGACGCCGCCGACGGATCCCTCGGTCGGAAAGGTCTCCACCGGAGGAACCTCGAACTCGGTGATCCTCGCCGTGACCGACACGCAGGTCCAGCGGCTCTTCTACGTCATGAAGAACGCGGACTGGACACTCGAGCTCCGGCCGGTCGTCGGAGCGGTGGACAGCCCGGATCGCATCGACACGCTGAACACGGTTCTGGGAGGTGGAAGATGAGCGATCGCGTCCGCATCTACTTCACCGGCGACTGCGAGGGCTTCGACGCCCTGCGCGGCGCGCTCGCCGCGAGCGACGAGGTCGACGTCGTCGGAGCGAGCGTGCAGGTCGCCGCGGCGACGACCCCGCTCGCCGGAGGCCACCTCGACTGCGTCCTCCACGCGACCCGCGACTCGGTCTTCCCGGGGAGCGACGTCGCCGCGATCCGGGAGCACACCCGCGCGCCGATCATCCTCGTCGCCTCGGGCGCCGAGGCGGCGGCGATGCTCGAGTCCGCGATCGAGCAGGACGTCGCGGACGTCCTCCTGCTCCCGCAGCTGACGCACAACGTCGTCTTCGCCATCCGCAAGGCGTCGCACGCGCGGCGGCAGCTGCAGACGGCCGCACATCGCGGCCGTGTCGTCACGGTGTTCTCGCCGAAGGGCGGGACGGGCAAGACCGTCGTGGCGACGAGCCTCGCAGCGCTGCTCGCGAAGCGGGAGGGGAGACGCACGCTGCTGCTCGACCTCGACCTTCAGTTCGGCGACGCCGCGATCATGCTCGGCCTCGAGCCGGCGAAGACGGTGTACGACCTCGTCGTGGCGCCGGGCGAGCTCGATCCCGAGAAGCTCGCCGGCTACGTCACGCGGCACCCCTGCGGGCTCGACGTGCTCGCTGCGCCGCTCCGGCCGGAGGACGCCGAGCTCGTCGTCGAGAGCAAGGTGACGGCGCTGCTCGACGTCGCCCGCGCCTCCTACGACGCGATCATCGTCGACACGTCGCCGTTCTTCCACGGTGCGGTGCTCGCGACGCTCGACCGGACGGATCAGCTCCTTGTGCTCTGCGGGCTCGACGTGCCGACGCTCAAGAACGTCCGACTCGCGCTCCAGACGCTCGAGCAGCTCTCGTTCCCCGGGAACCGGATCACGTACGTCATGAACCGGGCGAGTGCGAACGTCGGGCTGAAGACCCGCGAGGTCGAGGACGGGCTCCACGTCAAGATCGCGCACGAGCTTCCGCTCGACCGCACCGTGCAGGTGTGCGTGAACCGCGGCGAGTCCGCCGTTCTCACCCAGCCGCGCTCCGAGTTCGCACGGGCGATGACCGGCCTCGTGAAGCAGATGGCGCCCAAGCACCAGGCTCCGACCGCCCAGGCGCGCAAGCGACTCCTCTCGTTCGCGAAGGCATAGTGGGCCTGCACGATCGCCTATCCCGCACGGTCGACGGCGTGAGCGCCGTCGGCGAGGCGCCGTCCGACGTCCGCACGGATCCGTATGCGGAGCTGAAGGCGGCGGTTCATCACGCGTGCATCGCGAAGCTCGGGCAAGAGCTCTTCAAGGAGGAGGGCTCGGATCTCAACGACCGCGTGTACAAGGCGGTCACCGAGGAGCTCGCGCTCGCAGGGACGCCGCTCACGCGCGAGGAGCGCCGCGAGCTCGTCCGGCAGCTGACCGACGACATCCTCGGCTACGGGCCGCTCGAGCGCTTCCTCACCGACGACACAGTGACGGAGGTCATGGTCAACGGGCCCGACCGGGTGTACGTCGAGCGCGCCGGCAAGATCGAGCGGACGAACGCGCGCTTCGTCGACGAGGCGCATCTGATGCGCATCATCGACAAGATCGTCTCCCAGATCGGCCGCCGCGTCGACGAGGCGTCGCCGATGGTGGACGCGCGCCTGCCCGACGGAAGCCGCGTCAACGCGATCATCCCGCCCCTCGCGCTGACAGGGCCGACGCTCACCGTGCGGAAGTTCTCGCGCGATCCGTACACGATCAACGACCTCATCTCCTTCGGGACGATGTCGGCGCGCGCGGCGCAGTTCCTCGGCGCCTGCGTGAAGGGAAAGCTCAACATCCTCATCTCCGGCGGAACCGGCACCGGCAAGACGACGACGCTCAACGCGATCTCGGCGTTCATCCCCGGAGACGAGCGCATCGTCACGATCGAGGACGCCGCCGAGCTGCAGCTCCAGCAGGAGCACGTGATCACGCTCGAGTCGCGGCCGCCGAACATCGAGGGCAGCGGTGAGGTGAAGATCCGCGAGCTCGTCCGAAACGCGCTGCGCATGCGCCCCGACCGGATCATCGTCGGCGAGGTCCGCGGAGCCGAGACGGTGGACATGCTCCAGGCGATGAACACGGGCCACGAGGGCTCGCTGACGACGATCCACGCGAACTCGCCGCGCGACGCCCTCTCCCGCCTCGAGACGCTCGTGCTGACCGCCGGCGTCGAGCTTCCGCACCGCGCCATCCGCGAGCAGATCGCGAGCGCCTTCGACGTGCTCGTTCAGATCGTCAGGCTCGTGGACGGCTCGCGCCGCATCAGCCAGATCGCGGAGGTCATCGGCATGGAGTCCGACGTCGTCACGCTCCAGGACCTCTTCGTCGCGTCGGCGCCGACGGAGGCGGATGCCGCACGTGCGAAGCGGCTGCTGACCCCGCTCGCGGCCACCGGCCTCAAGCCGCACTTCCTCGAGAAGCTCGCGGCGAACAACGTCATCCTGCCGCCGGGCTTCTTCTCGCAGGACGATGCCGACCTGCGCGCGGCGTTCGCGGTGAACAGTTTCGGAGGCGGCCAACAGTGAAGAAGGCTGCGGCCGCCGTCATCCTCGCCTTCCTCCTCCTCGCGCCGGTCGCCGCGGCGGACGTCCGCATCGCCGGCGTCGACACGAGCGGCTACCCGGAGGTGCGCCTCACCGTCGTCGCGCCCGCGGGCACGGCTGCGCCGCAGCTGTCGGAGAACGGCACGCCCGCCGCCGGCCTGCAGGCGGTCAACCTCGGCCAGGCGAAGAGCGTCGTCCTCGCCGTCGACCGGTCGCAGTCGATGGCCGGCGCCTCCATCCGCGACGCCGCCGCCGCCGCGCGCTCGTTCGTCGCCGCGAAGGGGGCGAACGACCAGATCGAGATCGTCACCTTCGGCCATCAGGCCGTCACGCTCACGGGCTTCTCGAGCTCGGCGGCCGACGCCGATGCGGCGCTCAGCGGGCTCGGAGTCGATGCGCGCGAGGGCACGGCGCGGTGGGATGCGGTCGTGCGCGGGGCGACGGCGCTCGCGCAGCAGGGTCAGCCCGGACGCGTCATCGTCGTCGTCACCGACGGGCAGGATGTGTCCAGTACGGCGACGTTCGCCGAGGCGGTCGCCGCGGCGCGCAGCGCGCACGCGTCCGTCTACGCGATCGGCATCGACGGCCCCGGATTCACGCCTGCGCCGCTGCGCGCGCTCGCCGCCGACACGGGCGGCCTCTTCAGCGAGGCGTCGTCGAGTGCGCAGCTCTCGGCGCTGTACGCGTCGATCGCGCGCCAGCTGTCGCACACGTGGCAGCTCCGGTACGTGACCGCCGCTCGACCGGGACAGGGCGTGACGCTGTCCGCCTCGGTCGCGGGCGCCGGGACCGCGACGCGCAGGGTGTCGCTGCCCGACACCGGCCTCGCCACACTCCCGAGCACGCCGCCCCCGAACCTCCTCCCCGCCTCGGCGTGGAGGTCGTCCCTCGCTCCGGTCGTCCTCGCCGGCGCCGTCGGCGCCCTCGTCCTCCTCGCGTGCTGGTTCGCCGCCGGCGCGCGCCGCGGGTCCTGGCTGCGCACGCGTCTCGCGCCGCACCTCGGTCCGAGCGAGCGCCCGGTGAAGGCCAAGCGGCGCAGGCAGGGACGCTCCTTCGTGCGCGGCGTCGTCGCCGCGACCGAGCAGGCATTCGCGAACGTGAAGCAGTTCCGCGCCGTGCAACGGCTCCTGACCCGCGCCGACCTGCCGCTGCTCGCGTCCGAGCTCCTGTACATCTGCCTGGGTTGCGCCGTCGCGGTCGCGCTCGTGTTCCTCGTCGCCGGCGCGCCGGCGATCCTCGTCGTCCTCTTCATGCTCGCCGCGGGCGCGGCGCCGATCGCCTACGTCATGTCGAAGGCGCGGCGCCGGATGAAGGCGTTCGACAACCAGCTCCCCGATCTCCTCATCACCGTCGCGGCGTCGCTGAAGGCCGGCCACTCGTTCCGGCACGCGATCCAGGCCGTCGTCGACGAAGGCGCGGAGCCGACGGCGCGCGAGCTGCGGCGCGTCCTCACGGAGACGCGGCTCGGGCGCCCGATGGACGAGGCGCTGGCGGAGATGGGGGAGAGGATCGGCTCGAAGAACCTCTCGTTCGTGCTCAACGCGGTCACGATCCAGCGGCAGATCGGCGGCTCGCTCGCGGGCCTCTTCGACGTCGTCGCGGAGACGGTCCGCCAGCGCCAGCAGTTCGCGCGCAAGATCAGGAGCCTGACGGCGACCGGACGGATGTCCGCGTACGTGCTCGGCGGCCTGCCGTTCCTCGTCGCCGCGCTCATCAGCCTCATCAGCCCCGCGTACATGAGCCCGCTCTGGCACTCGAGCACCGGGCACACGATGGTGGCAGTCGCGCTCGTGATGCTCGCGATCGGTTCCGTCGTCCTCAAGAAGATCGTGTCGTTCAGAGGCTGAGATGCTGCTCTTCCTCGGCATCCTCTCGCTCGCCGTCGCCCTGTTCCTCGCCGGCGAGGTCGCGACCGCCCCGCAGCGACGGCGGCAGATCGCGCTGAAGCGCGCACGCGCCTACGGGGCGCGCCGCGCACAGCCGGCGGATACGTTGCCGCGGTTCCGTGAGCGCGTGGTCGCACCGTCGGTCGAGCGCCTCGCGGCGCTCGCACTGCGGCTCAACCCGAAGGTGTCGGCCGACGCGATCGGACGGCGGCTCATCGCCGCCGGCCTCGCGACGCGTGTCTCGGCCTCCCAGTTCCTCGCGCTCAAGGCCGGGCTCGCGCTCGGCGGCATCGTCGTCGGCGTCTCCTTCGGGGCGGCGATCGCACCGGTCGCCGGCGTCCTGCTGGCGCCGATGCTCGCCGCCGCCGGCTTCATCGCGCCGGACATGCTCCTCACCGTCCGCATCCGCGGACGCCGCGAGCGCATCCGCTCGGAGCTCCCCGACGCGCTCGACCTGCTCGCCGTCTCCGTCGAGGCCGGGCTCGGGCTCGACGGCGCCATCTCGAAGCTGACCGAGCACATGGACGGGGCGCTCGTCGACGAGTTCGCCCTCACGCTCGGCGAGATGCGCATCGGCGAAGCGCGTGCGGATGCGCTCAAGAAGCTGGCGGAGCGCGTTCCCGCGCCGGAGGTGGCGGCTTTCGTGCGCTCCGTGATCCAGGCTGAGCAGCTCGGCATCTCGCTCGGCCGGATCCTGCGCGTGCAGGCCGCGGACTCCCGGCTGCGCCGGCAGGCCGCGGCGGAGGAGAGGGCGATGAAGGCGCCGATCAAGATGCTCTTCCCGACCGCGATCTTCATCTTCCCGGCGATGTTCGTCGTCATCCTCGGGCCGGCGTTCCTGAACATCACGACCTACCTCCACTTCAAGTGACGCACGAGACCGAGACCGGATTCGGGACCGGGCTGCGTGCGCAGCTCTCGCGCAAGCTCGGCCAGGAGGACGCCGACACCGAGCAGGCGGCGCCGGTCGTCGAGCCGGCGTTGCCGGAGCTCCTGCCGCTCGGCGAGATCGTCCCCATCCTGCCCGAGCCGGCCGGCGCCGGGGAGCCGGCGGAGCTCGCGGCGCTGCGCGAGGAGCTCGAAGCCGCGCTCGGCCGGGAGCGGGCGCTGCGCGAGACGCTCGAGCATCACGTCGAGGCGTACGAGCGCGAGCTCGGGTCGGCGCGAGAGCTCGCGGTCAGGGAGGCCGAGGTCGAGCAGCTCGCGGCGCGCGCCGAGACCGCGCAGGCGGACGTCGAGGAGCTCCAGGTCATCCTCAAGATCCAGCGCGAGCAGCTGGAGAGCGAGCGCGCCGAGCTCGCGCGCATGCGCGCGGACATCGTCGCCGAGGAGGCCCGCGTCTCCGAGCTCGCATCCCACATCGACTCGCGCTCGATCGAGCTCGAGTCGGTCCAGCAGGAGCGGGCGCAGGCGGGCGCGCACCTCGCGCAGCAGCTCGCCGGTCTCGCGGAGCGCGAGCGCGAGCTGAAGCGGGAGCGCGGTGCGCTCGAGGCTGTCCGCGAGGACCAGGAAGCGGCGTTCATCGCCCGCGAGGAGAGCATCCGGCAGCTCGACGCGGCTGCGCGCCAGCGCGAGCGCGGGGTGGCCGAGCGCGAGGTCGGCGTTCGCGCCGCGGCGGCCGAGCTCGAGCAGCAACGCAAGCGATTGCAGGAGCGGGGGGACGAGGTCGCGGAGCGCGAGGCGACGCTCGAGCGTCGTCACGAGGCCCGCGAGAAGATGCTCGCGAACGGCGAGGCGGCGCTCGCCGCTCGCGAGTCTCGTCTCCGTGAGGACGGCGAGCGCCTCGAGCGCGAGCGCAACGGGCACGGCCAGGTCTCGCAGGAGGCGTTCGCGCTCCTCGCCGAGCTCGAGCAGCGCGAGCAGCGCGTGCAGCTGCGCGAGCAGCGGATCCTCGAGAGCGAGGACCGGATCGCCGAGCGCACGGGGCAGATCGCGCAAGCCGACGAGGAGCTGCGTATCCGCGAGGCGCGGCTCCTCGCCGAGATCGAGCTGCGCGAGGACCGCGTGGAGAAGCGCGAGCGCGACGTCGGCGAGCGTGAGGAGCTCATCGGCTTCCGCGAGCGAGACCTCTCCGCATACGTGGGAGAGCTCCAGGGGCAGATCAACGACCGGAACGTCGCATGAGCGGGACCGTCGACGCGCTCGTCGCGGTGTTCTTCGTCGGCGTCCTCGCCGTCGTCTCGGTCGTCGACGTCCGCCGGCGGATCATCCCGAACCGGATCGTCCTACCCGCCGCGGCGATCGTGCTCGCGGCGCGCACCGCCGTCCATCCATCGGTCGTGTGGATCGTCGCCGGCGCGGGCGCCGCCGCGTTCCTGCTCGCGGCGGCCGTCCTCCGTCCGGGCGGGATGGGGATGGGGGACGTCAAGCTCGCGCTCCTCCTCGGTGTCGCCGTCGGCCGCAGCGTCCCGCTCGCGCTCGTCGTGGCCCTTGCGGCGGCCGCGGTCCCGAGCGTCGTCCTCCTCGCCCGGCACGGGGCGCGCGCCCGGACGATGGGCATCCCGCTGGCACCGTTCCTCGCCCTCGGCGGCGTCGTGGCGCTCGTCGCGGGAGGGCCGCTCGGATAGGAGATTTGAGAAGGAAAACGCAGGTCGGAAGCTGCGGAATACCACTAAAGGGTGACTTGTAAGACGTAGAGCTATATCGCACAATGACGGTCCGCAGATCGGGGGGTCGAGGGAAATGGCCGCAGCAGGGCGCAGCGTCACCGACGCTACGCACGAGCTCTACCGGCAGTACGGCAAGCAGATCTACGCGTACTGCCTTCATCAGCTCCGCAACCGCGAAGAGGCGGAGGACGCCGTGCAGACGACGT
>JAGWRZ010000038.1 GCA_028876365.1 Acidobacteriota bacterium | reverse complement strand
CCCCGCCGACGCCCACGCGGCGTAGGCACACCCCCTCACACGCCCGAAACAACCGCAAACCCGCTCCCCATGCGGGATCGCGGCCTCAACAGGCGCCTACCTCGTGCGGAACTCCGGACGTTGGGGACTGTCCGGCTAACGGTGTAACTACGAGGGCCTGACTTGCCGGCCGGGTGGCCGGCGGAAGGGAGCTCGTAGTGTCTGAGGAGATGACGCCGATCGTGGAGCCGTCGGCGGACGAGCAGCTCGCCAAGGAGCTGGTCGAGCGTGCCCGCAGCGAGGGCGCCCAGCTGGTCGGGCCCGGCGGTCTTTTGACCGACCTGACGAAGACGGTGCTGGAGACGGCGCTGGAGGTGGAGATGGAGGACCACCTCGGCTATGCCAAGCACGCGCCGGCGGGACGCGACAAGGGCAACTCGCGCAACGGCAGCCGCTCGAAGACGGTGCTGACCGAGGTCGGCGAGGTCGAGATCGATGTCCCCCGCGACCGCGATGGCTCGTTTGCGCCGCGGATCGTCAAGAAGCGGCAGCGGCGCCTGTCGGGCGTCGACGAGCTGGTGATCTCGCTCGCCGCCAAGGGGCTGACGACGGGCGAGATCGCGGCGCACTTCGCCGACGTCTACGGCGCCGAGGTGTCGCGGGACACGATCTCGAGGATCACCGACCGGGTGCTCGAGGAGATGGCCGCCTGGCAGAGCCGGCCGCTGGACGAGGTCTACCCGGTGGTCTTCATCGACGCGATCCAGGTCAAGATCCGCGACGGCCAGGTCGCCAACCGGCCGGTCTACACCGTCATCGGCGTGACCGTCGACGGCATGCGGGACATTCTCGGCCTGTGGGTCGGTGATGGCGGCGAGGGCGCCAAGTACTGGCACCAGGTGTTGAGCGAGATCCGCAACCGCGGCGTCAACGACGTCTGCATCCTCGTCTGCGACGGCCTCCGCGGCCTTGTCGAGTCGGTCAACGACATCTGGCCGCTCGCGATCGTCCAGACCTGCGTGCTGCACCTCGTCCGCAACACCTTCCGCTACGCCAGCAAGGCGCACTGGTACGAGCTCGCCCGCGACCTTCGCACCGTCTACACCGCCGCCACAGAGCAAGCCGCCAGGGAGCGCTTCGACGAGTTCGCCGGCAAGTGGGGCGAGCGCTACCCGGCGATCATCCGCCTCTGGGAAAACGCCTGGGCGGAGTTCGTTCCCTTCCTGGCCTACAGCCCCGAGATCCGCAAGGTCATCTACTCGACGAACGCGATCGAGAGCGTGCACGCGCGCCTGCGACGTAGCGTCCGTGCGCGTGGACACTTCCCGACCGAGCAGGCGGCGATGAAGTGCCTCTACCTCGCCGTCCGCAGCCTCGACCCTACGGGTCGAGGCCAACAACGATGGAGCACCCGCTGGAAGCCCGCCCTCAACGCCTTCGCCATCACCTTCGAAGGCCGACTCGGAAACGCTGTCAACTAACCGTGCCCAACGTGGTTACACCGTTCTTCAGACAGACCCTGGAACTCCGGGATCGGTGCTGGCAGCTGTGCCATGGAGGCTCCGCGTCCGGGCTGCGAAGCGCGGCGTCAGCGGGTGGGACGAGCGTGGCGCAAGGTCGCGGTTCAGTGTTGGGTGGATACTGGGCTTTGTCGTGTCTGTGTGCGTACTTGGCGTTGTACGACGCCAAGGATGGCTGCGATCCCGCGCAGACGGAGCGGCGAGACGGCCTCGTTCAGCCCCAGCCGGGCCGAGAAGTCGGCCGGCACGGCGAGCACGTCGTCCGGCGGCTCGCCGTCGAGGCCGGCGTGGAGGATGCCGGCGAAGCCGCGGGTGGTCGGCGATTCGTCGGGTGCGTCGAAGTGGAGGCGGACGTGGCCGTCCTCGACCTCGGTTGCGACGAAGAACGGCGTCTGGCACTCGTGGACGCGTTCGAGCGAGTCGCGGTTCGCGGCGTAGCGCTCCGGCAGGGGAGGCAGCCGGTTCGCGTAGTCGAGCAGCAGCTCGAGTTTGACGTCGCGGGGCAGGTCGGTGAACGCCTCGACGATCTCGTCCAGGCGTCCCGGCAGCGGCGCCGCCGCGCTCACAGGGGCGGGCGGACGGGCTGGCCGGGCCGCTCGATCGGTACCCCGACGGCGTTGCCCCACTCGACCCAGGAGCCGTCGTAGTTGCGGACGCGCTCGAGTCCGAGCAGGTGGGTGAGCACGAACCAGGTGTGCGAGGAGCGCTCGCCGATCCGGCAGTAGGCGACGATCTCGTTCGGCCCGCCCAGGCCGAGCTCCTCGAGGTAGATGCGGCGTAGCTCGGCGGCGTCCTTGAAGGTGCCGTCCTCGTTCGCGGCGGTCTTCCAGGGGACGTTCGAGGCGCCCGGGATGTGGCCGCCCCGCAGCGCGCCCTCCTGCGGGTAGTCGGGCATGTGCAGCAGCTCGCCGCTGTACTCGCCCGGGGAGCGGACGTCGACGAGGCGGCCCCCGCCGCGTGCGTGTGCGAGCACCTCGTCGCGGAAGGCGCGGATGCGCGTGTCGTTGCGCTCCACCTGCGGATAGTGCGCCGGCCCGGGGCGGGGCAGGTCGGTCGTCAGCTCGCGGCCCTCCGCGATCCACTTTTGGCGGCCGCCGTCGAGCAGGCGGGCGTCGGGGTGGCCGAAGAGGGACGTCACCCAGAGGGCGTAGGCGGCCCACCAGTTGAAGTTGTCGCCATAGAAGACGATCGTCGTGTCGCGCGAGATGCCCTTTGCGGCCATCAGCCGGGCGAACGACTCCGCGTCGACGTAGTCGCGCGCGACCGGGTCGTTCAGGTCGCTGTGCCAGTCGATCTTGACCGCGCCGGGGATGTGGCCGGTCTCGTAGAGCAGCACGTCCTCGTCCGACTCGGCGACGACGACGTCCGGGTCGTCGAGGTGCTCGGCGAGCCACTCGGTCGTGACGAGGCGTTCGGGGTGCGCGTAGTCTTGCAGCGCCTCGGCAGTGTCGGCTGCTGCGCTCACCGGGGGCTCCTTCCCTTCGGGGATCTCCTCTGTACCTTCTAGCAGAGCCGTCGCGGGCCCCGTCGGTGGGCGCGGTAGCCGCAGCCGGAGTTCCCGTCAACGCCGGACGGCGCGAAGGCGGCCGAATAGAAGCAATTTATGAGCGCCGCTTCGCGGATGAGCGACCCCGCCGCTTCGAAGAGGTCGTGGGCGGGAAAGCGGGCGAGGCGCTGCAGCCGTCGAGTTTCACGCCTCGCCCGCGGAAGCGTTCTAGCTGCGCCTCCTTGGCCTGGCAAGTCCCAGCCCCAGCGATTGCCGCGCTCCCCTCCCGTGTACATCGGTTCGTCCCGGAGTTGCACGTTTTGAACGGCGGCGACGTTGTTTGAGGGATCGCATCTGTGGCCGGCTGCACCGATGCAAAGCCGAGGCGGCTCCACGCTCTGCGGCACCATGCGGAACTTTCAACACGGCGATCCGGTCAGCTATCGCGGCTACACGCATCACGTGTGCGGTTTCTCGCCGATGAGCGTTAGGCCGCGGCGCCTGCTGCTCCACAACCCGGTATCGCGCCAGGTCCTCGAGGTCACAGAAGACGAGCTCCAGGCTGACCAAGGCGAGACCAACGAGCCTGCGCCGGAGCCGTGAAGCGACAGCAGCCCGGCGTGTCGACAGAGACGAGCGTGCTGAGCGGCGGAGTCGACAACCTGCTTTCTCAACTAAAGCATTAGCGCTTTACAAATTGAAGTATTGCCGGTAGCCTCGACCCGGTGGCTGCGCCGACGTGGGATTCGGTCTATGAGCGCAACTCGGTCGAGCGGATCAAGCGCGACCGGGCGCCGCTCGGCATCCGGGACGAGCTGCCGGCGCTGATCGCTGCGGGGTATGAGCGCATGGCTGAGGAGGACATCGTCCGTCTTCAGTGGTGGGGCCTCTACCACGACAAGCCGAAGATCGGGACGTTCATGCTGCGCGTGAAGATCCCGGCCGGGACGCTCTCGCCGGCGAAGCTGCGCGCGATCGGCGAGGTCTCGAACCGCTACGGCCGCGGCGACGCCGAGCTGACCACGCGCCAGTGCGTCCAGCTCCACTGGCTCGAGCTGGCGGCCCTTCCCGACGTCTTCGCCGTCCTCGAGGCGGCCGGGATCACGAGCGCCGGCGGCTGCGGCGACACCGTCCGCAACATCACCGGCTGCCCCGTCTCCGGGCTCGCGGCCGACGAGCTGTTCGACTCGACCCCGGTCGTCGACGCCGCGACGGCCGAGTTCTACGGCAACCCCGAGTGGGCGAACCTCCCGCGCAAGCACAAGTACTCGATCGCGAGCTGCCCCGACCGCTGCAACGCGCCGGAGATCAATTGCGTCTCGCTCGTCGGCGTCGTCCACGAGGGCCGCGACGGCTACGCGGTGCTGGTCGGCGGCGGGCTCTCGTCGGTGCCGCGGCTCGCCCGCGAGCTCGGCGTCTTCGTCCCGGCCGGGGAGGCGATCGAGATCCTCGGCGCGGTCACCTCGGTCTGGAGCGAGGACCTGAAGTACCGCATGTCCCGCGTCAAGGCGCGGCTGAAGTTCATGGTCGACGATCTCGGCCCCGAGGGCATCCTCGAGCGGGTCGAGGCGAGGCTCGGGCGCACCTTGGAGCGGTTCGAGCTTCCCGCCGTCGAGGCGCAACCCTCCGCGCACTTCGGCGTGCACGCCCAGCGCCAGGACGGGCTCTCCTTCGTGGGAGTGCCCGTCCCGCTCGGGCTCTCCTCCGGCGACCAGCTGATCGCGGTCGCCGACCTCGCGGAGGAGCTCGGCGGCGACGTTCGCCTGACGCGCCAGCAGAACCTGATCCTGACCGGCGTCCCGAACGAGCGGCTCGACGAGACGCTCGCCCGGCTCGCGGAGCTCGGCCTGCCGCTCGAGACGAACGAGATCTGGGGCAACTCGGTCGCCTGCACCGGCGAGCCGCATTGCAACTTCTCGGTCGGCGAGACGAAGACGCGCCTGCGCGAGCTCGTCGCCCACCTTGAGCAGACCTTCGGCCGCGACGTCGAGAGCCTGCGGCTCAACCTCGACGGCTGCCCGCACGCCTGCGCGCAGCACTGGGTCGGCGACCTCGGCTTCCAGGCGACGACCGGCAAGGACGCGGCCGGGGCTCGCATCGCGGCCTACGACGTCTTCGTCCGCGGCGGGCTCGGGCCGGGTGCGGCGATCGGCGCCTCGCTCTTCCGCCGCGTGCCGAGCGACGGGCTCGAGCCGGCGGTCGAGGGGCTCGTCCGCGGCTGGCTCGAGGGCCGCGCGGACGGCGAGAGCTTCGGCGCCTTCCAGCGCCGCCTGTCCGACGACGAGCTGGGCGCGCTCGCGGGGCTCGAGCCCGCACGCAAGCGCGTCAGGGGAGAGAGCGAGGAGTGAGTACCTTCGAGCTGCTGGACGAGTTGGAGGCGGGTGAGCTGTCGATCCGTTTCGAGGGCGAGGAGCCTCGCGCGCTGCTGGAGTGGGCGCTGGAGGAGTTCTCGCCGCGGATCGCGATCTCGACCGCGTTCCAGGTCGACGGCACCGTCCTGCTCGACATGGCGTACGCGATCGACCCGGAGATCCGCGTCTTCTCGGTCGACACCGGCCGCCTGCCCGCCGAGACGCACGAGTTCATGGCGACGCTGCGCGACCGCTATCCCGGCCTGCGCCTCGAGCTGCTCTCGCCCGAGGAGGAGCACGTCGCGCGCATGGTCTCCCGCAAGGGCCTCGATCTCTTCCGCGAGTCGGTGCCGAACCGGCTCCTCTGCTGCAACGTCCGCAAGGTGCAGCCGCTGACGAAGCACCTGGCCGGCCTCGACGCCTGGATGACGGGCCTGCGCCGCGACCAGTGGGCGACCCGGACGAACATCCGCAAGGTCGAGATCGACCACGACCACGGCGCGATCGCGAAGCTGAACCCGCTGGCCGAGTGGACGGCGCGCGAGACCTGGGAGTACGTCCGCGAGCGCGAGCTGCCCGTCCACCCGCTCTACGCGAAGGGCTACACGACGATCGGCTGCGCGCCGTGCACCCGCCCGATCCGCGCGGGCGAGGCGGAGCGCGCGGGCCGCTGGTGGTGGGAGTCGAACGCACCGAAGGAGTGCGGGATGCACTGCTCGATCGAGCACGGCGGCTTCGAGCACGAGCTGCACGCGATCCTCGGCAGCGTAGGCTCGACGGAGCTGCACAGCAGCGAAGGTGTCGGCTTCGCCGACGCCGAAGCGAAGAATCGGGAGGCGCACGCGTGACGGTGACGCTCCGCGGCGAGGCGGCCGAGGTCGCGCTCGGCGAGGCGCAGGCGGTGCTCGCGCTCGTCCACGACCCGGAGCGTCGCGGCCGGCTCGCCGACCTCGTCGCGGCCGTCGCCGACGGCGAGCTGCCCGACGAGGAGGCCCAGGCGCTCGAGGAGCTGCTCGAGCTCGGGCTCGCCACCGGTCGCATCCGCGGCCTCTACGGGCCGGAGGGCGAGCAGGCGGCGCTGAAGACCTACCGGCGGCTGCCCGGAGGGCGCGCGCTCGCTGACGGCGCGGCCGAGGTAAGCGAGGCGCTGTCGGCGCTCGAGGGCAAGACGCTCCAGCGCGTCCAGGTCACGGCGGGCGGGCCGGGCTCGTACCTCGTCACCCTCGGCGTCGAGGGGCTGGAGCTGTCGGTGCGGCTCGACCGCGTCGGGGCGCGCGTCCACTCCGTTGGTGTCTGACGCGGCTCATTACGTCGCGTGCCTCGACCTGACGGGGCGGCGCTGCCTCGTCGTCGGCTCGGGGGCGATGGCCCGCGAGAAGGCGGAGGCGCTGCGCGCGAGCGGGGCGGAGGTCGAGGTCTCGGCCGCGTACGAGCCGGCGCTCCTCGACGGCGTCTGGCTCGTCGTCTGCGCCGACCCGGCGCTCGGCGAGCGGGTCTTCGCGGACGCAGAGGAGCGGCGGATCTTCTGCAACGTCGCCGACGTTCCCCGTCTCTGCTCGTTCATCCTCCCGGCGCTGCACCGGCGCGGCCCGATCACCGTCGCCGTCTCGACCGCGGGCGCGTCGCCGGCGCTCGCCCAGCGGTTGCGCGACGACTTCGCGGCGCGCGTCGGCCCCGAGCACGAGCGGCTCGCTGCCGAGCTGCGCGCGCTGCGGCCGTGGGCGAAGGCGAACCTCGCGACCTACGCCGACCGCCGCGACTTCTTCCGGCGCAGGGTCGAGGAGGCGCTGGACAGGCGTAGGCTCGACGGGGCCGGCCAAGGAGCGGAGGTACCGGCTTGGCGGGTGCCGGAGCGGAGATGAGCGTGGCCCTTGTGGGAGCCGGTCCGGGCGACCCGGAGCTGATCACCGTGCGCGGGCTCGCACGGCTACAGGCCTGTGAGGTACTCGTCCACGACCGGCTCGCCGGCAAGGAGCTGCTCGCCGAGGCGCCCGCGGACGCGCTGCGGATCCCGCGCGAGGGGCTCGCCCAGGAGGAGGTGAACGCGCTGCTCGTCGCGCACGGCCGCCGACGGCGTGTCGTGCGGCTCAAGGGCGGCGACCCGTTCGTCTTCGGCCGCGGCGGCGAGGAGGCGCTCGCGCTCGCCCGCGCCGGGATTCCCTTCGAGGTGATCCCCGGCGTCTCGTCGCTCAGCGCCGTCCCGGCCGCGGCGGGGATCCCCGTCACGCACCGGGGCGCGTCGGCGGCGGTGACGGCGTTCGCCGCCCACGACGTCGACGCGCTCGACACCGCCGCGCTCGCCGCCGTGCCCGGGACGCTCGTCGCCTTCATGGGACTCGCCGGGCTGTCGCGTCTCGCCGAGCGGCTCGTCGTCGCGGGGAAGCCGGCCTCGACCCCGGTCGCCGTCGTCTCGGCCGGCACGACCGACGGCCAGCGCTCGGTGACCGCTCCGCTCGGCGCGATCGGCCGCGTCGCAGCCGGCCTCGAGACGCCGGCGCTGGTCGTGGTCGGCGAGGTGGTCGCGGTCGGCGAGGCGATCGCGACGGCGGCTGAGGCGGCCGCCTAGGAGGAGCCGAGACCGTACAGGCTCCAGCATGCATCGAAAGCCAGTCGGAGAGGAGAAAAGGATGGCGCTCCAGATCGGCGAGACGGCTCCGGACTTCGAGGCGGAGACGACGGAGGGGCGGATCCGCTTTCACGAGTGGATCGGCGACTCCTGGACGGTGTTGTTCTCGCACCCGCGCGACTTCACCCCGGTCTGCACGACCGAGCTCGGCTACATGGCGCGGATCAAGCCCGAGTTCGACCGCCGGGGCGTGAAGGTGATCGGCCTGTCGGTCGACTCGACCGGTGACCACGATCGCTGGCTGTCCGACATCGAGGAGACGCAGGGGTACCGCCCCAACTACCCGATCATCGGCGACAACGACTTCAACGTCGCCAAGCTCTACGGCATGCTGCCGGCGAGCACATCGGGCGACGCCAAGGCGCGGACGCCGGCGGACAACGCGACGGTGCGCAACGTGTTCGTGATCGGGCCGGACAAGAAGGTCAAGCTCATCCTCGTGTACCCGATGACGACGGGCCGCAACTTCGACGAGGTG